>NZ_DASQOH010000053.1:0-136258 GCF_035644555.1 Herbaspirillum sp.
GTCAGCTGGTCCTCGCGCACCAGTTCGCCCATCTGCTGCAACTGCTGCTCCAGGGTGTGGATGCGATCTTCGGCCTTTTCCACTTCCTGGCGCGCATCTTCCATGGCGTCGCGCGAACGGGTCGCTTCTTCCTGCGCCTTCTGGGTTTCGCTCATGATCTCGCTGAGCACGCTGTTGAGGTCGGCGATATTGCCGGCCTGACTGATCTGCTGCGAGAAGCCACGAATGGTGCGCTGGTAGTTGTCGGTGGTGGAGACCATCGCCGAGAGCCGATCCACAAAGGTCAGCATCATGTTCTTGACCACCACCTTTTCCTCGGACAGGGTGTTCTTCAGCAGGCCCTGCTTGTAGATCACTTCCTTGAGGTTCTTGGTGGCGTCGGCCAGCGAGGTGCTGCTGAGCGGCCCGGCAATCAGGCTTTGCACCGTCTCGATCTGGCTGGACAGCCAGGAGCCCTGTTCCAGCAGGCCGTTGATGTTTTCCAGCAGCAACTGGAACAGGCGCATCAGCAGATCCTGCTGCTGCGCCATGTCGTCGGTCTTGAGTTCGATCTGGAAGCTCAGTTGCTTGACGCGGGCGATGATGTCGTTCATCGCCTGTTCCGAAAAGGCGGTCTTGAGATCCTGGCCGCTGTCGCGTGATTCGTTGGCCAGCTCAGGCGCGGTCGAGAGCAGCGAGGGCAGGTTGAATACCAGCACCCGTGCCAGCATTTCGCGCAGCATCTTCTCCTTTTTGCTGTCGCGGATGAACTGGCGTTCCAGGTCGATGGGCACCAGTTCGCCGTGCGGGACTACCGGCGCGGCCGGGACGATGGGGCGGCTTTGCCAGTTGGCATCGGCGAACTCGATGAGCTGGCGCTCGAATTCGCTCCAGTCGCCGTTTTCGCGGGCGCGTACCAGGCGCGTGCCGAGCAGGCCGTTCTCTCCCGGCTGGCGGGACAGCTTGGTGGCGAAATTGCCGAGCACGGCCTCCGGCGAGACGCCCGGCGCATCGCCCTGGATCTCCTCGTAGGCGATGCGGTATGCGTCGGGAGTGGGCGCGATGCGCCGCGCCCCCAGTCTCTGGAAAGCTTCTCGGGCGATCTCGACAGGCGTGAGCGTGGTCGGTTTCTTGGTCATGCCGGCTGACTATATTGTTGGTGTGTATGTCGGTTTGCGACAGGAAGTTCCTTACGGTATCGGCGCACCCGGGCATTGCTTGAATGCCGCGTCGGACCGACGGATCACCCGCAGACGCCGACAGGTTCCCCGCTGTCGACTGTCTGTTGTCAGCCTCCTGCAGCAGAGGGACAAAATGACAACTAATTGTACGTCAGCGCTATCGCCGGGGATGCGTTTAATAGGGGGAGAAAAGGCCCGCATCAGCCAAAGCGGGCCTGGCTGTCTCTTTTATTCCACCAGGTTGTTCTTGAGGGCGTAATGGGTCAGCTCGGCGTTGTGGCGCATCTTCATCTTGGCCAGTACCCGCGAGCGATACATGCTGATGGTCTTGACCGAGAGCAGCAGCTCGGCGGCGATATCGCTGACGGTTTTGCCGGAGGCGATCATGACCATGGTCTGGTACTCGCGGTCGGACAGGGTCTCGTGCAAGGGCGTGTCATGGTCGAAGCCGATCTGGGTGGCCAGTTCCTGCGCCAGCGAGGGGCTGACGTATTTGCGCCCGGAAGCAGCCTGGCGGATGGCCGCCAGCAGTTCGGCCGGCGCCGCCTGCTTGTTGAGGAAGCCGGCGGCGCCGGCCTTGAGGGCGCGGATGGCGTACTGGTCCTCGCGATGGATGGACAGGATCAGGATTGGCAGCTCGGGCTGTTCCTTGCGGATCTGCTTGAGGATGTCGATGCCATTGCGGTCGGGCAGGACGATATCCAGCAGCAGGACATCGCCATTGCCCTCGCGCGCCAGCTTGATCGCTTCCAGCCCGTTGGCCGCATGGCCGGCCACGACGATGTCCTTGCTGCCGGCACAGATCTGGCGCAGACCTTCGCGCACGATGGCGTGGTCGTCGGCGATCAGGACCTTGATGGCGGCAGTGGCTTTCTTGCTCATGGGCGGAATGCGTGACTCTTCTGGACGTGCGACGGGCGGCTTCAGCCGGTGGGCTGCGCGAGGCCGTATTCTATAGCGTTCGCTCAGGGAGCGACAGGCACCCTGACCAGGATCACGCTGCCGCCGTCGGTGCCGCGCTGCAGCGTCAGATTGCCGCCGAGCGCCTGTGCGCGCTGGCGCATATTGCGCAGGCCGTGGCCATGTGTGGCCGCCAGCGCGGTGTCGAAGCCCTGTCCATTGTCACTGATGGACAGGTCCAGCACGCCCTCGGCCAGTGCCAGTTCTACCCGGATCTGGCTGGCCTTGGCATGGCGCACCGCATTGCTGAGCGCTTCCCGCGCTATGCGCAACAGCCCCAGCACCAGGAATTCATCGGCCAGCTGCAGTGTCGACGGGCTTTGCAGGCTGCACGGCAAGCCACTCTGCCGCGTCACCTGACGGCACTGCCAGGAAAGGGCGTCGACCAGGCCGAACTCGACGATGGGAGGGTGCAGGTCGTCGATGATCTGCTCCATGCTCTGCTGCGCCTGCTGCAGCAACTGGTGGGCATAGTCGGCCTGCCGCAGCGCAGGGCTGCCGGGCTCCGCGCCGGCCAGTCGTTCGCGCAGCTGGCCCAGTGCCATGCCGATGCCGACCAGTTGCGCACCGAGTTCGTCATGCAGGTCGCGGGCGATGCGGGCGCGTTCTTCTTCGCGGATGCGTTGTTGTCGGTTCAGGTCCAGGTCGGCTTGGTCGGGCATGGGGCAGGGCGGGGTGGATGGGAATGCCATCATAGCCGCCGGCCGGCTTGCGGTCACCTGGGGTGTGCCGCCCGGAATTGCCAACGGTTACCGGTTGTTTTCCGAGGAGGCACGAAATTTTGGCCAAGGGGCTTCCCAAAGCCAGGGACTTGCGGCTATAATTTTGTTTTTCGCGGCTGTAGCTCAGCTGGATAGAGTACTTGGCTACGAACCAAGGGGTCGTGGGTTCGATTCCTGCCAGCCGCACCAGATATGAAGGGTCCATCGCAAGATGGACCCTTTTGTCTTTTCTGCGCCCGTAGGCTGCGCCGGACCAGCTCCCGGTTTTACTTCCCGTCCAGCCTCGCCTCAGGCAGCGCTGTCGGCGGGCAGCCAGCGTGTCACGGTCTGGCTTACCAGCTGCATGAATTCGCGGGCATCGACCGGTTTCACCAGGTAATCGTTGGCGCCCGCCGCGCGTGAGCGGACGGCATCGTTTTCATCGTAAGAAGTGGCGAACATGATGATCGGCAGGGCCTGGGTATGCGGATGCGATCTCAGCAGCTGCAGCAGTTCCAGCCCCTCCATGCGCGGCAGGCGTGGTTCCAGCAGGATCAGGAAGGGCAGGGTTTCCGGCTGGCGTTGCGCCTGTTCGCTCAGCAGCGATTCCATGGTGTGCTCGGCATCCTCGAACCAGCCGAAGGCGCAATCGAGCTTGCTGCGCCAAAGGCTGAAGCGCGCCAGTTCCACCGACTCCGGACTGGGATCGACCATCAATATGCTGGGGCGGGACATGCGTATGAGAGAAGCGGAACCTGGTTTTTTTGGATACGGCACTTTTGTGTCCGGCAAGTTTGACATAGCAAGTTACAGAAATCCATTGCTGTTTGCTCACGTGCAGGCCCGGCGTGGCCGGCTCCGCTTCGGTTCCGCTTCGCCACGGCCTGGCGCAGGAGACTGCCAGCGCCGCGCGCAGGTTCTGGCTCGCGTTAGCCCAGTTTGCTTACGCCAAAATGACAAAAGGCCACCCTTCATCGCCTCCCGGCCGATTACGCGCCGCACGTCCACTGCCTGCCTGCCTCATTAAATTTCTGAATGCCAGATATGCGGGAATAAAATCCCGCAGTGCAGCATCACGCCGTTGCCGTTAAGCTATATTCGCGACGTGCGACCGGAATGTCTACAAAAGTTACGCTCATAGTTACGCGGTCGCGATCAGGGGTGGCGGCAGTTCGGTGCTTCCGGTGCATTGCACAAAAACGCCAATACAACAGGGGGTGCGATGAAAGTTTCACCAGGACGAAGCAGGAAAGCGCTGGTCATCGGGGGTGGGGCGCCCAATTCGACATTGATTGCCGGCGCGCTGGCGGCATTTCTCGACCAGGGGGTGGAGTTTGACGTGATTTCCGCCTCCGGTGCCGGTGTGCTCATGGGCCTGCTGGCGACTGCGCCGCGCGATGCCACGCCACGCCAGGCCTTGCTGCAATGGGCCGAGGTCGGGGTGGCCGACAGCATCTACAAGCTGTTTCCGGTCAACTACAAGGTCTTCAAGAAGCCCGGGGCCCAGGCCGAAAGCTATCGCGAGTCGATGCTGAACCACTTTCCGCCCATGCCGGGCCTGGCCGCCAGCCCATTCGCCGAACTGCTGACGCAGCATTTCGCCGCCGCCTCGGCCAAGTGGAACGACTGGATGCATCTGCTGATGTCGGCCATGTCACCCTCGGACCTGCATTCGGGCAGCCTGGGTCTGTGCGCCCATCTGCCGTTCCTGGAACAGTCCATCGATTTCAGTGCGGTCGCGGCGATGAGGCCGGAGTTCTTCATCAACGCCTACAATATCGACCGCCACCACATGCAGATATGGGGCAAGGACCAGATCACCCCGGCCCATGTCCGGGCTTCGCTGTCCTTCCCCTTCCTGTATGCGCCTACCGAAATCGACGGCGAAAACTACATCGAGGGCGCGGCACTGGATACGCTCAATTTCACCCCCTTCATCACCGACCCCGAGACTGGCGTGGCACCGGCCGGCGAGGTCGATACCCTGGTGGTGCTGGACATCCTGGGCGAAGACCGCCTGATCAGGAAGCCGCGCAATCTCTACGACGCCTGGGTGCGTTCCATCATCACGCCGCTGGTCAAGATCTCCAAGACCGAGCAGCGCCTGTTCGAACTGGAGCACAACCGCGATCCGCTTACCGGTGCCGCGCGACGGCAGGTGCTCAAGGTCGATCTGATGGGGGGCGTACCGTCACAGCATTGGCCGCAGGTCTTGGACTGGTCCAGTTCCAACATGCAGCTGCTGTTCGACGTCGGCTATCGCGCCGGGCTGGACTTCTGTCACCAGCATCACGACCTGCTCGACGCCCCGAGCCCGGCCACCTCGCTGGCCGCCTGAGCCGGGCCGGTCCCACGGTTTTCCTGCCTGACCTGCCGGCCCGTTCCGGCCATTTCATTTTTCATCGATGGATTTTCAATCATGACCATTACCAAGCGCCTCATCATCACTCTCTCGACGGCCCTGCTGGCGCTGCTGTTCGTCGGCGCCGGCGGCCTGTGGCAACTGCAGCGTGCCCAGCAGCGGCTGGAGCTGATCCAGAACCGCATCATCCCGGGCATGGACAGCCTGAACCTGCTCAAGGGCTACCTGGCTGATTCGCGCCTGGCCGGCTATCGCCTTTCCGTGTTCGCCAACCTGCCCGACAAGAGCGCCCTGCAAAAGGCGGTGGATGCCGCCAACAAGGCGCTGGACGAAGAGTTCGCCCACTACGAGCGCGACCTGATCTTCGACGACAAGGATCGTGCCCTGATCCAGGCCGACAAGGCCAACATCGAGGCTTATCGCAAGGCCCTGGTGCCGTTCTTCGCGGCCGCCTATGCCAACGACATGGATGGCGTACGCGCCACGCTGCAGGCCGGCACTCCGCTGGCGATCTCGGCGGCGGCCGCCAAGAAGGGCTTCGACGACCACATCCTGATCGGCCGCAAGATGATCGACGCGGTCAAGCAGGAGAGCGATCAGGCCTATGCCTTCGCATGGCGCAGCATGATCGCGGTGATCGTGGTGGCGGTATTGCTCACCGCCGTGCTCGGCATCCAGATGCTGCGCAGCGTGATCCGTAGCCTCGGCAAGATCCAGCAGACCTTCGAACACGTCAGCCAGACCCTGGACCTGTCGCGCCCGGTGCCGGTGGAGCGCATGGATGAAATCGGCCGCACCGCCGCCGCCTTCAACAAGCTGCTGGCGCGCATCGTGGATGTGGTGGCGACCACCCGCAGCTCAACCGATTCGGTGACGGTGGCCGCGCGCCAGATCGCCGCCGGCAATGCCGACCTGTCGGCGCGCACCGAACAGCAGGCGGCCGCGCTGGAGGAAAGTGCGTCCAGCCTGGAGCAACTGACCTCGGTGGTGCTGCAGAATACCCAGAATGCCCGTCAGGCCAACGAACTGGCGCAATCGGCGTCACACATCGCTTCGCAAGGCGGCGACGTGGTGCGGCAGGTGGTCGATACGATGAATTCCATCAATGATTCCTCGCGCAAGATCGTCGACATCATCGCCGTGATCGATGGCATTGCCTTCCAGACCAACATCCTGGCGCTCAACGCGGCGGTGGAAGCCGCCCGTGCCGGTGAGCAGGGGCGAGGCTTTGCCGTGGTCGCCTCGGAAGTGCGTTCGCTGGCCCAGCGCTCGGCAGCAGCTGCCAAGGAGATCAAGGAATTGATCGACGACTCCGTGGACAAGGTCGGCAGCGGCAGCAAGCTGGTCGAGCGGGCCGGTACCACCATGAGCGAGATCGTCGACAGCGTGCAGCGCGTGACCCAGATCGTCGGCGATATCGCTGATGCCAGCGAAGAGCAGAGCACCGGCATTTCCCAGGTCAACCAGGCTATCTCACAGATGGATCAGGGCACCCAGCAGAATGCCGCCCTGGTAGAGGAAGCCGCCGCAGCAGCGCAGGCCCTGCAAGGGCAGGCCGAGAAGCTGGAAAGCGTGGTCGCGGTGTTCAAGCTGGAACAGCGGGCGGCCGTCGGCGTGGCAGCGGCTGCTGTGGCCAAGCCCGCCGTGGATGTGACCCCCAGGGCGGCGCGTCTGCCAGCAGCGGCATCGGCCTCCGCCAGTCTCAAGAAGGAGCCGGAACTGCAAGAGTTCTGAACGACATAATCTCATTCCGGCCCCGTGGCGGGGCCGGTCAAGCCGGCCAGGTGCCGCCCGATTCACCTCGGGCGGCTTTTTTTCGTCCGGCGCTTCGTCTGCCATGCCTTGCTCGGTACCCCATTGGCAAATTGCAGAGGCAAGCAAGCAAGACTGGCTCAAACGATGATATACTTAATGCTAATCATTATCATTTGACCACCAGGAGAATACGCAATGATCGGTTTCAAGAAACTTGCCGTCGCCGCTGTGCTGAGCATGTCCTTCGCCGGAGCAGCCTCGGCCGCTGAATACCCCATCGGCAAGCCGCAGATCCAGAACGGCTTCGAAGTCAACGCCGTCTACCTGCAGCCGGTGAAGATGGAGCCGGACGGCATGATGCGCAAGGCCGAGGAATCCGACATCCACCTGGAAGCCGACATCCGGGCCGTCGCCAAGAACCCCAACGGCTTTGCCGAAGGCGACTGGATGCCCTACCTGGTCATCAAGTACGAACTGACCAAGGTCGGTTCCAGCAAGTCCATCAAGGGCGACATGATGCCCATGGTCGCCAACGACGGCCCGCATTACGGCGACAACGTCAAGCTGGAAGGTCCGGGCAAGTACAAGCTCAAGCTGACCATCTCCTCGCCTGCGGCCAACGAGCACGCGCACTTCGGTCGTCACGTGGACAAGGAAACCGGTGTCGGTCCGTGGTTCAAGACCTTCGAACTGACCTATGACTTCACCTTCGCCGGCATCGGCAAGAAGGGCGGCTACTAAGCCCTCGTGGAGCACGGGCCGCTGGCCCGGTGCCCGTGCATCGACTCCGGCCTGCTGCCATGGCGGCGCGCCGGTTTTATCGTTTTCAGGATTTTCGGAGTTTCGATGATTGCAAGCATTGTCCGTTCGTCCCTCCTGGCATTGACCCTGTTCGGCGCGGCCGTGCAGGCACAAGCCTCGGACCTGCCGACCTTCAAGCTGGAGATGCAGGACGGCAAGCTGATTCCGCCGCGCATCGAAGTGCCGGCCGGTCAGCGCATCAAGATCGAGGTGCACAACATCGGCAAGTCCGCCGCCGAGTTCGAGAGCGTGGAACTGCGCAAGGAAAAGGTGCTGGCCCCCGGCGCGCAATCCTTCGTGGTGATCGCGCCCTTGCGTCCGGGCGAGTACAAGTTTTTCGACGACTTCCATCTCAACATGCCGCAGGGCGTGATCGTCGCCAAGTAGGCGGCGGTGTTGCAGGGAGTCCAGGTTTCTAGGGAAGGGTAGTTCATGGGACAGGTCATGTTCATCGTCTGGCGCGAGAGCGTCGAGGCGCTTCTGGTGGTCGGTATTCTGTATGCCTGGCTGAAGAACGGTGACGTCAGCGCGCGCCGCGGCATCCCCTATCTGTGGGGCGGCGTGGCTGCCGGCGTGCTGCTGGCAGCCGGTCTGGGCGCGGCACTGCTGGGCTTTTCGGAACTGCTCTCGGGCGACGCCCAGACCTGGTTCCAGATCGCCATCGTGCTTATCGCGGCGGTGCTGATCGTGCAGATGGTGTTCTGGATGCGCAAGCACGGTCGCACGCTCAAGAAGGACATGGAAAACTCCATGCAGTCCAGCTACGAGAGTGGCAACTGGTGGGGCGTGTTCGTGCTGGTGATGCTGGCCATCGCCCGCGAAGGCAGCGAGACCGCGGTGTTCCTGTACGGCATCGGCCTGGGCCAGCAGGACGCCAGCACGGCCTCGCTGGTGCTGGCCGGCGTGATCGGGTTCGGGTTGGCCTTCCTGACCTTCTACCTGTTGCAGCTGGGCGGCAAGATCTTCTCCTGGCGCCGTTTCTTCCAGGTCACCGAAGTCATCCTGTTGCTGCTGGCAGCGGGTCTGCTGGTCACCGGCGTGGAAAAGCTGTTCGATGTGATCCTGGAAAGCTCGGACATGCTGGCCTCGGCCAACTGGACCATGACCTTGACCGCACCGGTGTGGGACACCTCCATGCTGCTGGATGACTCCACCACCCTGGGCAGCCTGGTATCCACGCTGACCGGCTACCGCGCCCGTCCGGCGCTGCTGTCGGTGATCGTCTATGTGGTCTACTGGGCTGTGGTATGCTCGGCCCTCTATCGAAAACCCCAGCCTCAGCCCAAGAGCAAGAGGCAAGAAGCAGTCTGAAGCCTGATGACGACCTGTACGCAATCGCCGACTCTGCTCACGCGTACCGGAGAATGGATGCGCCGCAATGGCGCATTCATCCGAGGCCTGCAATGGATCGTGGTGGCCGTGTATGCGCTGCTGATCCTGGTCCCGGTGTTCCTCCCTCTGCCTGACGAAACCGCCCACCTGTGGTCCAACTTGACCCTGATCGCCCAGTTCGCCTTCTGGGGCATCTGGTGGCCTTTCGTGCTGGTGAGCATGGTGTTGATGGGGCGGGTGTGGTGTGGCGTACTCTGTCCTGAAGGTGCACTCACCGAATTCGCCAGCAAGCACGGCCGCGGCAAGGCCATTCCCAAATGGATACGTTGGGGCGGCTGGCCCTTCGTGGCGTTCGCCCTGACCACCGTCTACGGCCAGATGGTCAGCGTCTACCAGTATCCCAAGGCGGTACTGCTGGTGCTAGGCGGTTCCACCGTGGGGGCCATGATCGTCGGCTATCTCTACGGCCGCGACAAGCGCGTCTGGTGCAAGTACCTGTGCCCGGTCAATGGCGTCTTTGGCCTGCTGGCCAAGCTGGCGCCACTGCACTACAAGGTCAATGAAGAGGCCTGGCGCGCGTCCTATCACCCCGAACACAAGATCATCCCGATCAACTGTGCACCGCTGGTGCCGCTGCGCAACATGAAGGGCGCCTCCGACTGCCACATGTGCGGGCGCTGCAGCGGTCACCGCGATGCCATCGCACTGACCTTCCGCCCTCCGGCGGTAGAAGTGGTGCAATTCGGCAAGACCCACAACAACCTGTGGGAAAGCGCGCTGGTGCTGTACGGCCTGCTGGGCATCGCCATCGGCGCCTTCCACTGGACCGTGAGTCCCTGGTTCATCGCCATCAAGCAGGACATCGCCACCTGGCTGATCGACCGCGACATCATGTGGCCCTTCGGCACCCAGGCGCCGTGGTGGCTGCTGACCAACTACCCGCAGCAAAGCGATGTCTTCACCTGGCTGGATGGCGCCATGGTGGTCGGCTACATCCTCACTACCGGCCTCGTACTGGGCAGCGGAGTGGCGCTCATGTTTGCTTTGGCCACACGGCTGTTGGGCAAATGGGAATGGGGCCGCTTCAACCACCTGGTGCAGGCCCTGATCCCGCTGGCCGGTTGCGGCGTCTTCATCGGCCTGTCGGCGACCACCATCAGCCTGTTGCGGGCCGAGCATTGGCCGGTGTATTGGGCCAATGATGTGCGCGCTGCCTTGCTGGCTGCCATGACCTTGTGGAGCCTGTGGCTGTGCTGGAAGGTGGTCGCGCGCCACGCCGACGGCTGGAGCCGGCAATGGCTGGCGATGCTGCCCTTGATCGGTGGCCTGGCCCTGGTCAATACCGCCTGGTGGCTGATGTTCTGGGGCTGGTAAGCAGGGACGCAGCAGCGAAGTCAACACCAAGGACGGCAGGTCTGCCCAGGCGGATCTGCCGTTTTTTTCATGTTTCGATGGCGAAGATGAACAGGATCATGGCGCAGTTGGCGGTTGAAGCAGTACAATCGCTGCCTTTTAACGCTAATTGCCGGAGTTTTTGATGAGTACCTTGCCAGCCTGTCCCCAATGCCAGTCCGAATTCACCTACGAGGACGGCAACCAGCTGGTCTGCCCGGAATGCGGCCATGAATGGAGCGCCCAGGCGACTCCTGCCGCCGAACAGGCCCGCGTCTGGCGCGATGCATCCGGCAACGTGCTGCAGGATGGCGATACCGTCACCGTCATCAAGGACCTGAAACTGAAGGGCGGCGGCGGTGTGGTCAAGATGGGGACCAAGGTCAAGAACATCCGCCTGGTCGAGGGCGACCACGATATCGACTGCAAGATCGACGGCTTCGGCTCCATGGGCCTGAAGACCGAATTCGTGCGCAAGGCCTGAGCCGCATCGCCTCCTGCGGTACTGCAAGGGACGGCGCCTCTCACGTAAAATGGCGGTTTGCCCACGCTGCGGCGCGGGTCATACCAATACAACAGAATCGATACCGCCATGGCCCGTCCCCGCTTCCTGCCCGACAACATGACCCTGATGCTGCTGGCCGTCGTGCTCACAGCATCCTTCCTTCCCTGTACCGGCCAGGTGGCCGAGGCCTTCGATGGCCTGACCACCTTCATGATCGGCCTGCTGTTCTTCATGCATGGCGCCAAGCTCTCGCGCGAGGCGGTGGTGGCCGGCTTCACCCACTGGAAGCTGCATGTAACGGTATTGCTCTGCACCTTTGCACTGTTTCCCCTGATCGGCCTGTTGTTGAAACCCGTGCTGCTGCAGTTCATCACGCCCGAGCTGTACCTGGGCCTGCTGTTCCTGTGTGTGCTGCCTTCCACCGTACAGTCTTCGATCGCCTTCACCTCGGTGGCACGCGGCAACGTGCCTGCGGCCATCTGCGCAGCTTCGGCCTCCAACCTGCTGGGCATTTTCCTGACGCCACTACTGGTGGGCGTGCTGGTGGTGGCGCATGACGGCGGTGGACATTCCTCGCTCGATTCGATCCTGAAAATCGTTTATCAATTATTGCTGCCCTTCGTGGCCGGCCAGATCGTCCGTCCCTGGATCGGTCGCTGGATCGAACGCAACAAGTCCTGGCTCAAGTTCGTCGACCAGAGCTCCATTCTGCTGGTGGTCTACGTGGCCTTCAGCGAAGCCGTGGTGCAAGGATTGTGGCACCAGGTGCCGGTGTCCATGCTGGTGGCGCTGCTGGTGATCAATGCCGTGCTGCTGGCCATCATCATGGGCATCACCACCTTCGGCAGCCGCCGCCTCGGGTTCAACAAGGAAGACGAGATCACCATCGTCTTCTGCGGCTCCAAGAAGAGCCTGGCCTCGGGCGTACCGATGGCCAAGGTGCTGTTCTCCAGCGGCGCCATCGGCATGGTTCTGCTGCCGGTGATGCTGTTCCACCAGATCCAGTTGATGGTGTGTGCGGTGATGGCGGCGCGCTACGGCGCCCGCGAGGAGCAGGTGCAAGCGGCCGTGGCCACTGAAAGTAGCGGCGACTGAAAATTGCTTGCTCGTTTGAGCGATGTGATGACACAAAAAAACCGGCGTAGCCGGTTTTTTTGTTGGTTCCGTCAGGCAAGGATCAGGGTGCCGGATTCGGCTGGGTGCGATGGATTGCCTCGATCCCCGCCAGCACTTCCTCGCTCAACTCCAACTGGGCGCTGTCGATATTGCTGCGCAGCTGTTCCAGCGTGGTGGCGCCAATGATGTTGGAGGTCAGGAAGGAACGGCTGTTGACGTAGGCCAGGGCCATCTGCGCGGGGTCCAGGCCGTGCTTGCGGGCCTGGGCGACGTACTCGGCCGTGGCGCGTTCGGCTTGCGGATTGGTGTAGCGCGCAAAGCGCTCGAACAGCGTCAGTCGACCCCCGGCCGGACGGGCGCCGTCAAGATACTTGCCGCTCAACATGCCGAAGGCCAGCGGCGAATAGGCCAGCAGACCGACCTGCTCGCGATGGGCGAACTCGGCCAGGTTGATCTCGAAACTGCGGTTGAGCAGGTTGTAGGGATTCTGGATGGTGACTATGCGCTCCAGCCCGTGCTGCTCGGCCGCGCGCAGGAATTGCGCCACGCCCCAGGCGGTTTCGTTGGACAGGCCGATGGTGCGGATCTTGCCCGCCTTCACGAATTCGCTCAGGACCTTGAGCGTCTCCTCGACCGGCACCGTGCTCTCATCGTCCACGTGCTGGTAGCCGAGCTGGCCGAAGCTGTTCACACTACGGTCCGGCCAGTGCAGCTGGTACAGGTCCACGTGATCCAGTTGCAGGCGTTCCAGGCTGCCATGCAAGGCCTCGGTCAAGCCCTTGCGGTCCAGGTTGTTGATGCCGCCGCGGATATGGCGCGGGTTGTGCGGCTTGCGTGCCGGGCCGGTGCATTTGGTGGCGATGAGCAGACGGTCGCGCTGGCCGGACTTCTTGAGCCAGGTGCCGAGATAGCGCTCGGTCAGGCCTTGGGTTTCCGGCTTGGGAGGGACCGGATACATCTCGGCCACGTCGATCAGGTTGATGCCATGTTCGACGGCCAGGTCGAGTTGCGAATGGGCTTCGGCTTCGCTGTTCTGTTCGCCCCAGGTCATGGTGCCCAGCGTGATCTGGCTGACCTTGATATCGGTGCGGCCGAGTTGGCGGTACTGCATATTGGTTCTCCTTGTAGTTGCGTCGGCTGCGGGCCGTGGCCTGCTCCTGCCGGCGGGCGCGGGATCGGGTAGTATATCTGCGCCCGTCCTGGCTTGCAGGGCAGGGCCGCAGCGGCGCCAAGACCGCCAGCGTCATGCCGGCCGCCACGGGCGATGCCGGTTCCAATTCGCCCAGACTCCATATCCAGACATGTCATCCACCAGCACCACCGAGCCGCCCGACGCGGACAGCGACGCGCAGCAGCCCCTGTATCGCCACACGCCCTTCAAATTGTTCTGGTGCGCCAGCGTGGCTTCCACCATCGCGTTGCAGATGCAGATCGTGGCGGTGGGCTGGCAGGTCTATCAGCTCACCCACAGCGCCTTCGACCTGGGCATCGTCGGACTGGTGCAGTTCATCCCCTCGCTGTTCCTGGTATTCGTGGTAGGCCATGTGGCCGATCGCCACGACCGTCGCAACGTGGCCCGCGTCAGTGCATTGGTGGAAGCCCTGGCCGCGGCCACGCTGGCCCTGGGCAGCATCGGCGGCTGGCTCAATCGCGAGATGATCTTCGCCATCGTCGCCGTCATCGGTGCCGGCCGCGCGTTTTCCAAGCCGACCATGTCGGCCCTGCTGCCCAGTCTGATGTCGCCCAGGGCCTTGCCGGGCGCGGTGGCCGGTTCGGCCTCGGCCACCCAGTTCGCCATCATCATCGGACCGGCGCTGGGTGGCCTGCTCTATGTGGCCGGACCGGCCGTGGTGTATGCCAGCAGTTGCGTCCTGTTCGCCCTGTGCAGCCTGCTGCTGTCGCTGATCCGGCGACCCGCGTCGGCAACCGCTGCTGCCGCCGCCACGGCCAAGCCGACCGGCGCCAGCCTGTCTTCGGTGTTCGCCGGGCTGGCGTTCATCCGCAGCAAGCCGGCCATCTTCGGTGCCATTTCGCTGGACATGTTCGCGGTCCTGCTGGGCGGTGCGACGGCCTTGCTGCCGGTCTATGCCAATGACATCCTGCATACCGGCACGGTCGGCCTGGGCCTGTTGCGCTCGGCGCCCGCCGCCGGTGCGCTGGCGGTGGCACTGTGGCTGGCGCGATGGCCCCTGGGCGGCCGCGTGGGCCGCACCATGTTCATGGCGGTGGGGGTGTTCGGCCTGGCGACCATCGTCTTCGGGCTGTCACGCTGGTTCCCGCTGTCGCTGGGCGCGCTGGCGGTGCTCGGCGCGGCCGACATGATCAGCGTGGTGGTACGTTCTTCCTTCGTCCAGCTGGAAACTCCGGATGCCATGCGCGGCCGGGTCTCGGCCGTCAATTCGGTCTTCATCGGCACCTCCAACCAGTTGGGTGAATTCGAGTCCGGCGTGACCGCCGCCTGGTTCGGCGCCGTACCCGCGGTACTGATCGGTGGCATCGGCACGGTCCTCATCGTGCTGCTGTGGATACGCCTGTTCCCTTCGCTCTACCAGGTAGACCGGCTCAGCGCGCGCACGGCGCGGTAAGGGCAGGGCACAGGGCAGCGGTCGGCCTGCCGCTTACGGTGGGCTGCCCTCGGCGATCAGCGGCTGCGCGGCCTGCCGCTGCACCTGGTGCTGCATCAGCAGCATCTGCAGGAACTGGGCATAGGGCACCGGCTTGCTGAAGTAATAGCCCTGGTATTCGTCCGAGCCGAACTCGCGCAGCGCCTGCAGCTGCTTCTCGGTCTCCACGCCTTCGGTCACCACCTTCAGGTTCAGGGCATGGCTCATGGCAATGATGGCCTGCACGATGGCGCTGCTGTTGGCGTCGTCGGGGATGTCGTTGATGAAGGACTTGTCGATCTTCAGCGTATTGACCGGGAAGCGCTTCAGGTAGGCCAGCGACGAATAGCCGGTGCCGAAGTCATCGATGGAGATGGTGAAACCCTCGGCGCGGATGCCGTCCATGATGGCGATGGCCTGGTCGCGATTGTGCATCACCATGCTTTCGGTGATCTCGAATTCCAGGCAGGCCGGTGGTGTGCCGTGCCGCGCCACCACCGACTTGATGTCGTCCAGCAGGTGCTCGTCGCCGAACTGGCTGCCGGTGAGGTTGATGGAAATACGTCCGCATTCCAGATCGCGCTCCAGCATCAGGCCGATATCGCGGCAGGCCACATCCAGCACCACCAGCCCGATCTGGTCGATCAGGCGGGTCTCTTCGGCCAAGGGAATGAACTCCACCGGCGGCAGCAGGCCGCGCACCGGGTGTTGCCAGCGCACCAGCGCCTCGGCACCGACGATGTGGCCGCTGGCCAGGTTGATCTTGGGCTGGTAGTGCACCACGAACTCGGCACGCTCGATGGCCCGGCGCAGCTCGGCCTCCAGCGCAATGCGCTCCACCGTATTGGTATTGACCTCGTCGGAGAAGAAGCGATAGTCGTCCTTGCCGTGGTGCTTGGCGCGGTACATGGCGATGTCGGCATTCTTGATCAGGGTCTGTGCATTGTCGCCATCGCCGGGATAGGTGGCGATGCCGATGCTGGCCGAGAGCATGGCCTCCTGGCCATCGATGATGAAGGGCTTGCGCGCCTCGGAAAGCAGTTTCTGCGCGATCTCGCCCAGTTGCAGCGGATCGTCGAAGTCATCCACCAGCACGATGAACTCATCGCCGCCCACGCGCGCGAGGATATCCAGTTCGCGCAGGCTGTTGCGGAAGCGCTGGGCGATTTCCTGCAGCACCGCCTCGCCGGCTTCATGGCCGAAGGTATCGTTGATGTTCTTGAAGCGGTCCAGGTCCATCAGCAGCACCGCCACCATGCCATTGCGGTGTTCGGCGTGGGTGATGGCATTGGACACGTGCTGGGTGCACAGGAAGCGATTGGGCAGGCCCGTCAGTTCATCGTAGTGCGCCAGGTGGCGGATGCGTTCGTCGGCGCGACGGCTTTCGATGGCCACGCTGGCCAGGTCGGCCGCGATATTGGCCAGTTGCAGGTATTCATTGCTGGGTGCCTGGTTTTCCTTGAGCAGTGCCGCGAACACGCCCAGCAGCTGGCCCTCCTTGCCGATGATGGGCCAGGCGCCGCAGGAGGGATAGATTTCCACGTCGATCAACACCCGCAGATGCTCGGTCACCGGATCCCGCGCGATATCGGTCACGATGCAGGGGCCACGGCGCAGGGCCGCCTCCGCCCCCACGCCGCAGCCGTGCCGGATCGGCATGCCCTGCAAGGCTCGCAACAGGCGTGGCGGATAGCGGCGGCTCAACACCGAGGTGAAGTGGGAAGCCTGTTCATTGACCAACATCACGCAACTGGCGCCATAGGGAATCTGGGCATCGGCAAAGCCGACGATCTCGTGGAGGATGCCGTCCAGGTCTTCGTCGGCCATGACCATGTGCAGCACCCGGTTCTGTTCGCTCTGTAGCAGTTCGGCGCGCTTGCGGGCACTGATGTCGCGCAGGATGGCGAAGATCGCATAACCGCGTTCGAATTCGGCGCGGTTCAGGGTGACGTCGGTATGGATGATCTTGTTACGGCGCACGGTCACCCACTCGAACTGCTGCGGCTGGCCCGAGAGTACGCGGCCGACCAGCTCATCGATATCGGGCTGATCGGCGGTCCTGGCCTTCTGGCGGGAGAACAGGCCGACCTTGCGGCCGATGATGCGTTCCTTGTCCGGGACCCCGAAGAAACGCAGCGCGGCCGCATTGCAGTCCAGGTAGCGCAGCTCCGATGAAATCAGCACGATGGGATCGCTGCCCTCCTCGTAGAGCTTGCGGTAGCGATATTCGCTGGCAGATAGCGCATGGTCCAGGCGACGTTGGTAGCGGTAGTACACCAGGAAGGAAATCAGCGCGATCAGGATGAAGCCGAGGATGCCGGTGGTCAGCAGGATGCGGTTCTCGGTGCGACTGCGCCAGGGCGCCAGCACGTCTTCCATGCGGCGCGCATAGACCGCCACCAGCGACCACTTCTCCAGCCGCTTGTAGGAGAACAGCAGCGATTCGCCGGTCAGGTGGGAGATTTCCTCGAAGGCGCCTTCCTCGGCGCCGGCACGGATGCGCCCCATGCTCTTGGCGTCGGCCAGGTTGATGCTGAGCCAGCGCTCTTCAAAGGGCGACCGCAGCATCATCGAGCCGCTTTCGGTCCGCAGCGAGACGATGGCCTCAAAGTTGGTGATGCGCTTGTAGAAATCGAAGAAGGTAGCGGCCCGCAGTTCGGCCACCAGCAGGCCGATCGGACGCGCGCTGCGGTCATACAGATTCATCGCCACCGGCAGGACCAGTTCGCGGTTGTAGCGGCTGCGCATGAGCTGGCCGACGAACAGGGTAGGGCGTGTGGGGTTGCCGTCCACATAGGTCAGCTTGCGATCATCCGGGATGCTGGTGGTATCGAAAGCACGCAGCGAACTGGCGCGGGTGTTGCCATTGCGGTCCAGATAGCGCAGCACCATCACCGTGGGCAGGCGCTGCTGCATCTCCGACAGCAGGCGGTACAGGGCCTGGTCGTCGTCCAGCAGGTCGGGGCCGGCGGCGTGGATGTTCTCGGCGGTGTTCCACAGCAGCTGGTCCAGGTCGCCGAAGACACGCTCGGCATGCTCCTGCACGCTGCGCACGGCCGCCATCGAACTGGCCCGTTCGGCATCGATGGTCAACTGGCGGTCCTGGCGGATTTCCCACCAAGTCTGCACCACGATGAAGGACCCGACGAAGCCGACGAAGAGCAACAAGGTCTTCAGGGTGTAACCCGTGCGTCCTGGCGATTTGTTCTGTTTTCCCATGTGAGCAATATCACATCACCCTGTCGTTAGGCAGCTGACCGCTGCGCGCTCATTCGCCCGACGCCTGCCGGACGACCGTTTCGACAGCCCTCTCACGCAATCCGCATGGCTCCTGCCCGTGCAGGGGGCCGCGCCAAGCCGCAGGCGGTCACCATAGTGACTCTTGCTTACGCCAAAATTACGTGGATGCCCCCACTGCGAGATACGCAGGATGACAGTATGCCATCCCCCATACTGCTGCGCTGATCCGCGCCTTGTCATGTTGCCTACTACCAGACCATTGCCGGCAGATGCTTGTCGTTGGAAGGGCCATCTGCGCCTGTTGCCCCGATTGCCACCGTTGCTGTTTTTGCTCTTTTCGCTGTTTTGCTATTTTTACTGTTGTGCTGTTCTGAACCCGCATCGCGCCCGTGGCGCCTTGGCCGTCCCCGGCTATCGTTTGTTTTGTAGCAACCTTACCGCAAGCCAAGGGCTTTGTCATTAAGGTGGCGCGCCGTCGGCAACGCGACAGCAGGTTTTTCATGTCAGACGGAAATTTTCACTTGTTATGGCATTAAGATGATCCATCGAAATTCACCTTGGTCGCCGTGTGCATGCATTTTCGTTTGCAATGCGATAATACCGCGCCCAGGACAACCGTACCTGAACATGCCTGCTCGCCACCGGCCGGAGGCGGGCAGGGCGCATTACTCCCATTACCAAGAAAAGGACCCATCCCATGAAGACAAGAGCCGCGGTAGCATGGCAGGCAGGCAAGCCCTTGACCATCGAGGAAGTCGAACTCGGCGGCCCCAAGGCCGGCGAAGTCCTGGTCGAGATCAAGGCCACCGGCATCTGCCATACCGACTACTACACCCTCTCCGGCGCCGACCCGGAGGGCATCTTCCCCGCCATCCTCGGCCATGAAGGCGCGGGCGTGGTGGTCGACGTCGGCCCGGGCGTGAAGTCGCTCAAGAAGGACGACCACGTCATCCCCCTGTACACCCCGGAATGCCGCGAGTGCAAGTTCTGCCTTTCGCAGAAAACCAACCTGTGCCAGGCCATCCGCGCCACCCAGGGCCGCGGCCTGATGCCCGACGCCACCAGCCGCTTCTCGCTGGACGGCAAGCCCCTGTTCCACTACATGGGCACCTCGACCTTCTCCAACTACATCGTGGTCCCGGAAATAGCCCTGGCCAAGATCCGCTCCGACGCCCCCTTCGACAAGGTCTGCTACATCGGCTGTGGCGTCACCACCGGTGTGGGCGCCGTGCTGTTCACCGCCAAGGTGGAGGCGGGTGCCAACGTGGTGGTGTTCGGCTTGGGCGGTATTGGCTTGAACGTGATCCAGGCGGCCAAGATGGTCGGCGCCAACAAGATCATCGGCGTGGACCTGAACCCGGCGCGTGAAGCCATGGCCCGCAAGTTCGGCATGACCGACTTCATCAATCCCAAGGATGTCCCCAACGTGGTCGATGCCATCATCGGCATGACCGACGGCGGCGCCGACTACAGCTTCGAGTGCATCGGCAACACCACCACCATGCGCCAGTCGCTGGAGTGCTGCCACAAGGGTTGGGGTCAGTCCATCATCATCGGCGTGGCAGCAGCCGGCCAGGAAATCTCCACCCGTCCGTTCCAGCTGGTGACCGGCCGTGTCTGGAAGGGCTCGGCCTTCGGCGGCGCGCGCGGTCGTACCGACGTGCCCAAGATCGTGGACTGGTACATGGAAGGCAAGCTCAACATCGACGACCTGATCACGCACAAGCTGCCCCTGGAACGCATCAATGAAGGCTTCGACCTGATGAAGAGCGGTGAATCGATCCGCTCCGTGGTCGAGTTCTGAGGAGAGCGCGATGCTGGAGAAACTCTCCGAGCACGGCTGTTTCGGCGGCGTGCAGGGCTATTACCGCCATGCCTCTCCGGCCATCGGCCTGGACATGCGGTTCTCGGTCTTCGTGCCACCGCAGGCCCGTACCGGCGGCAAGCTGCCGGTGCTGTTCTACCTGGCCGGACTGACCTGTACCGAAGAAACCTTCATGATCAAGGCTGGTGCGCAACGCGTGGCGGCCGAGCTGGGCATGATCCTGGTGACGTCGGACACCAGCCCGCGCGGAGCAGGCCTTGCGGGTGAAAGCGATAGCTGGGATTTCGGCGTAGGGGCGGGTTTCTACCTCGATGCCACCCAGGCACCGTGGGATCGGCATTACCGCATGGAGAGCTATGTGGTGGATGACCTGCGCCAGGCCGTGCTGGAGAATTTCCCGGCCGACCCGCAGCGCATGGGCATCTTCGGCCATTCCATGGGCGGGCATGGCGCGCTCACGCTGGCCTTGCGTCATCGCGATCTCTACCGCTCGGTCTCGGCCTTTGCGCCGATTGCGGCGCCGCTGCACTGCCCCTGGGGCCAGAAGGCCTTTGGCAACTACCTCGGCCCGGATCAGGAAAGCTGGCAGCAGCATGACGCCAGCGAACTGATGCGCAAGCTCTACGCTCCCTTCCCGCAGGGCATCCTGATCGACCAGGGCCTGGCCGACAAATTCCTGCTGGAGCAACTGCTGCCGGAACGCTTCGAGGCCGCCTGCCGCGAGGCCTCACAGCCGTTGACGCTGCGCCGGCACGAGGGTTACGACCACGGGTATTACTTCATCCAGAGCTTTGCGGAAGATCATCTGCGCTTCCATCATCGCATCCTGACAGCGTAAATTCCGGCATGGCGCTTGATGGCGTTGAATGAATTGGAGGGCTGACCTGCAGGTCAGCCCTTTTTGTTTCAGGATGAGCGGAAGGAAAGACAAGCTCGTCAGGGACTGCCCGCTTGCTGGCAAATGTCGATGAGGGTCTGGCTGGGCAAGGGTGAATTTCAGTCCACCAGACCATCGACGAAGAAGAGTCCTCCGTTCTTCCGCGTGTTCAGCAAGTAGGCATATCTGACCTTCTGGAAGCTTCCGCTACGTCCGAGTCCATCGAAATGATCAACTACGCAGAGATACTCGTCCCGGCCCTCTCGTATCAGAGACCAGCCCGCCAGCTCAAGACGGACTTCCGGTTTCTGCCTGGACCTGGTTAGCGCCAACGTGGTGGCCCTTCGGATAAGGTGAAGTCTTCCGTCATACAGGATTGCTCCGCCGCGCCGGGAGGTGGCGTAACCCACTTCCTTGCCGCGAAAGACGACGTACTCGGTCGAATAACCGGGCCGATAATCGGGCTGAAAGAAAATCTCGGTCGTTTCGATTTCTAGTTGCGAAATAGGTGGCAGCGCCTTCGCATGGAGGCAACTCTTGATGAGGTTTTCCGACGGAACGGCGGCAGCTGAGACGGGATCTGGAATCGAGAGCAGAGAGAGTGAGAATAGAAGCAGCCTCACTTATGTTCCTTTGCCTTTGTGTATTTCAGATAATCGGGATTTTGCTTCCAAAAAATTGTTCCTCCGTGGGCTGCGGTCGATTGATAAATATGGTCGTACCGGT
The DNA here is from genome assembly GCF_035644555.1 of Herbaspirillum sp. GTDB lineage: Bacteria > Pseudomonadota > Gammaproteobacteria > Burkholderiales > Burkholderiaceae_D > Herbaspirillum. The sequence goes on from NZ_DASQOH010000053.1 coordinate 21,356, forward strand.
AGATTTCTTCCTTTTGAATGGTGGACTTCCCGTCTACAGTTTTTTTGGTTGTCTTGTATTTTATGACCAACTTCGAGGATTCCTTGAGGGAGTAGATGTTGTGTGAGGAGTGAGTAAATCGGATGCCATTCTTCACCTTGAAGTGTGTTTCATAGTTCTTTTTGATATCCGCTCCGTCCCAGAACCATGCGCCGTTTGATCTGTCTGGACCATTCGCTAGCGCATTCTCCGCCGCTGCGACCGCAATCTTCATCGCCGGATCTATCAGAACCTGTGCATCCGTGGCACCTTTGAATTTCTGAAATCGCGGGTTCCCGTCACTTACGACATAACTGAAACTCGACTCTCCACGAACAAATTCAGCCATTGACGAATAGCGTCGCGCATCCCGTTGTCTTTTTAGAATGCTGGCAAGCGCATACATCTCATCGGCGTTGTTCTGGGTAGATGATTCCCCATAAGCAATAGCGGCTAGAAGTCGGACCTCTGGATCGATGGGTTTCTGGTTTGTTTCTGTCGTCTTTTCGTTCATGGCTGCCCCCCTTCTTTGGCTAGCCATAGCACCATGCTTGAATTTTCGCCGGTAAAGACTGTGCTTCTTCCTTCTGAGAAACTGGCCTGATGTGCCATGAGTTTCTCGTTTTGATACACGTCAAAGCGATAGCCTTCGATTGGAGTGCCATCTTCCCCCTCCAAGCTGTACCAGTGTTCGGTGATCTCGTCGCGAGATTCGTGTGGCGATTTCTGAGCGGTGGCTGCTCTGCTGCCGGTACCGATTCGAACGCTTGACTGGCTCGCTTGCAGTTCGGCGCCGCACGATGTCTTCATGCCCTCCACAGCGACGGGTTTGCCGAGGTAGCTGACGTTCTCGGCGCCTTGAACGATCGGGAAACTGCCCTTGCACTTTGGGCATAAGACCATATGGCCTACGCCGGCTGCGTTCTTGCCGAGCACATTGAGTGTCGCGAATCCCTCCAAAACGGTACCGCCGTGCGACGTCGAGTCGCCCTTGCAAATGATGGCGTTTGCCATGATTTTCTCCATTCCGAAAAGCGAAGAAAATAATCCGTGCCGTCAAATAGTCCCATCGCTAAACGACGATTTGTAGGAAGGGATCTGCGGCTCGTTCCTCCCGGGATTTGTTTTTTTGATTGCGTAACCGCCGGGCGGCAGACGAAAAAAAAACGGCCCAATCAGGGCCGTCGGTGCTGCGTTAGCAATGAGGTCAAGCCAAGAGGGCCATTTTAGACAAACGCATCCGTCACCACATGCTCCCCCAGCATGAAGGCATCGGCCACATGGCGCAGCGGTGCCACGTCCACATCCGAGGACTTGTTCCGGATCAGTTGGCAGAAATGGGCGTACAGCGAAGGATATTCACCTTCCACCGGCAGCTCGCTCGGCGCCTGGTCGATCCATAATTCATGCCCACCCTTCTTGAGATGCAGATGCGTGCTCGCGGTGTCGATCACGATATCCCAGGTCTGCTCGCCGGTCTGGCGCCAGTCGAAGTCGGCTTGCACATCCGTAGCCAGGGCATCGGTGAAGGCCAGTCGCGCGGCGATCGGGGTCTGGCGGTTGGCCGGCACTTCCAGCGTGGCCTGTTTGAGGAACATAGGCTGCGGCAGGATCTCGGTAACGATGGACAAGGCATTGATGCCCGGATCGAACACGCCCAGACCGCCCGGTTGCCAGATCCATTCCTGGTCGGGGTGCCAGTGGCGGACGTCTTCGCGCCAGATCACTTCGACCCGGCGCGGTGCGTGTTGCTCCAGGTGGCGCTTGAGCACCTGCACCGCCGGTGCATGGCGCGAGTGCCAACTGGCGAAGAGCGTCACGCCCTGTTCGGCCGCCAGCGCCTTGAGCGATTCGACTTCCGACAGCGTGGCGCCGGGCGGCTTTTCCAGGAACACGTGCTTGCCGGCGAGTAGCGCCTGGTGGGCCGCTTCATAGCGATACTGCGGTGGCATGCACAGCGAGATGGCATCGATCTGCGTGCCGGAATCCAGCATCTCGGCCATGGTCTTGAAGGCGGTCACGCCGTCGATGCTGTGGTTGCGGCTGGCCGTGGCGACCAGCTGGAAATCCGGGTTGCCGGCGATGGCCGGGGCGTGCTGGTCATAGACGATCTTGCCGACGCCGGCGATGGCGAGTTTGATGGGTGTCATGTTGTCCTTATGTTCTTGTAGGGGGGTGACGGGCAGGGGTCAAAGCTTACCAGCGGTGATGCACGTAGGGCGCGATGTCATCCAGATAAAGCTGCCACAGCGCCTGCATCACGTCGGCCTGGATCGGCGGCAGTCCGCTGGCGGCGCTGTTGGATTGCGCCTGCTGGACATTGCGCGCGCCGGGGATGACGGTGCTGATGCCGCTTTCCATGAGAATCCAGCGCAGCGCGAACTGCGCCATCGATACGCCTTCCGGCACCAGCGCGCGAATCTTCTCGACGGCCGCCAGCGCAACTTCGTACGGTACGCCGGAGAAGGTCTCGCCGACATCGAAGGCTTCGCCATGGCGATTGAAGTGGCGGTGGTCATCGGCGGCAAAGGTGGTCTGCGCCGACATCTTGCCGGTCAGGAGGCCCGAAGCCAGCGGCACCCGGGCGATGACGGCGATGTCGCGGCGCTGCGCCTCATCCAGGAACAGCGACAGCGGACGCTGGCGGAAGATGTTGAAGATGATCTGGATCGATTTCACGTTCGGGTATTCGATGGCCTTCAGGCCTTCTTCCACCTTCTCCACCGAAACGCCGTAGTGGGCGATCTTGCCGGCACTGACCAGGTCATCCAGGTAGCCGAAGACTTCCTGCTGGTAATAGACCTCCGGCGGCGGGCAGTGCAGCTGCACCAGATCCAGGCATTCCACCTCCAGGTTGCGCAGCGAGCGCTCGACGAAGGCGCCCAGGTTCTCGCGCGTGTAGCCGCTGGCGACATGGGGCGACAGGCGGCGGCCGGCCTTGGTGGCGACGAAGGGGCGCTGGCCACCACGTTCCTTGAGGACCTGGGCGATCAGTTGCTCGGAGCGGCCATCGCCATAGACGTCGGCGGTATCGATGAACGTGACGCCGCTGTCCAGCGCCGCATGCAGGGCCGCCTTGGCGTCCTGGCTGGAGACGTCGCCCCAGGAGCCGCCGATGGCCCAGGCGCCGAATCCGATCTCCGATACTTCCGCACCGGTGCGGCCAAACGTTCTTGATTTCATGTTGCTCATCCTTTGCGTGGGTGTTGTCCGGCCCGTGCGGGCGCCTGCGGGCGGTGAAACCGTATTTATACCCTGCGTCACGGCAGCGGGAGGATGGTTTAACATGCACATCATTAATTCATGAAGTGAATGGAGTTCATTCATGTCCTTGCTGGATCATGTGGATTTTTCGGATTTGCGGGTATTTGTCACGATCTTGCGGACCGGCAGTTTCAAGGCCGCTGCCATCCAGCTGGGCCTGACCCCTTCGGCCACCAGCCATGCCATGAAGCGGCTGGAGGAGCGGCTGTCCACCCGCCTGCTGTACCGCTCCAGCCGGGCGGTCTCGCCGACGGCGGCCGGCAGCGAACTGGCGCTGCGCCTGGAGGAGGGTTTCGAGAAGATCGGTGCTGCGCTGGGTGTGCTGGAAAGCGCAGCGGCGGGCAGCCTGGGGGAGTTGCGCATCAATGTCTTTGCCGATGCCGCGCATCTGCTGATCGAGCCGGCCATCCCCGAGTTCGTCCGGCAATGCCCCAAGGTCAAGCTCACCGTGGTGGTGGATGACCGGCCCATCGACATCGTCAGCGAAGGCTATGACGCTGGCATCCGCTACGGACACTACGTGCCGGAAGGCATGGTGACGGCGCCCTTGACGCGCGCCCACCGCTGGGTGGCGGCGGCCTCGCCGGACTATCTGCAGCGCTGCGGCCGTCCGCAGACGCTGGAGGACCTGGCGCAGCATAACTGCCTGCAACTGCTGCTGGGGGACAATTCCAGCTACAAGTGGGAGTTCGGCCGTGGCAAGCACCAGCAGCGCATCCGCGTGCCGGGCCTGGTGACGATCAACAATACGGCGGCCACCATCGCCGCCGCCCGGGCCGGGGTCGGTATTGCCTATCTGCTGGAGGCCAGGATCAGAAAGGACATCGAAGAGGGGGCGCTGGAAGTGCTGCTGCCTGAATGGGCTGCACCCAGCGAGCCCTTCCACATGTACTACAGCAGCCGGCGTCATGCCCATCCGGCCTTGCGCAAGCTGATCGACATCATCCGCCTGCAGCATGGGCTGGCCCGGCTGCGGTAGCCGGGCCAGGGCCTGTTCACACTCAATCTACGAGTGCGAGAGGTCGCCAAGCGTTGTCTGCCTAGGCGCAGCGACGCGCCGTAGTGGTGCTACGGCAAGGAGCTGCAACAACGGCAGGCGACGCTTGGCGGCCTCTCCCGGAGGGTTGGCGCCAGAAGGCGCGCTGGCGGCGTTGCACGTCAGGGCTGGTGGCACCACCACCAGCCCTGACGCGCGCCTTGCCACCACGCCTTCTGGGGCCAACGCATCTCGCAGATTGAGTGTGAACAGGCCCTAGGCCCTAGTGCGCCGCCGAAGCTTCGGCCGCGCCGGCACCGCCCTTGGATGGCTTGATGATCCAGATCAGCGGGATGATCACCAGGAAAATCACAGCCGACACAAAGAAGATGTCGTTGATGCCCAGCATGGCGGCCTGGAAGGTGATGGTCCGCTCCAGCATGGCGGCGCTCTGCTCGGCATTCAGGCCCAGGGTGCTGCTGATGTTGTTGAGCGTTTCCTGCAGCCAGGGGCTGTAGGGCGTGGCATGCTCGGTCAGCTGCGCGTGGTGCATGATGCTGCGGTTGTTCCAGGCGGTGGTGGAGATCGAGGTGCCGACCGCACCACAGAACACCCGCACGAAGGACGACAGGCCGGCGGCCGCCGGGATGCGTTCGGGTGGCAGGCCCGACAGCAGCAGCACCGTCAGCGGCACGAAGAACATGGCCGTCGGGATGCCCTGCAGCAGCGTGGGCAGGATCACCGTCATCTGGTCCACCTGCAGGTTGTAGCGCGAGCGCAGCCAGAACACGATGGCAAAGCCGATGAAGGACGCCGTGGCCACCTTGCGCGCATCCACCAGCGGCAGGAAGCGCCCGATCAGCGGCATCAGGATCACCGCGAAAATCCCGATCGGTGCGGTCGACAGTCCCGAATCGATGGAGCGGTAGCCCAGGTATTGCTGCAGCCACTGCGGCAGGATCACCAGGTTGCCGAAGAACACGCCATAGCCGATCGAAATGGCAATGGTGCCGCCGGCGAAATTGCGCCGGCCGAACAGGCGCAGGTCCACCACCGGGTGGTCATTGTTGAGTTCCCACACCACGAAGTAGGCAAACGCCACCAGGGCAATGATGCCCAGCGTGACGATGGTGGGCGAGGCGAACCAGTCCAGATCCTTGCCCTTGTCCAGCATGATCTGGAAGGCCGCCACCCAGGTCACCAGCAGTGCCAGCCCGATCCTGTCGATGGGCAGCTTGTGGGTGGGCGTTTCGCGCGAGCGGTAGATGGCCAGCGTGATGCCGGCCGCGATCAGGCCCACCGGGATGTTGATGTAGAAGATCCAGGGCCAGGTATAGCTGTCGGTGATCCAGCCGCCCAGCGCCGGCCCGGCCACCGGCGCCACCACGGCAGTCATGCCCCATAGCGCCAGGGCGAACGAGGCCCGCGACTTGGGGTAGGCCCCCAGCAGCAGCGATTGCGACAGCGGCACCATGGGGCCGGCCACCAGGCCTTGCAGCACGCGGGCGGCTAGCAGGATGGGCAGCGTGGGCGCCAGTCCGCACAGCCAGGACGCCACCACGAACAGCAGCACCGAGGTGACGAACAGGCGCACCGCGCCCAGCCGCTGGGTGAGCCAGCCGGTCAAGGGGATCGAGATGGCATTGGCGGCCGCGAAGGAGGTGATGACCCAGGTGCCTTCATCGACCGACACGCCCAGGTTGCCCGAGATGGTCGGAATGGCGACGTTGGCGATGGACGAGTCCAGCACGTTCATGAACACCGCCAGCGACACCGACAGGGTGCCCAGCACCAGGTTGGCGCCGGTCAGCGGTGGCGGTGGCGTGTAGGGTTTTGGGGGAGTAGGGCTGTTGGCCATGGGGCTCCGTCATTGTCCAGTGATTGCAGCGGCATGGTCTCAGGTATGCGGGACGGCAGCCGGCGTGGCCGCAGCCTTGCTCTTGCGGGCTTGCGGCAAACCACTTGCGTTGTCGCTGATGATGCGCTCGACGATGCTGTCGGCCTGCTTGCCCAGGTCGTCATAGACATCGGTCTGGTAATTGGTCGGCACCGCTTCCAGCGCGCGGCCGTCGCCGTGGATATCGACGGTGGCCGTAGTGGACAGGCCGATGCGCAGCGGATGGGCGCGCACCTGTTCCGGGTCCAGCGCGATGCGCACCGGCACGCGCTGCACCACCTTGATCCAGTTGCCGGTGGCGTTCTGCGCAGGCAGCAGCGAGAAGGCGCCGCCGGTGCCGGCCGAGAAACCGATCACGGTGCCCTTGTACTTGACGCTGGAGCCATAGACGTCGGCGATCACTTCCACCGGCTGGCCGATGCGGATGTGCTGCAACTGGCTTTCCTTGAAGTTGGCGTCGATCCAGATCTGTTCCAGCGGCACGATGGCCATCAGCGGGTTGCCGGCGGCGATGCGCTGGCCGACTTGCACCGAACGCTTGGAGACGAAGCCCGAGACCGGCGCCACGATATTGACGCGGGCGTAGTTCAGGTAGGCATTGCGCACGGCGGTGGCGGCCTGCAGCACGTTGGGGTGCTCGGTGACGCTGGTGTGGTCGGTCAGGGCACGGTTGGCGGCGGCGGCGGCGCGTGCCTGGTCCAGGGCGGCGCTGGCACTCTTGACGGCGTCACGGGCGTGCGAGACGTCTTCCTGCGAGACCGCGCCGGAAGCCAGGCCGGCCTGGCGGCGTTGCAGGTCTTCGCGAGCGCGGGCCAGGTTGGAGTCGGCGGCGGCGACGTTGGCGGCCAGGGTATCGTTGTTGAGGAACAGCTGGCGCGTCTGGCGCACCGCCTGCGCCAGTGCAGCCTGGGCCTGATCCAGTGCCAGCCTGGTGTCGGCGGCGTCCAGCGCCACCAGCGGCTGGCCGGCCTTGACGATCTGGGTATCGTCGGCCTTCACGGCCACTACGGTGCCGCCCACCTGGGCGGAAATCTGCACCACATTGCCGCCGACATAGGCGTCGTCGGTTTCTTCGAAGAAGCGTGCATGCAGGAACCAGTACAGGAAGCAGGCAACCGCGATCACCAGCAGCAGCAGGGTCAGCAAAATCAACTGGCGTTTGCGCTTGCCATTGCCGTTTCCATTTTCATTTCCATTGCCGTTGGCTGGCGCATTGTTTTGGGTGGTGCTGTCACTCATGGAGGACTCCGTTCTATCTTTTTGTAGGCGGTCAATCGGCGCGTCGCTGTTGCGGCACGCCGTCCCGGTGGTCGGCGGATCAGTGGAGAGACCGGCCACCAGGCTGGATTCAATGTCGGGATGTCATGCAGATCTGTGGCGGGCCTGCTTCAGCGTTGCTGCTGCGACGGCTGTTGCGGCTGACCATAGGCCAGCCCGGCCTGCTGGGCGTCGAAACCGCCACCCAGCGCCTTGTACAGCGCCACCTGCTGTTCGCGGCGCTGCGCCTGCAGCGCCACCATGGACTGGCGTTGACCCAGCACGGCGGTCTCGGCCGACAGCAGCGTCAGTTGCGAGACCAGTCCCAGTCGATAACGCTCGCGTGCCAGCTGGTAGGCGCGTTCGGCTGCTTGCAGGGCCTCGTCGCGAATCGGCAGTTGGCGCTCGGTCGAGTGGATCGCCGCGATCTGGCGTGCCACGTCGGCATAGGCATCGTTGAGCGCCTTGTTGTAGGTCGCCACGGCCAGCTCGTAGTTGGCGTATTCGCCCTTGAGTCCGGCCCGGAGCGCGCCGCCCTCGAAGATCGGCAGCGAGATGGCCGGTCCAAAGGCGATGCTCTTGCTGGCGGCCGTGAAGGGGTTGCTGTCGATCAGGCTGTCGAAGCCGATCATCGCCGAGAGATTGATATCCGGGTAGAAGCGCGCCTTGGCCACGGTGATGCCCTGGCTGGCGGCTTCCACCTGCCAGCGTGCGGCCACGATGTCGGGACGGCGACCCATGAGGTTCAGCGGCAGGTCCGCCGGCAGGCCGGGCGTGGCCAGGTTCTGCAGGGAGGGCGGTGCCAGTTGCAGGCCGCGGTCCGGCCCCTTGCCGCTCAGGGCGCCCAGTTGCTGGCGCAGCAGGATGATCTGGCCTTCGCTCTGTTCCAGCTGGGCGCGTGCCTCGGCGCTGCTGCTGCGCGACTGGTTGCGCTCGATCTGGCTATCCAGGCCGGTGCGCACGCGATCGGCGGTGATCTTTTCCAGGGAAGTACGCTGATCGACCGTGCGCTGCAGGATGTCGTGCAGCGCATACTGCGCCGCCAGCTGGCTGTAGACCGAGACGATGGAGGCGGTCAGGGCCAGGCGCGCTTCCTGTTCGCTGGCCTGGGCGGCTTTCTCGCTGGAGATGGCCTGTTCCAGGGCGGCCTGGTTCTTGTTCCACAGGTCGAGCTCATAGCCGACGTTGAGGCCGGCCTTCTTTTCGTTATACCAGTTGCCGCCATACGGCGGCGGGTAGATCGAGGTGCTGGAGAACTGGTTGCGCGTGAACGAGGCCTGCGCATCCACGCTGGGCAGCAGCGGCGCGCCGCGCGATTCGGCCAGGGCTGTGGCCGCGCCGATGCGGGCACGCGCCTGCTGCAGGCTGGGGCTGGCAGCCAGGGCTTCTTCGATCAGGGCGGTCAACTGGGCGTCGCCGAACTGGCGCACCCAGTCGCTCCCCGGCCACTGGCCGTCGGGCGCGCCGGGATTGGGATCCGACAGACTGCGCTGGGTCGCGAAATCGCGGGCCTGGGCGAGCTGCTTGTCACTGCCGATGCCTTCGAAGCTGGCACAACCTGACAAACCGAGCGCGCCCAGCAGGGCGGTCGCCACGACACGAGTGGCGATCGCCCGTGGCCGTAGCCCGGGCGACGTGATGCGTTTCATAGAATTCTCCACGAAGAGGTATTTGGCGATACGAGTTCTTTTGTGAGTTTTGCGACCCGCTGATGCCTGTGCAGCAGGCCACACGCATGGGATGCTGGTGCGCCGGTTCGATCCGGCGCCAAGCGCTCGCCTGGATTTACGAGTACCATCCGGGGGCGGGGCGAGTAAAAACTCATTTTCCGTATTATACTTGGATATACGAACAATCACTCATGTTGTGAATTCGCGTCGGGGGCGGGCGAATTCCTTACCAAAGCTGCCAATGAAACTGCAACCCAGAAAAGAACCACGCCAGGCGCGTTCGCGGGCGATGGTCGACACCATTCTCGATGCCATGTCGCGTGTGCTGGTCGAGCGTGGCTATGCCAAGACCAACACCAATCTCGTGGCCGAATCGGCCGGTATCAGCGTGGGCTCGCTGTACCAGTATTTTCCCAACAAGGACGCACTCATCTTCGCGCTGCGCGAACGTCATGTCTCGCGCATGCTGGCGCTGTTCGAGGACGTGGTGGCGCACATCGATGCCGCCGGCAGCCTGCATGAGGATTTCGACAAGTTGGTCGGTGCCCTGGTGGCGGCGCACCTGCTGGAGCCGGAACTGAACCGCATCCTGGAAGAAGAATTCCCGGCCTACAATCTGCCGGTATCGAGCGAGATCCGTCAGCGCTTCTTCGACGCCATCCGGCGCGTGCTGGAAAAGCATCGCAGCAGCATCACGCCGCCCGATCTGGACGTGGCGACCTTCGTCCTGCAGCGCATGCTCAAGGCGCTGATCAACGCCGTGGTCCTGACCGGCCCCGGCGGTCTCTCGCCCGGTAGCGTACGGCCGGAAATTCTGCCGGCCGTGATCGGTTACCTGACCTCTGCGCGCGCTGATTCACAGGCATAATCGATAGCCTGGAGGCACACGCAGGGTGCTGGCACGACAGGCAGAGGGATGGAGGCCGACCGGCCGCGCGAGATATTTCCTTGTGGCAATTCAGAAACTTCCCTATATGAATGTTGAGGGGCTTCCGTATAGTGCCGGGTGAAGGGGGGAAACTGCCCGGTCGGGCCACAAAAGTGGCTGGTCCGGCGGGCTTCCGGCTCCACCATTCTTCTATCACAGGGATATGCATAAAAAGAACATGCGTCGCCGGGCTGCGGCCATCGTCAGGGCGCTCACATTGTGGGGCAGTGCGGTCTGCGCCGTGGAGGCCCACGCGGGGGTCGCGGTGCAGGTACTGGACAGTGCCGGGCAAGTGGTGCCCAACGCCGTGGTGTATGCCGAGCCAGTCGGCGGCGCGGCCGCGCCGGCCAAGGCGCCGCGCCAGATCGAGATCGAGCAGAAAAACAAGACCTTCATTCCCCTGGTGACGGTGGTGCAGACCGGTACGCCCATCCTGTTTCCCAATCACGACAATGTACGGCATCACGTCTATTCGTTTTCGCCGGCCAAGACCTTCGAGCTGAAGCTGTATTCCGGCGTACCGGGCAGCCCGGTGGTGTTCGACAAGGCCGGTACCGTGGTGCTGGGATGCAATATCCATGACGAGATGGTGGCCTATGTGCAGGTGGTCAATACCCCGCATTTCGGCGTGACCGATCACCGTGGCACGGTCCAGCTGGATGGCCTGGGCAATGGCCGCTACACGCTCAAGGCCTGGTACTTCACCATGGGCCCGAACCAGGCGGCGGTGCAGCAGCCGCTGGAAGTGCAGGGCGAGGGCCGCGCCACCATCAAACTCAACGTCAAGGCGGTGCCGCTGTAGCGCGGTGTCCTCCACGACAAGCAAGGAAACGGGGCAAGAGTGCGTCTCTACCGTCTGGAAAGCAAGATCGTCGCGTTGTTCATCATCCTCATCGTGGTGGTGCAACTGGCCGGATTCGTGGCGATCCGTACCGCCATCGACCGCAATGCGCGCAGCGCTATCAGCGATGAACTGGTGATCGGCGAGCGCGTCTTCACGCGCCTGCTGGACCAGAACGCCCAGAAGCTGACGCAGGGCGCCAGGCTGCTGGCGTCCGACTTCGGCTTCCGCCAAGCCATTGGCACCGACGACCATGACACCATCGGCTCGGTGCTGGCCAACCACGGGGCGCGCATCGGTGCATCCATGGCCATGCTGATCGGCACCGATGGCCATATCCGTGCCTCCACCCAGGAATATCCCGACACCGACCTGCAGCGCAGCAGCCTGGAGCTGGTGCGCAAGGCCGACAAGGACAACGCCAATGGTGCCGCCGAGAGCGCGGTGGTGGGCGACAACCTGTTCCAGATCGTGGCCGTGCCGATCAAGGCGCCGGTCACCATCGCCTGGGTGGTGATGGGCTTCCCGGTGGATCGCGAACTGGTCAATGACATGCGCGCGCTGTCGCAACTGCAGGTATCCATCCTGGTCCGGCAACGCGGCAGGTCCGATTGGTCGGCCGATGTCTCGACCCTGCCGCAGCCACAGGCACGGATGCTGGTCCGCGAGGTCGGCGACGGACGCACCGCCGGGCCCGCCGATCTGCAGATCGATGGTAACCAGTACCGCGCCCGCCTGCTGCCGCTGGCCCACGCCAGCAACGGCCAGGAGGCGGTGGCGGTGCTGCAGCGTTCGGTCAGCGAAGCGGTGGCGCCTTACCGGCGTCTGCAGCTGATCCTGCTCAGCATTACGGTGCTGGGCGTGCTGGGAGCGGCCGTGGCCAGCGCCGTGATGGCCAGGCGCATCACCAGTCCGCTGCGCGATCTGGCCGGTGTGGCCAAGCGCCTGGGGGCGGGCGACTACAGCGAGGGCCTGTACATCCGGCGCCAGGACGAGATCGGCCGCCTGGGTGCGGCTTTCGAAACCATGCGGGGCGAGATGGCCAAGCGCGAACTGAAGATCAGCCGGCTGGCTTACCAGGACCAGTTGACCGGCCTGCCCAACCGGGTGCAGTTTGCCGACCTGCTGCGCGAGGCCATGGCGGCAGCCGAAAAGAGGGGCGGCAGTTGCCACATCCTGATGATGGACCTGGACCGCTTCCAGCAGGTCAACGACGTGCTGGGACACCACTTCGGTGATGACCTGTTGCGCCAGGTGGCGTTGCGGCTGTCGGAGCAATTGCTGTACCCGGATGCCAAGGTGGCACGACTGGGCGGCGACGAGTTTGCCGTGCTGTTGCCGCAGGCGGACCTGGAAGGGGCCCTGGCGCAGGCCGCGCACATCCTGCGCGCGTTGGAGCAGCCGCTGTCGCTGCAGGAGCAGACCGTGGACCTGGGCGCCGGCATCGGCATCGCCGGCTATCCGGACCACGGCCACAGCAGCGACGTGCTGCTCAGTCGTGTCGAAGTGGCAATGTACACCGCCAAGCGCAAGGGGAGCGGTGTGGTGGTCTACGACCCGGCCATTGATCGCAGCAGCCAGGAAAGCCTGTCGCTACTCTCCGAACTGCGACGCGCCCTGGAACGCGATGAATTCATGCTGTACCTGCAACCCAAGCTGAACCTGGCCTCCGGCGAGGTGTTCGGGGCCGAGGCGCTGGTGCGCTGGATGCATCCGGAAAAAGGCTTCATCGGCCCGGATAACTTCATTCCCTTCGCCGAGACCACCGGCTTCATCCGCATGCTGACCACGTGGATGATGGAAAAGGTCGCCGCCCTGTCGGCTGAATTGCGCCGCAACGACATCCGGCTCAAGTTTTCGGTCAACCTGTCCACCCGCGATCTGCTGGACCAGGAACTGCCGGCCACCTTCGGCGCCATCCTGGAGCGCCATGGGCTCACGCCGGCCGCGCTATGTCTGGAAATCACTGAAAGCGCCATCATGGACGATCCGGCGCGCGCCCAGAACACCCTGGACCGCCTCGCAGCCATGGGCTTTGCCCTGAGCATCGATGATTTCGGTACGGGCTATTCCTCGCTGGCCTATCTCAAGCGCCTGCCGGTACGCGAGCTGAAGATCGACAAGTCGTTCGTGATGAAGATGGCGCAGGACCAGGACGATGCCAAGATCGTGCGCTCCACCATCGACCTGGGCCATAACCTGGGACTGCGGGTGGTGGCCGAAGGGGTGGAGAGCCAGGAAGTCTGGTTCCTGTTGCGGCAGATGGGCTGCGACCAGGGACAGGGCTATTTCATGGGCAAGCCCATGCCGGTCGAGCGTTTCCTGGAATGGCTGCAACACTGGCGTGCGCCGGAGATCGTGGACCAGTCCGAAAACATGGCGGTATGAGTGTCGGCGCGGGTCGGGCGGCAACGATGACGAGCAGAAAAGACGGGCAGGGGGAAGCAGTATGAACAACACCATCAGGGGCGGCGCGCTGGCGCTGCTGGCCACGCTGGCCACGCCGGTACTGGCGCAGATGAGCGATGCCGAGCGCGAGGCCTGGGTCCTGGGCCGGCAGCAGAAGGCGGCCCAGGCCATGCGCGCCGCCGCTGCTGCCGCCGCAGCTCCCACCTCGGCTGCGGACGCGGACGAGGGCCGGCGCTGGATGCCCGACCTGGGCAAGCTCCTCGCCACCGGCGGCGTGATCCAGGTCGAAGGCGCCGGTGGCGGCGGACTCACGCCCTGGGCGCTGATCACCGGCTACGGTACCCGCGACAGCTACGGCGCCAATGCCCACTACACCTATCTCTCGACCCAGGATTACACCCTGAGATCCTATGGCGTGGCCGTAGGCATCATGGACCGGGTCGAGCTGTCGCTGAACAAGCAGGAACTGTATGGCAGCCTGGCCCCGCTGGCCGACCTCAAGATCAGCCAGGATATCGTGGGCATCAAGCTCAAGCTGGCCGGTGACGCCGTCTACGACCAGGATCGCTGGCTGCCGCAGCTGGCGGCCGGGGTCATGTTCAAGCGCAACAATGGCATCGGCGGCCTGGGCGCGGTGACCAGCGTCAGGCAACTGGGCGCGGCCAGTGATGCCGGCATCGACTACTATCTCTCTGCCACCAAGATCCTGCTGGACCAGAGCCTGCTGCTCAATGGCACACTGCGCCTGACCAAGGCCAACCAGATGGGTCTGCTCGGCTTCGGCGGTGACCTGGGCGACCGCTACCAGCCCATGGGCGAGTTCTCGGCGGCCTACCTGATCAATCGTAAGCTGGCGCTGGGCGTGGAATATCGCATGAAGCCGCGCAACCTCGCGGCCGACCATGAAAAGGATTACTACGATGCCTTCCTGGCCTGGTTCCCCGGCAAGAACCTTTCGGTGACCCTGGCCTACGTGGCGCTGGGCGACATCACCGTCTACAACCCCAAGCGGCAGCGCGGCGCCTATCTGTCGCTGCAAGCCGGATTCTGATCGCGAGGAGCAGCCATGATGAGACAGCAGATAGCGCGCGTCGCCGCCGCCCTGGCCCTGGCCGCCACAATGGGCGCGGCCCGGGCGCAGACGCCGCCGGACGACAGCCTCTACCGCGCCCTGGGCGGCTTGCCGGTGCTGCAGAAGGTGGTGGATGACTTCATGGCCAACATGCTGGCCGATCGGCGCATCAAGCATACGTTTGCCGAGTCCAATATCGAGCGCGTCAAGCAGAAGCTGGTGGAACAGTTCTGCCAGTTGAGCGGCGGTGGCTGCATCTACACGGGTGACCCCATGCGCGAAGTGCACCAGGGCCTCAAGCTCAGCAACGCCGACTTCAATGCCCTGGTGGAAGACCTGCAACTGGCCATGGACGCCAACGGCATCCCCTCGCACACCCAGAACCGGCTGCTGGCCCTGCTGGCACCGATGCAACGCGAGACCGTCAGCCGCTGAGGGTGCGGCGCGGTACGGCTCAGGTAAAAATATTTTTTGCAGGGACGGGAATAATGCAGGGGCCGGCCTCGTATACGTCGGCATGGGTATGGCATAACGCGTAACCCGTAACCTGTAACCCCACCAAGAAAAGGAAATGACATGAGACTGCTTGCGACCTCCCTGCTGGCCCTGGCCTGCGCCTCGGCATCCCTGACCGCCTCCGCCCAGAGCGCTGGCGTCAAGACCATGGACGGCATCCTGGTCGATGCCAACGGCATGACCGTCTATACCTTCGACAAGGACACCGCCAACAGCGGCAAGAGCGTCTGCAATGGCCCGTGCGCCAAGCTGTGGCCGCCGGTGGCACCCATGGGCATGCCCGCTGCACCGTATTCCACCGTGACGCGCGACGACGGCAGCGCCCAGCTGGCCTATCAGGGCAAGCCGCTGTACCTGTATGAAGCCGACAAGAAACCCGGTGAGCGCACCGGCGACAACTTCAAGGACATCTGGCACGTGGTCAAGCCCTGATCTGAGGCATCAGGCATCGGGAGCGCCCCATGTTCGGACGCAAGGCCAGGCTGGAACGGCAACAGCGCGAACGACAGGCCGACGAGCAAGCCATGCTCGCCTGCCTGCCGCGCCTGCGCCGCTACGCCCGCGCCCTGACCGGTGAACGCGAGGGCGCCGACGATCTGGTGCAGGACACGCTGGAACGCGCCTGGCAAAAGCGCGACAGCTGGAAGCGCGGCGCCGACATGCGTCCCTGGCTGTTCGCCATCATGCACAACCTGCATGCCGACCAGCGCCGCAAGCCGGTGCTCAATACAGTGGAACTGGAACTGGAGCAAGCCGAGACCATCGCGGCCCCCGCTCCGGCTACCGACCAGGGGCTGGCGCTGGACCTGGAAGCGGCCCTGCAGGCGCTGCCGGCCGAACAGCGTGAAGTCCTGTTGCTGGTGGTGCTGGAAGAAATGCGTTACGAGGATGTCGCAGTGACCCTGGGCATACCGACCGGTACCGTCATGTCGCGCCTGTCACGCGCCCGCGAGCGCCTGCGCCACGCGATGGACGGGGCAGGTGGCCTGGGTGCGCTGGGTAGCGCCGGCTCGACCCTGAAGGTGGTGAAATGAAGACCCCGGCAATTTCCGAAGAAGAGCTGCATGCCTATGCCGACGGCCAGTTGCCGGCATCGCGCGCCGGCGAAATCGCCGCCTGGCTGGAGCAGGACCCGGCCCACGCCGCGGAGTTGCAGCAGGTGCGTGCCTGGCGCGCCCAGAATCGCGCCTTGCATGCGCACTACGACCCGGTGCTGGAAGAGGCACTACCCCCGCGCCTGGCTGCTGCGGTGCTGGCAGGCGGCGAAGAATATCGCCGTCGTGATCACGGTGCAGCGTCCAACGCCGCCAATAGCGCGCTCTGGTGGCGCTACGCCGCCATGCTGCTGTTGACCCTGGCCGGTGGCCTGGGCGGCTGGTACCTGCGTGACCTGAGTGCCGGCGGCAATGCGCGCACTCTCGTGGCCTCCGCCCCGGTGATGCTGGCACGCCAGGCTGCAGTGGCCCATACCGTCTTCAGCGCCGACCTGCGGCGCCCGGTGGAGGTCGGCGCCGACCAGGAGCAGGCCCTGGTGACCTGGCTGTCGCGCCGGCTGGGCGCCAATGTGCGCGCGCCCAAGCTGGCCCCGCTGGGCTATGACCTGATCGGCGGTCGCTTGTTGCCCGGCCAGAGCGGGCCGGTGGCACAGTTCATGTACCAGGATGCGGCCGGTCAGCGGCTCACCCTGTATGTCTCGCACGACCAGGTGCAGAACCACGAGACGGGCTTCCGTTTCGCCCAGGAAGGCCGCGTCAACGTCTTCTACTGGATCGACGGCCAGTTCGGCTACGCCCTCTCGGGCAGTCTCGCCCGCCCGGAACTCTCGCGCATTGCCAGTTCGGTCTATGAACAACTGGCCCCCGTGGTGACCACTCCCGCTCCGCCCCCGGCTGCGCCCAACTGAATGGCTTCGCTACCCGGTTTACAAGTGCAAAAGCGGGTAAGGAAGGGGTAATCACCGTCAAGGGACGCTGCCCGGCTGCCGCTAACACATTCACCCATGACGTAAAGCCTGTACCGCCGTGCAGGGGGGAATCTGGAAACACGGACGGGCAGGCCGCGTCATGGCCCCGTTGCAGTTCACACAAGGAGTTTCATATGGAGCTAGCAACGCTCGCCAGCGGCGCAGCAACGGCCTGGCTGGCCGACAAGGCGGCGCAGTCCGTCGGCATTGATCTTGGCAAGGTCGCCAAGACGGCGGTGGATGATGTGATCGGTGCAGCCACGACCGTGGCGCGCCTACCGGCCAATATCAATATCGGCCGCATCATCAACACCATCGTCTAGCCAGACAGGGCGCCGGATGGCGCTCAGCGAATGGCATCACTTGATCGCACCCCTCGGGGTGCGATTTTTTTGCGTGGCAGAGATGACAACACCTGTAAAAAAATTCTTGATTGACGTAAAGAAACACGATTCAATGCCGTAATTGAAGCACCGGGCCCGAGATTTTCTGGTTCGGTTTCCCCCAAAAGGAGAGATACATGGATATCAACCAAATCGCATCGGTGGCCACCAGCCTGGCCTCGGCGCAGACTTCGGACTCAGTCAACATGCTGGTCCTGAAGAAGGCGCTGGACAGCCAGGCGGCCGCAGCTGTCGGTATGCTCCAGGCATTGCCGCAGTTGCCGGCCAATCCCAACATTGGCCGCAACGTCAATACCACCGCCTGAGTGCTTTTACAGACTTTTGAAAATCGCAGTCTCCGGGCTGCGATTTTTTTGGCCTGCCTGATGCTTCACTTGAGGTAAGTGTGGCGCTATATCTCCCCGCTCCGAGCCCGGGCGGAGTGGCCAGCGCTGAAAGCCACTTCATTTCGTCAAAAAATCACAATAAATTAGGCAATAAGTAAAAAGTATAATTAAATAGTCTTGTCATTTATCGCGTGACCAATATAATGGACTTATGGAATAAAGCCTATTTTATTGGGTTAAAAGATGACCAACCTGCAAGACATCGGCCAGCGCATCCGCACCGCCCGCAAGGAGCAGGGGCTGACGGCCATCGAACTGGCGGCGCGTACCGGCATGCATCGCAACACCTTGCTGGCGCTGGAAACCGGGCGCGGCAACATCGAGCTGGTCAAGTTGCTGGCCCTGTGTGATGAGCTGGACCTGGACCTGTTGCTCCTGCCCCGTCAGGCGGCCAGCCAGCGGGCGGCCGAGAGTCAGGGGGCGGGCAGTCATACCGAACTGGGCCAGCGCCTGCAGGCACTGATGGGCGGGGGAGGCGAGGCATGAGCATGTTGCGTTCGTTGCGCATCCGCCTGGGCCAGACTGAGGTGGGCTCGCTGTTCGCGCTGGATGACGGTCGCTGCTATTTCCGCTTCGATGATGCCTACGCCCTGCTGGGACCGCAGCGGCCGGTACTCTCCCAGCTCTACCAGGCCTCCACCGAGGAGCGTACCCTGGCTCAGTTGCTCGACCCCACCCTGGCCGTTAATCGGGGTGACGGGCGCGGCGGATTGCCGCCGTTCTTCCAGAACCTCTTGCCCGAAGGCCAGTTGCGCAAGCACCTGATCCAGCGCGCCGGTCTGGCGCCGGATGACGAATTCGGCCTGCTGGCCTATTGCGGTCGGGACTTGCCCGGCGACGTCTCAGCCTTGGCCGAAGAACTGGACGAGCGGGGAATGGGCAGGCTCTTGGGGCAGGGGCATGACAGCTACGAAATGAGTTCCGGCCAGTTGCCGGTGCCGGGCGGGGAATCGCTCTCCGGCGTGCAGCCCAAGCTGGCCCTGGTGAAGGAGGCGGGTGGGCGCTACGTGATGCGCTCCAAAGACAGCCACGGCAGCCATTTCATCGCCAAGCTGCCGGCCACCGACTATCCCAACATGCCGCAGGTGGAATTCTCGTCCCTGACGCTGGCCGCCGCGGCCGGTGTGAATACCTGCAGTTTCAGCCTGGAGCCCCTGTCGGCCATCGCCGATCACCTGCCCTTCGGGCTGCGCAACGATGCCAGCCGTTTCCTGCTGGTACAGCGCTTCGACCGCGATGCGCCCACTCCCACCGAGCGCCTGCACATGGAGGATTTCGCCCAGATTACCGGCACCGCACCGGGCGCCAAGTACGTCGGGACCTATGCCGCCCTCGGTGTGGTGCTGGCCGAGCGCAGCACGCGCGGGGTCGAGGATGTCTACGAGTTGCTGCGACGGATCAAGGTCAACGAACTGCTGGGCAACTTCGACGCCCACCTGAAGAACTTCAGCCTGCTCTACCACACGCCCCAGGCCGCCTCCCTGTCGCCGGCCTATGACATCGTGGCCTATGCCGCCTATGTCGGCGGCGATGGGCACGCACTGGCCTTCCTGCCGGGGCAGAAGGGCAAGCAATTGCTCACCCCCGCCATCCTGCGCCAGCTGGCCAACCTGTGGCGCCTGCCGGAAGCCAGGTTGCAGGCGGTGCTGGTGGAGACGGTGGGCCGCGCCATGACGCACTGGCCAGCCCTGATCGACAGCCTGCCCTTGACCGAGGCCCAGCGCGCCAGGTTGCTGGCCCATCTGGAGGCCAATGCCAGCGTCGTCGCCTGGCGCCGGCGCGCCGCCCGCAAGAAGAGTGCGTCCGGCGGGGAGGGCGCATGAGGCCTACTCCGACCCTACCCATGCGCAACGGCCTCTCGCCCAGCTACCTGTGGCTGCAGCCGGGGCCGTGGCGCGACATGCTGTCCTTCCTGGCCGAACGCTTTCCGGCCGTGCCGGCCGCGCTCTGGCGCGAGCGCCTGTTACGCGGCGAGGTGCGCAACCAGCACGGCGAAGCGCTGCGTCCAGAGTCAGCCTATCGCAGCGGCGACTGCATTTTCTATTACCGCGAACTGCCCCAGGGCGAGTCGCGCATCCCGGTCGAGGAAAAGATCCTGCACCTCGACGAGCACCTGCTGGTGGCCGACAAGCCGCATTTCCTGCCGGTGATCCCGACCGGGCGCTTCGTGCAGGAGACGCTGCTGGTGCGGCTCAAGCAAGCCACCGGTCTGCAGGACCTGGTCCCCATCCACCGACTGGACCGGGAGACCGCAGGCGTGATCGTCTTTTCGCACCAGCCGGCCAGCCGCGGCAAGTACCAGTCGATGTTCCAGCAGCGCGCCATGTTCAAGGTCTACGAAGCCATTGCCCCTTTGCGGCCCGACCTGGAGCTGCCGCGTGTGCATCGCAGCCGGGTGGAGGAAATCCCCGAGCAGTTCTTCAAGATGCATGAAGCCGAGGGCCCGCCCAATTCGGAAACCCATATTTCCCTGATCGAACAGCGCGGGGAGCTGGGCCTGTACCGGCTGGAACCGGTCACCGGCCGGCGTCATCAGCTGCGGGTGCACATGGCGTCGCTGGGCATCCCCATCGTCAACGACCTGTTCTACCCGCACGCGGTGCCGGTGGGCGTGGCCGATGACCTCGACCGCCCCCTGAAGCTGCTGGCCCGCTCCCTTTTCTTCATTGATCCACTCGATGGCAGTGAACGCCACTTCACCAGCGAACGCAGTCTATAAATCAGCCTCACCCACAGCCAGCCTATGAGGGCGCCGTTTGTCATCTCAAGAAAGCGGGAAGGCAGTCAGGCCGCTGACTTCAGCTGGTGCAGCGACGCCACCAGATCGGCAAAGCGTTGTCCCTGGATCATGATGTGGTGGCGCAGGACCTCCACCGTCTTCTCGGCATCGCCGGCGATGATGGCATCGACTGCGGCCTGGTGTTCGTCGAAGGACATCTTCAGGCGGTCCCGCACCCGCAACTGCAGGCGCCGATAGGGCCGCAGGCGGCGGTGCAGGGCGCGCGCCTGGTCGGCCAGGAAACCGTTGTGGCTGCCGGCGTAGATGTGGTCGTGGAAGGCTTCGTTGAGGTAGAAGTAGGCGTCCGGATCGCTGGCGTCGCGGGCCGCCTGGCAGGCCTGGTGCGCCGCCAGCAGCTCGGCATGTTCGGCCGGCGTCATCCGGCGCGCCGCCAGGCGGCCGCACATGGCCTCGAATTCGGCCATCACCTCGAACATCTCGATCAATTGCTGCGGGCCGATCTCGGCCACGATGGCGCCCCGGCGCGGCCGCATCTCGACGATGCCCATCGAGGCCAGCTGGATCAGCGCCTCGCGGATGGGCGTGCGCGAGACCCCGAATTCCTCGGCCAGCGAGGTTTCATCGAGATGCTGGCCAGGTGCCAGCTTGCCCACGGCAATCATCTCTTCTATCGATTCGCGCAGGGTTTCGGAGCGGGTCTTGGGGCTGTCCATGATCAAGTTGCCTTTAAAGCAAGCATTGTAAAGGGAATGCGATCCACAGGATTAATGCTTGACAATGTATGCGTTTGAAACGAAATTGTATACACAATGAGAGCATAAAAACACACGTAGTTCCATCAATCCTGGAGGAGACACCCGCATGAACGCATTCACCCGCCGCCAATTCCTTGGCGCACTCGCCGCCGCACCGCTTGCCAGCACCATCCCGTCCGCCTGGGCGCAATCGGCCAGCCTGAAGATTTCACATCAGTTTCCCGGTGGCACCATTACAGAGGGCGATTTCCGCGATCGTCTGGTGCGCATGTTTGCCCAGCAGGTCAGCGAGCGTACCAAGGGCGCGCTGAAGTTCGAGATCTATCCCGGTTCATCGCTGATGAAGACCAACGCGCAGTTCTCGGCCATGCGCAAGGGCGCGCTGGACATGTCGCTGGTGCCGCTGAACTATGCCGGTGGCGAAGTCCCGGAAACCAATATCGGCCTGATGCCCGGCCTGGTGACCTCCTACCAGCAGGGGGCCTCCTGGAAGAATGCCGAAGTCGGCAAGGAGCTGGCCCGGGTGCTGGGCGAGAAGGGCGTGGTCATCGTCAGCTGGATCTGGCAGGCCGGCGGCGTGGCTTCGCGCGGCAAGCCCATCGTCGATCCTGCCGATGCCAAGGGCATGAAGGTGCGCGGCGGCTCCCGCGAGATGGACCTGATCCTGAAGGAAGCCGGCGCCGCCGTGGTCACGCTGCCTTCCAACGAAATCTATGCCGCCATGCAGACCGGGGCCATGGATGCGGCGATGACCTCCTCGACGTCCTTCATGTCGTTCCGCCTGGAAGAGGTCGCCAAGGCCCTCACCACCGGCCGTGACAAAGCCTACTGGTACATGTTCGAACCGCTGATGATGTCCAAGGCCGTCTTCGACAAGCTGCCCAAGGACCAGCAGGCGGTCATCATGACCGTGGGCGCGGAGATGGAACAGTTCGCCACCAAGGCCGCCCAGGCTGACGATATCGCCGTGGCTCAGGTGTACCAGAAGGCGGGCGCCAAGGTGGTCGATCTGAATGCCGAGGTCGTCAAGAAGTGGCAGGACATCGCCCGCAATACCGCCTGGAAGGACTTCGCCGGCCGCAATGCCAGCTGCGCCAAGCTGCTGGCCCTGGCGGAGAAGACCGTATGAGCCACGGTTTCGAGATGCCCGGCGCGGCCGCCGCGCGCCCGGCCGTCCCCGCCAGCGCCCCGGTGGCCTGGCTGGCGGCCTTCCTGCAGGGCTACCACCGGGTGGCCGTGTTCCTGGGCATGATTGCGCTGCTGGTGACGTCGTGCATCCTCACCTATTCGGTGGTGGTGCGCTATTTCTTCCACCAGCCCACCGACTGGCAGGACGAGGCATCGGTGTTCATGCTGGTGGGGGTGATCTTCCTGTGCTCGGCCTATGTGCAGTCGCTGCGCGGGCATATCGGTATCGAGGCCCTGGCCGGCATGCTCTCGCCCTTGGCCAACAAGGTGCGCATGTTCATCGTCGACCTGGTGTCGCTGGCCTTCTGCGCCTTCTTCACCTGGAAGTCGTGGGCGCTGTTCCATGAAGCCTGGGTGGAAGGGCAGACCACCTCGTCCACCTTCGCTCCGCCACTGTGGATTCCGTATTCGCTCATGGCACTGGGCATGAGCATGCTGACCCTGCAACTGCTGGTGCAGGTGCTGGTGCGCATTACCGGCACCGTTCCTGCCGCGCAGGTTGGAGGTGCGCAATGAGTCCGCTGACCCTGGGTGTGCTCTATGGCGTGGTCACCATCCTGGTGATGTGCTCGGGCATGCCGATCGCTTTCGCGCTGGGCGTGGTGGCGACCGGTTTCATGTATTTCTTCATGCCGGCATCCTCGCTCGATACCATCACGCAGAACGTCTATGAGGAAATCGCTTCCATCACCTTGCTGTCCATTCCGCTGTTCATCCTGAAGGGGGCGGCCATCGGCAAATCCCCGGCGGGCAAGGACCTGTATTCGGCCATCCATGCGTGGTTGAACAAGGTGCCGGGTGGCCTGGGTATCGCCAACGTCTTCGCCTGCGCGCTGTTTGCGGCCATGGCCGGTTCCTCGCCGGCGACCTGCTCGGCGATCGGTTCGGCCGGTATCCCGGAAATGCGTCGCCGTGGTTATTCGCCCGGGTTTGCGGCCGGCATCATTGCTGCCGGCGGTACGCTGGGCATCCTGCTGCCGCCCTCGATCACCATGATCCTGTACGCAGTGGCGGCCGAGCAGTCGCTGGGACGGCTGTTCCTGGCCGGTATCGGCCCGGGCGTGCTGCTGGTGTTCCTGTTTGCCGGTTATGCCGTCTATCGGGCGCGCAAGGAGTACAAGCTGGCCCATGCGGTCTATACGGCCGGTGGCTGCAAGTCGGCCTACCTGGATGACGAGCATTTCACGCTGGCGCAGAAGGTGGAGATGCTGCCTCGCGTGCTGCCTTTCCTGATCCTGCTGATCGGTGTGATGGTGGCGCTCTATGGCGGCCTGGCCACGCCCTCCGAAACCGCCGGCCTGGGTGCGCTGCTGGCGCTGGTGCTGATCGCCATCGTCTATCGCATCTACAAGCCGCGCGAGATTGCACCCTTTCTCAGTTCCACCATCAAGGAATCGGGCATGCTGTTGTTGATCATCGGCATGTCGCTGCTGTATTCCTACGTGATGAGCTACCTGCACATCAGCCAGTCGGCCGCGCAGTGGGTGGTCGATCTGCACCTGTCCAAGTGGTTGCTGCTGGCGGTGATCCTGGGGATGGTGATCGTGCTGGGCTTCTTCCTGCCGCCGGTGTCGATCATCCTGATGACCGCCCCCATCATCCTGCCGCCGCTGAAGGCCGCCGGCTTCGACCTGATCTGGTTCGGCATCGTCATGACCGTGGTCATGGAGATGGGCCTGATCCACCCGCCGGTGGGGCTGAATCTGTTCGTGATCAAGAACATCGCACCCGACATCGCCTTGGGCGATGTGATCAAGGGTACGATTCCTTTCCTGGCGCTGATGTTCCTTGCGGTCCTGCTCTTGTGCATGTTCCCGGGCATCGCGACCTTATTGCCTGATCTGTTGATGGGAGCCAAGTAAATGAGTAGTAGCGAACGCGTGTGGAATGCGCGCCAGAAGAACCGTGAACAGCGGCTGGCACGCGCCACCGCCGCATTGGGAAGCCAGTTGCAGGGCAAGATCGCCCCTGCGGAAAAACTGGCCGACCTGCTGTATGCGGTGCTGGAAAACGGTGACCGTGTCTGTGTCGAGGGCAACAACCAGAAGCAGGCGGATTTCCTCGCCAAGGGTCTGGCCGCACTCGATCCGGCGCGGGTGAACGGCTTGCACATGCTGTTCTCGGTGCTGGCCTTGCCGGAACACCTGGACGTGTTCGAACGGGGTATCGCCGACCGCCTGGACTTTTCCTTCTCCGGCCCGCAGGCCGGCCGCCTGGCCAAGCTGGCCTCGGCCGGCAAGCTCAACATCGGCGCCATCCATACCTACCTGGAACTGTTCGGCCGCTATTTCACCGACCTCACGCCGCGCGTGGCGCTGGTGGCCGCGCAGGCGGCCGACCGCCACGGCAATCTCTATACCGGTCCCAATACCGAAGACACGCCGGCCATCGCCGAGGCCACGGCCTTTTCCAGCGGCATCGTCATCGCCCAGGTCAACGAGATCGTCGATGTGCTGCCCCGCGTGGACATCCCGGCCGACTGGGTCGGCTTTGCCATCCAGGCGCCCACGCCGCATTACATCGAACCGCTGTTCACTCGCGACCCGGCGCAGATTTCCGAGATCCAGGTCCTGATGGCGATGATGGCCATCAAGGGCATCTATGCCGAATACGGCGTGCAGCGCCTGAACCACGGCATCGGCTTCGATACCGCCGCCATCGAACTGATCCTGCCGACCTATGCCGAATCGCTGGGCCTGCGCGGCAAGATCTGCAAACACTGGGCGTTGAACCCGCACCCGGCGCTGATACCCGCCATCGAAGCCGGGTTTGTGGAGTCAATCCATTCCTTCGGTTCCGAACTGGGGATGGAAGACTACATCCGCGCCCGGCCCGATGTGTTCTTCGTCGGCCCCGACGGCTCCATGCGCAGCAACCGCGCCTTCTCGCAGACGGCCGGGCATTACGGCTGCGACATGTTCATCGGTTCCACCCTGCAGATCGACTTGCAGGGCAATTCCTCCACGGCCACCCTGGGGCGCATCGCCGGCTTCGGCGGCGCACCCAACATGGGCGCCGATGCGCGCGGACGTCGTCATGCCAGCGAGGCCTGGCTCAAAGCCGGCCAGCAGGCCCGCGCCGGGCGCAATACCATCCCGCGTGGCCAGAAACTGGTGGTGCAGACGGTGGAAACCTTCCGCGAACACATGCAGCCGGCCTTCGTCGAAAAGCTCGACGCCTGGCAACTGGGCGAGCAGGCCAGGATGCCCATCCCGCCGGTGATGATCTACGGTGATGACGTCACCCACATCCTCACCGAAGAGGGCATCGCCAACCTGCTCTTGTGCCGCACCGACGAAGAGCGCGAACAGGCCATCCGTGGCGTGGCTGGCTATACCGCCGTGGGCATGGGACGCGACAAGCGGATGGTGGAAAACCTGCGCGACCGTGGCATCATCCGGCGCGCCGAAGACCTGGGCGTGGACAAACGCCTGGCCACCCGCGACCTGCTGGCGGCCAAGAACATGAAAGACCTGGTGCGCGCCTCCGGCGGACTGTACAACCCGCCCAAGCGCTTCCGGAACTGGTAAGCAAAGACAAGTCACTGGCAAGCAATCGGAACAAGACGATGGAAACTCTGAATTTTCGCTTTGAACAAGGACGCCGCCGCCTGAAGGCTGCGCCCGAACTGGTGGGCGTGGTCAGCTCCGGCAACCTGGAAGTGCTGATCGAGAATGTCGATCTCAAGGGCGCCTGCGCCATCGAGATCAAGACCGCCGCCCGCGGATTCGGCGCCATCTGGGAGGCGGTGGTGGGCGACTTCCAGCAGCGCTGGCAACTGGCCGATGCGCGCATCTCCATCAACGACATGGGCGCCACGCCGGCCGTGGTCAGCCTGCGCCTGGACCAGGCGGTGGAAGCCATGGTCGAGGAGGGCGCATGAGCGCGAGCTATCTGGAAGCCACGGCCCGGGAACGCATCCTGGCCTTGCTCGATGCCGGCAGTTTCAATGAACTGTTGCCGCCCGCGCAGCGGGTGGTGAGCCCGCACCTGGGGCAACTGGATGCGCCGGTGTCCTTCGATGATGGCGTCATCATCGGCGAAGGCCTGCTGGGCGGACGCGCGGTGATGGCCGCCGCGCAGGAAGGCGGCTTCATGGGCGGGGCGGTGGGCGAGGTGCACGGCGCCAAGCTGGTCGGGCTGATCAAGCGCGCCATCCGCAAGCAGGTGGCCGGCGTGGTCCTGTTGCTGGAGACCGGTGGCGTGCGCCTGCACGAAGCCAATGCCGGTCTGATCGCCGTCTCCGAGGTGATGCGCGCCGTGCTGGAAGCCCGCGCCGCCGGCATCCCCGTGATTGTGCTGGTGGGTGGCGCCAATGGCTGCTTCGGCGGCATGGGCATCGTCGCCCGCTGCGCCAACACGGTCATCATGTCCGAAGAGGGAAGGCTGGCCATGTCCGGGCCGGAAGTGATCGAGACCGCCAACGGCGTGGAGGAGTTCGACTCGCGCGACCGCGCCCTGGTCTGGCGTACCACCGGCGGCAAGCATCGCTACCTGATCGGCGATTGCCAGCAATTGGTGGGTGACGACACCGAGGCCTTCCGCCAGGCCGCCATGGATGCCCTGACTGCGCAGGCCCAGTCCGGCGCGCCCGAGCTGACATTGGCCGCCCTGGAAGCCGAACAGGAAATGCTGCGCCGTCGCATCGCCACCTTCGGCCATGCCGAGGACCCGATGGATATCTGGGCCGAGCTGGGCGTGGAACGCCCTGAGACAGTGCCGATGCTGGAAGCGGCCGCCTTCACCGCGATGGCCCAGGGCCTGCGCATTCCCTTCAAAGCCTGAGAGAGAGCCATGAGTCAAACACCCCCTCCGAGCCAGGTCGACTGGCGCGCGCTGGCACAGACCCTGTTCCCGCAGGGCCAACAGATTACCGAAAAGGATCACTTCCTCTCCGGCACCGCCCAGGTCGACGGTCGCACCGTCACCGTGGTCGGCACCACCGGTCACACGCCCATCGGCATCGAGATCGCGCTGGCCCAGGCCAGCGTCATCCTGCAGACGGTGCGCGAGCATCCCGGTCGGCCCATCGTGATCCTGGTCGATACCCAGGGCCAGCGTCTGCGTCACCGCGACGAAATGCTGGGCATCAACAGCTACATGGCACATCTGGGCAAGTGCGTGGAACTGGCGCGCCGCCAGGGCCACCGCGTGATCGGCCTGGTCTATGACCAGGCCCTGTCGGGTGGTTTCATCACCAGCGGCCTGATCGCCGACGCCTGCTATGCGCTGCCGGATGCCACCATCCGCGTCATGGGCCTGCCGGCCATGGCGCGCATCACCAAGGTCCCGGAAGAGCGCCTGACCGAACTGGCCAGGAGCAACCCGGTGTTTGCCCCCGGACCGGAAAACTATCTGCGCATGGGCGGCGTGGCCGACATCTGGCACGACGACCTGGCACAGGCCCTGAGCGCTGCGCTGGCGACCGATGACAGCGTCGACAACCGTGCCGCCGTGGGGTTGGAGCGGGGCGGACGCAAGTGGGCGCAGCGCGTCATCCAGGCCGTGGCCAATGATGTGCCGCTGAACGGATGAGTCCGTCGCAACATCCCGGGCGGCACCATCTGCTCTGGTTGCACGACGCCGCCTGGCAGCGCTTGCAGCAAGACAGCGTGGACGAACGCCAGCGCGCCAGCCTGGCGCACTGGCAGCGCATGCGCTGGCCGGTGGTGGTGCGCCGCACCGATGTCGATGCGCGTGCCGATGAGCTCTGCGTCGGTATCGCGCTGCCGCCGGATGCGCAGGGCAACAAGCCCCGCATCGCGCTGCGCGTGACGCCGCAGGAAGTGGCGGCCAGTCGCGCCCCGTTCCCGCTGCGCGATATCGTGGCCGCGCGCCTGGGCGGTCTGCCCTCGTCCTGGCCGGCCGGGCTGGCCGAATTACAGCAACACATGGAGCGCGCCGGCATCGCCCTTTCCGTGTTCGGTTCGCTGGCCTGGCAGGCGGTGACGGCCGAGCCCTACCTGCGCGCCAGTTCCGATATCGACCTGCTGTTCTGCCCGCGCAGCCGCAGCCAGCTGGAGGGCGGTGTGCGCCTGCTGGCCTGGCAGGCGATGTTCCTGCCGCTGGATGGCGAGATCGTCTTCCCCGATGGCGGCGCAGTGTCGTGGAAGGAGTGGCGGCAGGTGGCGGTACTGGGCGCGGGCGAGCTGGGCCAGGTGCTGGTCAAGCGCGCCAACCGCGTCGCGCTGGAGCGGGTCGGCAGCCTGATTGCCGGCCTGCCGCAGGAGGAGCAGCCATGCGCCGCCTGATGGCACATCCGGCCACCCTGGATGCGGCCGTCCATCATCTGCAGAAACGCCGGACCGAGCGCGACAACCTGGCCTTCTGCCGTGTGCTGGCACGGCTGGCAGTGCGCAGCCTGCATCACGAGCTGGTGCTCTATCCCAAGCCCGGCCTGGTTTCGCGGGTGGACAATGGCAGCCACACCGACATGAATGCGCTGACCTTCCTGCGCAGCCTGTTCTCGTTGCGTCATTACTTTTACCAGATCGCCGTTGCCGGCCTGGAGGCCGCGCCTTTCCACCGCCTGCAGACGCTGGCCATCAGCGCCGAGCAACGCATGCTGCGCGCCACGGGCGGCATCAATACCCATCGCGGCGCCATTTTCGCGCTGGGCATGCTGTGCGCGGCCACGGCCTGCTGTCGGGCACGCAGGATGCCGCTGCAGCCGCAAGTGATCCGTGCCACTCTGCTGATCCAGTGGGGTGATGCGCTGGCGCGCCATAGTATTGCCGGCGCGGGCGAGCAGCCTCACCTGCCGTCCAGCCATGGCCAGCGGGTCGCCGCACAGTATGCGGTGGGCGGTGCGCGGGAAGAGGGTGCGTTGGGCTTTCCGGCGGTCTTCGAGGTGGCCTTGCCGCAGTTGCAGGCCACCCTGGCCCAGGGGCGCGACTGGACCTGCGCCAGCATCGACGCCCTGTTCGCCCTGATGGCTCAGCTCAGCGATACCAACGTCTATCACCGGGGCGGTGCGGCCGGCGCTTCACTGGTGCGCGCGCGCAGCGCCGCTTTCCTGGCCGCCGGTGGGTCTGCCCGTGATGGATGGCAGCAGCAAGCGCTGGATTGCCACCACGCCTTCGTGGCGCTGCGCCTGTCACCGGGCGGGGCTGCCGATCTGCTGGCGGCGGCCTGTCTGCTGCATCAGGTCGGTCTGCTGGACGGTGAGCGCGGATGAGCATGCGGCTGGCCATTCTCTGTCCAGGGCAGGGCGCGCAGCATGCCGCCATGTTCGATCTGCTGAATGAGGATGCGCAGGCCGCGCAATTCCTGGCCCAATGTGATCTCGCCGGCCTGTTGCAGGCGCCGCTGCAACAGGTACTGGCGGACCCGGCCCAGCTCTACGCCAACCGCAATGCCCAGCCCCTGATCGTCGCCGCCCAACTGGCGGCCTGGCAAGCCTTGCGCGAACCGCTGGCGGCAATGGCTGGGGCGCCGGCGGTGGTGGCCGGCTACAGCGTGGGCGAGCTATCGGCCCAGGCGATTGCGGGCGTGATCCCGGCTCCGACCACGGTCGCGCTGGCGGCACAACGGGCCGAGTGCATGACGCTGGCGGCCAGCGCACAACCGGCCCAGGGCCTGATGGCGGTGGGCGGTATTGCGCTGGCTTCGGCGCAGAGCACGCTGGAACGGCATGGCGCGCACGTGGCCATCATTACCGGCGACGACACGCTCATTGCCGGGGGAAGCGACACGGCGCTGCAGGCAGCCGCTGTCGAGCTCGCGGCAATGGGAGCACGCAGCTCGGCCCTGCCGGTCGGGCTGGCCTCGCATACGCCGTTGATGCAGGCAGCGGTGGCGCCGCTGGCAGCAAGTCTGGCCGCCATGGTCAGGCACGACCCTGAATCCACCTTGCTGGCCGGCGTCACCGGGCAGGCTGTTGCCGATGCCCGACAGGCGCAGGACCTGCTGCTGCGTCAGCTGACCGAGCCCATCCAGTGGGCGGCCTGCATGGACGCCTGCGTCGAACGTGGCGTCACCGTGGCCCTGGAACTGGGGCCGGGCGCAGCGCTTTCGCGCATGCTGCGCGAGCGTCATCCGCAACTGCAGTGCCGCTCCCTGGCCGATTTCCGCAGCCTTGCGGGTGCGCTGGCGTGGTTGCGGCGCCAGCTCGACTGAGCGGGCAGGGGCGCGATTTCTTCCTGGCATCGTCACAGGGCCGGTGCTATCTTGAATAAATCACGATGCAGCATCTCAGCGCAGGGCGGCTCGCCTGTGGGATCAGGCTGACAGCGCAACACGCTTTGTGGCCATCGCATGGCCCATTCATCGAACCAATGTGCTGCCGTCCAGTCGCACCAAGCAGGCGCACCCGGTTCCCACCGGGCCGCGCCCTCGTTCAACCCGACCAGGAGGCCCCCCGATGAAAGTCGATGTCTACAAGCGCCCGGACGGCGAAGGTCTGTTTTCCTACCTCGTCTTGCCGCACGAAAAAGCCCTACCGGAAGAAGTCACCAATACCGATTGGCAGATCCACGAGCAGAACGTGGACTTCGAACGCGACGGCAAGCGGCATTTCACCCTGGAGGCGGAGGACGCCTTCATGCAGATCGGCGAAAAGGGCTATGCCATCACCCATCTGGACCAGCGTGCCGGCGACGGTGCGGCCTGAGGACCGGACCTAAGCGGACGCAAGCGGACAAGAGGAGACACATCATGCCAACCGAACAAGTGGGCGACTACGAAGTCGAGTACGCGGGTGTACGCGTGATCGGCGGTGACGAATGGGTGGCGCAGGTCGCCATCTTCGGCCATTCCATCAACCCCATGCACCGCAATCCGGTGTTTCCGGTCCAGCGTGTGCTGCCTGACCAGACGTTCGCCGACGAGAAAGCAGCCGAGCAGGGCGCGCGCCAGGTAGCGCACGAGATGCTGGAAAAAGAACAGGCGCGGCATTGAGCCGGTCGCACTGAGCAAGATCACGCGCCGGCCCTGAGCCGTCGCATCCCCGACAGGCCCGGCCGCCGTATGGCGCGCCGGGCCTGTTTGCGCTGGTGGCATGGAATTCGCATGAGGGCGGGTTGACCTCTGCCGGACTGATTGCGCAATTCGCAATAGAATGGCGGGCACTGCATTTTCCTTCATCCGCATCGCCAGGCCTTTCATGAAACCGCCCTTACTCGTCCTGATCCATCTTTCCGAAGAAAGCACCGCCACCATCGCGGCCCACTATGACATCTTCTACGCGCCGGACCGCCAGCGCCGTGACGAGATGATTGCAGGCCCGGCCCGCAAGGTCGCCGTGGTGCTCACCAATGGCACCACCGGCCTGACCGCCGATGAAATGCGCGCCTTGCCGCATCTGCAACTGGTCTGCGCACTGGGCGCCGGGGTGGAAAACATCGACGCCGCCCACGCCCGGGCCCATGGCATCGAGATTGCCTCCGGAGCCGGTACCAACGAGGATTGCGTGGCCGATCACGCCATGGGGCTGCTGCTGGCCATCGTGCGCAACATCCCGGTACTGGACCGCTACACC
Organism: Herbaspirillum sp.; assembly: GCF_035644555.1. Classification (GTDB taxonomy): domain Bacteria; phylum Pseudomonadota; class Gammaproteobacteria; order Burkholderiales; family Burkholderiaceae_D; genus Herbaspirillum. Next base: position 53,118 of record NZ_DASQOH010000053.1, read on the forward strand.
CGCGACGGTGGCTGGCGCGAAACCATCCCGCTGCAGCCGCAACTGGCCGGCAAGCGTGTGGGCATCGTCGGCATGGGCAATATCGGCAAGAAGATCGCCCGCCGCGCCGCTGCCTTCGACGCCGACATTGCCTATTGCAACCGCAAGAAGCGCGATGACGTCGATTACCACTATTTCCCTGATGTCGCCCAACTGGCAGGCTGGGCCGATTGCCTGATCGTGGCCGCCCCCGGCGGCGCCCAGACCCGGCACCTGATCAATGCGCGGGTGCTGGAAGAACTTGGCTCCCACGGTTACCTGGTCAATATCGGTCGCGGCAGCGTGGTCGATACCGAAGCCCTGGCCGCGGCGCTGGCCGCCGGCCGCGTGGCCGGTGCCGGCCTGGACGTCTACGAAGGCGAACCGAAACCACCGGCAGCCCTGATCGGCCTGCCCAACGTGGTATTGACGCCGCACGTGGCCGGCTGGTCGCCGGAGGCCATCAGCGCCTCGGTCCGCCAGTTCCTGCGCAATTGCGAGGAGCATTTCGCCGCAGCCGAGCCGGTGGTGCGGGCCTGAACGGGAGCGGCCCTGACCGTGGACGCGAGTTTTTTTGCCATGGCAGGGCTGGCTGGCCGATAATGTCGGCCGCAGTCGGCTTTCCTCCACGAAAGCCGGCCGTGCCCCTCGCCTGTGCACTCGGGGGAGTGCCCGTAGCGGGACGCCGCGCCATCCCATGATCAACCCATCGCCACCACTACAGAGAGAGCCTCGCACCATGGATCTGCCATCTCACCAACTCACCATGACGGTCCTGATGACCCCGGACATGGCCAATTTCGCCGGCAACGTGCACGGGGGAACCATCCTCAAGCTGCTCGACCAGGTTGCCTATGCCTGCGGCAGCCGCTACGCCGGCCAGTATGTGGTGACCCTGTCGGTGGACCAGGTGATGTTCCGCCAGCCCATCCACGTGGGCGAACTGGTGACCTTCCTGGCAAGCGTCAACCACACCGGCAAGTCCTCCATGGAAATCGGCATCAAGGTGGTGGCCGAGAATATCCGCACCCAGGAAACCCGCCACGTCAACAGCTGCTTCTTTACGATGGTGGCGGTGGACGACCAGCGCAAGCCGATCCCGGTGCCGCCGCTGCGCCCGTTCTCGCAGGAAGAAAAGCGCCGCTTCGATGCCGCCGTGATCCGCAAGTCGCTGCGCCAGGAGCTGGCGCGTCGCTACGAGGAAGTCAAGCCGGGCGTCGAGAAGGCCAGCTAAGCCAGGTAAGCCAGCTCGATGCCGTGCCGGAATGAAAAAACGGATGAGCCCGGGCTCATCCCTTTTGCATGGTCATCCCCGGATTCAGTCCAGATGCACCAGCACCGCGCCCAGCACGCCCAGTTCAGCGTGCACCGTCTGGCCGGCCCGCACCGCCATGGGGACGATGGTGGAACCGCTGGCCACCACGTGACCGGCGCCCAGCGTCAGGCCATGCGTGCGCAGCTCATTGGCCAGCCAGGTGAGCGCAATGCGTGGATCGCCCAGCACCTGGGCTCCGCTGCCGCTGCTCCGTTGCCCGCCACCTTCGACGGTGGCCGAGGTGGCCAGGACGGCCAGGTCCAGGGTGCGCCAGTCCACATCGGCCGGTGCGCCCAGCACGAAATGGTCGGCGCAACTGTTGTCGGCGATCAGCTGCGCCGCACCCACATGGCGGAATTGTTCATAGCGGGTATCGGGAATCTCGATGGCGGGGTGGATGGAGCCCACCGCATCCAGCACTTCCTCCTGCGTATAGGGCGTGGGGCGTGGCGGCAGGCTCGTGCGCATACGGAAGGCTACTTCCACTTCCAGCACGCTCATCAGGTTGTCGCCCAGGGTGATGCGCGCCCCGCTGCGATGCAGGCGCTCTGCCAGCAGACGGCCTGCCAGCGGTGCGTCGACCTGGAGCAGCTGCTGGCCGCCCGGGCCGGTGGCGCCGATCTTCCAGCCGGCCAGCGGCGCGAAGCTGCGGGCTTCCAGGCGGCGCTGGATATCGTAGGCTTCCTGGCGATCAACCGGTTGCAGTTCGGCCGGCAGGTGCGGGATGCGGCGGTTGTGCGCCCAGCAGTCCCACAGCAGATCAGCGGCTTGCTGGCGTTGCGATTCGTTCAGCACGGGTGTCTCCCCCTTTTGGATAGTGATCTTGCGCGGACCCCGCCGCGTCAGGCAGCCAGCGGCCCCAGTGCGCCGATGGCGATGGTCAGCAGGCCCAGGCACAGGTTGATGCCCACCAGCATGCGGATCTGGCGCAGCGCGCGCGAGGCGCGGTCCCAGTCCTGCTGTGCGGCCGACAGTTTCAGGCGGCGGAAGGGGGCGAAGAAGATATGCGCGAAGATCAGCATCATCACCGCACCGATGCCGCTCATGGCATGGACATACGGCGGCAAATGGGCGCCACCCATCACCGCCATCATGTGCAGCCCGCTGCCCAGCACCAGCGCGATGGCCACCCAGACCCAGATGAAGAACCCGCCCAGCACCGCCGACATCAACGTCAGTCGCTGCTCCGGGTGCAGCACCGCCAGCGCGGGGCGCAGCGCCATGTGGGCGAAGAACATGCCGCCGACCCAGATGGTCAGTCCCAGCAGATGGAAGAATTTGGCAACCAGCATGGCACTCCCGTGAGGAAAAGCTTCGTGAATAGGCGTGCATTGTCGCATGAGCGGGGGTGACGTGTTGCTCCCGCCACAAGCCAATGCCGAGCTTGTGGTAATGTCTTGCCGAAACTTCATCTGCATTTTTTGTCGGCGCCTGCCAGACGCCGTTCCCTGGGCCAGTATCACCATGTCGACATCCAGCGCCATCAGCACCATCAGCACTCTCAGCGCCATCTGTTTCTATCCCGTCAAATCCTGCGGTGGCCTGTCGGTCACGCGTGCCGATATCGGCGCCCTGGGCCTGGCCCTGGACCGCCACTGGATGCTGGTGGACCGCCAGGGCCGTTTTCTGACCCAGCGCAGCCATCCGCGCATGGCCTGCATCACGCCGGCCTTCGAGGGCGATGCGCTGGTGCTGCGCGCCCCCGGCATGCCACCCTTGCGGCTGGCCGCTGCCGGCGAGGACGGCGCCACCCTGGCGGTACAGGTCTGGAACAGCCAACTGGATGCCCTGGATCAGGGCGAGCCGGCCCGTCACTGGTGCTCCCATTATCTCGGCGAGGAGGTGCGCCTGGTGCGCTTCGACCCGGCCGTCACGCGCGCCTGCAGCCAGCGCTGGACCGGCGCGCACCAGGCCACGACCCAGTTCTCGGACGGCTATCCGCTGTTGGTGATCGGCCAGGCCTCGCTGGACGACCTCAACGCCAGGCTGGCCGCCAAGGGCGCACCCAGCCTGCCGATGGACCGTTTCCGGCCGAACCTGGTGATCAGCGGGCTGGCGCCCTACGAGGAAGATTTCATCGATACCCTGCGCTTTGGCGAGGGCGAGCAGGCGGTGCAGCTGAAGCTGGTCAAGCCCTGCGCCCGTTGCCCGATCCCCGGCATCGACCAGCACACCGGCCTGCGCGACGCGCAATGGCCCGACGAGCCGCTGGACACGCTGGCGGCCTACCGCGCCAATCCCCGCGTGGACGGTGGCCTTACCTTCGGCCAGAACGCCATCGTCATCGGCGGCGTCGGCGGCAGCATCGAGGTCGGGCAGGCCTGCCACTGGGAATTCGATTTCTGAGGTGGCCCGAAACCTGCTAGCTATCGCGGCAGGGAAGCAAGAACAAGGATGATCAAGGCAATGCGTAGAACAACTCTGCTCTCCGTCGTCCTTCTGGGCGCCGGATGGGCGATGCAAGCCGGGGCGCTGGCAGCCACACCGCGCACCGTGCTGATCGGGCTGGCGGCGCCGATGTCCGGCGCCTCCGGCAGTACCGGGACAAGTCTGGAACATGCGGCACAACTGGCCGTTGACGACATCAACCATGGCAAGCCCGTCATCGGCGGGGAGCCGGTGCTGTTCAAGCTGCTGCCGCAGGATGACCGCGCCGATCCGCGCACCGGCGAACTGGTGGCCCGGTATTTCGTCAAGAGCGGGGTGGCGGCAGTGGTGGGGCACTGGAACAGCGGCGTGGGCATACCGGCTTCGCGCATCTATGCCGCTGCAGGCATCCCGCACGTCGCACCGGCCGTGACCGCACCTGACTATACCCGGCAGGGTTATGCCACCGCCTTTCGCATCGTCCCGCACGATGGCGATGGCGCGCGCCATACCGCCCAGTACGTGCTGCACGACCTCAAGGCGCGCAGCATCGCGGTCATCGACGACCGCACCGTGTTCGGTGCCACCTATGCCGAGGAATTCGCGCGCGCCGTGACGAGGCTGCAGGGGCGGCTGGCGGGCCGCTATTCGGTCAGCAGCAAGACCTCGGATTTCAACAGCATCCTGCGCAGCATCCGTGCCAGTGACCCGGACGTGGTGCTCTTCGCCGGTCTGGATGCCCAGGCCGCGCAGTTGGCGCAGGATCTGCGCCGCCTGCAGATCCGCGCCCGCCTGGTGGGGATAGGCGGCCTGGTCGGGCCGACCTTCCTGCGGCTGGCGGGACCTGCCGGCGAGGAGACCAGCGTGGTGGAACCGGGTCTGCCTTCCTACAAGGGGCCGCAATGGAGCCATTTCGAAAGCGCCTGGAAAGCCCGCTATCAGGATGACATCTATCTCTACGCGCCGTTTGCCTACGACGCCGTGCGAGTAATCGCAGCGGCCATGCGCGAGGTCGATTCGGTGGACCCGGCCAAGGTCACCGCGGCGCTGCACCGGATTCGCTACCGCGGCATCTCTGGTCCGATCGCCTTCGATGCCGAGGGCAATCTGCGCGATCCGGTGTTTACCCTCTACCAGGTCCAGCAGGGGCGCTGGCGCGTAATCCGCAGCATGAGTGACAAGAACTAGGCCACCAAAAACGATGCCGCCCGGTCGGAACCGGGCGGCATCGGCAATTTGCGCTGCGCCGGCGGGTGCCCGGGCGGCTTACTTCTTGGGACGGCCGACCTTCAGCGGGGTCAGGCTGCCGAGGATGTCCTTGAGTTCGCCAATCTTGAGGTTCTTGATCAGCGACACGCCGATACGCAGCAGGTCGCTCTTCTTGATCTCGACACCGGCCTTCAGGCAGGACTTCTTGACCTGGGCCAGCACCGCGTATTCATTCTCGGGCATGGTGAAGCTGTCGCGCACCTGCTTGACCTTCTTGGCCTTGGCGACCTTCTCGGTCTTTTCCGCCTTCTCCACCTTCACCGGCTTGACGACCTTCTCCACCTTCTTTTCAGTCTTCACGGCCTCCGGGGCCGGCTTGGCCACAGCGGCGGCCTTGGGCGCGGGACGCGCTGCCGGCTTCTTGACTGGGGGCTTGGGGGCTGCTGCCTTGGCGACAGGTTTCTTCTTTTCGGTCGATGCTGCTGCGGCTTGAACTCGGGTGGCCATGAACGCTCCTGTGATAAATTGATATAAACAATATATATTTTTTGCGCCTTTGCCGCAATTGCTGCTGAGCCTGGCAACGATTTCATGCTGCATTATCTGCATTGCAAACGTTTACAAGTGGCGTGCGGTGAACACAGCATACGCTGCCTGGCCCGCGCTGCGGCAATCCGTGTCGTCCCGGCGAAATGCAATTCTGCAGATGCATGGCGGCGATGCTAGCAAGTCCAGGTTAAAACTCTGTGACAAAGGTCAAAACAATTTATACGAAGCGTAGCGACGAAAAAAAAGCAGTCCGGCCAAAGGCTGGACTGCAATGAACAACGGTCTCTACCGGGGACTTACATGACGCTACGGGCTACTGCTGGCTGATTTTCGGTACTTGCCGCCGCAGGCGCGCTGCCTGCTGCCGGCTTGAGGGGCGTGACGGTGGCCGGGCCCTTGGGCTGGGCCGCCTGTTGCAGATCGTGCTGGGCGGCGAACTCCTGCAGGAACTGGGCGAAGCCGCTGCCCACTTCCTTGTGCTTGATGCCCATGGCCACGGCGGCCTTGAGGTAACCCAGCTTGGAGCCGCAGTCGAAACGCTGGCCCTGATAGCGATAGGCCAGGATCTGTTCCTGCTGCAGCAGGGCAGAGATGGCGTCGGTGAGCTGGATCTCGCCGCCGGCGCCGGTGCCGATGTTCTCCAGGCGCTCGAAGATGGCCGGGGTCAGCACGTAGCGGCCCACTACCGCCAAGGTGGAAGGGGCTTCTTCCGGTGCCGGTTTTTCGACGATGCCGGTCAGCAGTTCGGTACGCTCGCCATGGGCGCTGCCGCTGACGATCCCGTACTGGCGGGTCTCGGGACGAGGCACGTCCTGGACCGCGAGCAGGCTCTTGCCTTCGCGTTCGAACAGCGCCGTCATCTGCGCCATCACGTTCTTCTGGCCCGGTGCGGCATCCATGAAATCGTCGGCCAGCAGGACCGCGAAAGGCTCGTCACCCACCAGTGGCTTGGCCAGCAGCACGGCGTGGCCCAGGCCCAGCGGTTCGGCCTGGCGGACATAGACGCAGTTGATATGCTTGGGAATGACGTTGCGGATGGTTTCCAGCAGCTTGACCTTGCCGGCGGCTTCCAGTTCGCTCTCCAGTTCATAGGCCTTGTCGAAGTGATCTTCGATGGCGCGCTTGTTGCGGCCGGTGATGAAGATCATTTCGGTGATGCCGGCTTCGACCGCTTCCTCCACCGCATACTGGATCAGAGGCTTGTCCACGATGGGCAGCATTTCCTTGGGCTGCGCCTTGGTGGCGGGCAGGAAACGGCTGCCCAGACCGGCGACGGGGAAGACGGCTTTGGTGATTTTTTTCATGGTAGGTCCAGGTTGAGTAGGTTGGAGGACGTGGCACCCTCATCGACACGGTGCAGGTCTTGCAGCGCACACTGCGCTTCAGGCCTGTCGTTTGTTCTTGATCAATTTCATCTGCAGCAGCGCGCGACCGCCGGGCAGGGCATGCTGCAGCACCTTGCGCAGCGCGCCAGCCGCATTGCCCAGCAGGCCGGCTCCGCCTGACGCGGCGCCATCAGCGCCCGCCGGTTGCGGGTCGAGGTCGATGCGACGCTGGGCGCTGCCTTCGTTGAGCTGCTCCAGCACCGACGCCAGTTGCGGGGCCTTCATCGAGATCTGCTGCATCAACTGGGCCGATTCACGTGCATAGCGTGCATAGTGGTCGGCGAACTCGCTGCTGCGCGGCGCGCTTGCACCGAAGGCGTTGAGGGCAAACGGATTGGCGAAGGCGCTGGACGGGCTGGTGCCGGATTCGTGGATCGACATGGTGGCGGCTCTCTCGAAAGGGTCGGGCTGGCGATGGGGCAGTGTGGGTGGCCTGGTCTTGCGCGCGGGCGCCGGACTTGCCATGTTGCACTGCTCCGATGCGAAGCAAGCTTAGGAAAACTCGCGCTTCCTCTCTATAGGAATGGCGCTTTTTGCCTTGTAGGAAAACAGGAGGCCGCGACCGTCCCCGGTTACGCGGTCCTGGTCGGGGAGGGGCATCGAGCGGACTTGTCCTACAAGGAAATGGGCCGCTGTCCGATACCTCGCCGCCGTCGTCGTTTCTAAGATGACCTCATCTGTTGCGCCGAGCGCCTGCAGAAAAGAGGAAGGGGGGCCAGCGACCGCGCGACGGTCGCGGTACTCCAAGACCAACCCGAGAAAGACAGAACGCTAGGAAAGGGAACATCATGGAACACGGACTCATCGCATGGCTGATCATTGGTGCCGTCGCCGGCTGGCTGGCTGGCGTGCTGGTCAAGGGCGGCGGCTTCGGCCTGCTGGCCGACATCCTGATCGGTATCGTCGGTGCCGTCATCGGTGGCTGGCTGGCCGGTCTGCTGGGCATCGCCGTCGGTGGCGGCATCCTGGCCTCGATCGTCACCGCCACGTTGGGCGCGATCGTCTTGCTGGTGATCGTACGCGCCTTCCGGCGAGCCTGATGGCATGAGGCAATGACGCCGGCAGGGCGAGGGGAGCGCGGCTCCCGGCGCCTGCCCGCTCAGCGTCCAGCCTGCACCAATGCGTCCGTGGCCTTGCCCGGACGCATTTTGCATTGATGCAGCGGCGGTCGCGACCGGCGGCGATGTCCCGTCCAAGGGCAGCACACGAAATCATTCGCCGATTGCTGCAATGCGGGAACGAAGCGTTACAATGATTGTGACGTTGAAAAAAGATTAAGTATGGATCTGATGCTCCCCGGTCAAGGGGGGCCGCCGCCCTCGGCTGATCCAGGTACATCCGCCCGTTGGCGCAGTCTGGCGCCGCCAGGGCAGGTGTTCTGTTTTCTCCCTGTTTCCATTGATCAAGAAAAAACATCATGAGTAGCGTCCATCCCCTCGCCGGCAAACGTGCCGCCCCTTCGGCCCTGGTCAACCTGCCGGTGCTGCTGTCCAACTACTACAGCCTGCGCCCGGACATGGCCGAACCCGGTCACCGGGTCGCCTTCGGTACCTCCGGCCATCGCGGCAATGCCAACCACCACAGCTTCAACGAATGGCACGTGCTGGCCATCACCCAGGCCATCTGCGACTATCGCAAGGAGCAGGGTTTCAAGGGGCCGCTGTTCCTCGGCATCGATACCCACGCCCTGTCGGAACCGGCCTGGCACAGCGCGCTGGAAGTGCTGGCGGCCAACGAGGTGGTGACCATGCTGGCCGAGGGCAGCCCCTATGCGCCGACCCCGGCGGTGTCGCACGCCATCCTGAGCCACAACCGCGTGCACCGCGACAAGCTGGCCGACGGCATCGTCGTCACTCCCTCGCACAATCCGCCCGACAATGGCGGCTTCAAGTACAACATGCCCAATGGCGGCCCTTCCGATTCCGACGTCACCGGCTGGATCGAAAAGCGCGCCAATGCCTATCTGGAGCAGCAGCTCAAGGGCGTGCAGCGGGTCAGCTTCGAAAAGGCCCTGAAGGCCGATACCACCCGCCGCTACGATTATCTGGACAACTATGTGGGCGACCTGCCCAACATCATCGACCTGGCCGCCATTGCCGGCGCCAACGTCAAGATCGGCGTCGATCCGCTGGGCGGGGCCGGGCTGCATTACTGGTCGGCCATCGCCGATCGCTACAAGCTCAACCTGGAAGTGGTTAACACCGATGTCGATGCCAGCTTCCGCTTCGTGCCGCTGGACTGGGACGGCCAGATCCGCATGGACCCGTCTTCGCCCCATGCCATGAGCGAACTGATCGCCCTGAAGGAGCGTTTCGACGTCGCCATGGCCTGCGATACCGACCACGACCGGCACGGCATCGTCGCCCGCAGCAGCGGCCTGCTGCCGGCCAACGACTATCTGTCGGTGGCAGTGTACTACCTGTTCCGCCACCGCCCGGCATGGCGCGCCGATGCGGCGGTCGGCAAGACCCTGGTGTCCAGCCAGATGATCAACCGCGTGGCCGATCACCTCGGTCGCAAGCTGCTGGAAATGCCGGTCGGTTTCAAGTGGTTCGTGGATGGCCTGTATGACGGCAGCCTGGCCTTTGGTTGCGAGGAAAGCGCCGGCGCCTCCTTCGTACGCTTCGACGGCCAGCCCTGGAGTACCGACAAGGACGGCATCACCGCCGCCCTACTGGCCGCCGAGATGACCGCCCGCACCGGCAATGATCCGGGCCAGATCTACCAGGATCTGACCCGCCAGCTGGGTGCCCCCCTGAATGCCCGCAAGGAAGCCGCCGCCACCCCCGAGCAGAAGGCCAGGCTGTCGCGCCTGTCGCCGGCCGATGTCAGCTCCAAGGAACTGGCCGGCGAGCCGATCCGGGAAGTCATGACCACCGCCCCCGCCAATGGCAAGGCCTTCGGCGGCCTCAAGATCGTGACCGACAATGGCTGGTTTGCGGCACGTCCCTCGGGCACCGAAAACATCTACAAGATCTACGGGGAAAGCTTCCGCGACCAGACCCACCTCGACAAGATCTTCGCCGAAGCACAGGACATCGTCAGCCGCGCCCTCAAGGGGGCCTGAGTCCGCACACCGGGCATGGGCCTGGTGTGAGCGGGTTTCCCTCACCGCCGTCCGCGTGGACGGCGGTGCGCATTTCCCTCCTTCCTACAGACGAATCGGCCGATGTCTGGCTGAGGGCAGGGCAGGGGCTTCGTAAGATGAGGTATTCCATTCCAGCCCGGCAAGGAGGACCGCATGGAACCGTCTCAGTCCCGCCCCCGGCCGTCCAGCGAACCGGCGGCGGCCTTGCTCAAGCCGCCCGGCAGCGTGCGCGGTGCGTCCGCCGGCCAGCCCGTGGCGCCCCCAGCCTCGTTGCCGCCCGGCGAAGTCGAACCCGATGGGACCGAGGACCCCTGGGCCAATGCCGATGACGGCATGATCCCCGAGCATCCCGAACCGCCGGCCGCCAGTTCCCCCGTCTTACCCAAGGAGAATCACATGCACAAGCCCCAGGACACCCCACCGGTGGAAGTCCCGCCACTGGACCCGACGCCGCCGCAAGATCCGATCCCGCACCAGAATCCCACCGCCGGCCGGCAGAGCTGAGCGGCGCCCGGTCCATTCCAGAGAGGAGGCCCGTTTGAACATCGCCCTGCATACCCCCCAGGAAACCCCGCCCGCGCACGACCCGCATCTGCCGCCGCCGGAGTTGCCGGACGACGATCCTGTGCCGGTGGAAGATCCGCCGCTCAATCCGCGACCTTCCGACAAGCCCATCCGGATGTAGTCTCAACGCCGCCGTTCTGGCGGCGTTCTGCATTTCCCGGCTCGCAAATGGCAGTCCTTGCGATGTACATCGATGATTCAGACGAATCTCATGTCCAGCGCCTTGCATCTGTGAAAACATCCCGATTTGGCAGCGGGACATGAAGAACAGGGCAAGAGCACCGGACCGGCAGCCCCGGCCTGTGTTCTCCCTCGACGATCCGGCTGACCATTTCCGCGTGTCCACAGAGGAGCACAGGCCGTGTCCGACCTTCCCCCGTTTTCCTTCACGTCCGGTGATGCCGGCCAGCCGGGCGCCGTCCTGCCGCTGTCCGGCCGCCGTCACATCCTGCAGACCCTGACGCCGCTCTATGTGCTGGTGCGCGCGGCCGCGCCGGACCAGGCGCAGGCGCGCTGTCAGGTACTGTGCGAGCGTCTTGCGGGCGTGGCTACAGGGATGGCGGCCACCCATGCCACCAGTGTCACCAATGCCATGGTGGTCTACCTCTCTCCCTTCGACGCCTGCATCGATGCCGCCTGGAATGCCCTCGCCGCCGAGCGCTACCAAGTACTGGCGGCGTCCGCCTTCCGGCCCGACGAATTGCTGACCCAGTACCGCGAGCAGTTGCCGTATTGCCTGCATGTGGCCTGGTGCGCCCACGACGGTCGCCTGCTGGTGCGCCCCGACGGCGGCCTGTTGCGTCTGTCGCTGGCGCGCAGCGCCCGCGTGTCGGCCCTGATCGACGCCATCCACCTGGCCATCGAGATGCCCGTGCTGGAGAGCTGCCAACAGCTGTGGGAACAGGCCGGCCTGTTCGCCCACGAGGAATCACATGCTCAGGTGCTGGCCTGCCACGCCGCCGAGCGCCACCGGCAGGCCCTGCGCGCCATCGAGCGCATCCCCGGTACGGCCACGCCCGATCATCCGGTCAACCAGCTGGCGCTCTATGACGTCGAGTCGGCGCATTGGCATTTCGTCGCGCTGCCCCGGTTTGCAGACATCCTCCGGCAGCGTCATCCGGACCGCTAGTGCCGGCAGTCCGCCCATTGGGGCAGGCTTTCTTCGCGTTCATTCAGACTTTTCTGATATTAAAGGAATTGCTCTTCTGCAACGATGACAGCGAACCCGGGGCCGGGCGTCCGAGCCCCGTCCTGTCGTACGAACTAGGAGCCAGTCTTTGACCCGCTGCCTTACCGCTGTCTGTCACTGGTGCGTACCGCTGCTGCGTTCCGTGCCACTGGCTTCGCTGCTCGTCTGCCTGACGGCCTGCCCGGCGGCGCAGCCGGTGCCCGATGCCGTGCTCGACGCCTGCCTGGCGGTTGACGGCGGTGCGGATGGGCGGGTCGGCATCGATCCGGTGGCCGGGCGGGTGCAGGTGCTGGAACAGGGGCCGATGTCGCCTTACCGCCTGTACCTGCCCGATGGCGACAACCGCCGCCTGCGCATCGGTTATGCCAGCGGCAACCCGGCCGGTAGCGATTACCTGTTCGTCAATTCCCATCGCGGCTACATCGACCGCGCCATCTCCCTCAGCCCGCGGGCCGCACCGACGCTGGAACGTCCGCGCCAGGCCTCGTTTGCCTTGTTGAGCCACCTCGGCCAGCGCTATCTCTGCCTGATGGAGCAGCGCGGCGAACCCGGCAGCGGGCTGCTCAGATCGATCTTCGTGGCCCGCATCCCCGCCCGCATGGGCCGGGAACTCAATCTCTACTACAAGCTGGCGGCCTTGCCCTGAGCGCCGCAACCGCCGTGCTGCGAGCGCACCGTGTTGCCCAACCGGCCCCCGCGCCCTTATACTTCGCCCCTAGCATTGCTTCTGGTATCCCGCGCGCAGCCGCGCCAGGGATTCAAACGGGAAGCCGGTGCGGCCCACGCGACCACGTGCGGCCAATGCCGGCGCTGCCCCCGCAACGGTAAGCGAGGAAGGACACGCACTACGCCACTGTGCTCCAGCATGGGAAGGCGCCTGTCCGCGAAGCCTCAGACCTTGAGACTTCATCCCGCCAGCCCGGAGACCGGCCAGTGGCAAATTCTTCAATGATTCGCGGAGGGCGATCATGCGGACAGCTTCCATCATGTTTCCGAGCAGGCCCTGGCCAGCGTCGTCCGTGGACGACCGGATCGTGCATGGGCGCTTCACGTGTGGCTTTCTCCGTTCCATCCATCCCGTCAAGGAACGCGCATGTCCACCACCTCCGGTCTCAATGCCAGCAGCACCACTTCATCCTCCCACGCCGGCAGCCATGTCTGGCGCGATCGCATCGCTCCGTCGCTGCTGGCCTTTGTGCTGGGCGTGGCCCTGATCTACGGTGCCGGCTTCGCCTCCAAGGTCGAGCTGCACAATGCCGCCCACGACGGGCGCCATTCGGCCGGCTTCCCCTGCCATTGAGGAGCGTGCAATGAACTGGACCGTCTTCCGGCGCATGGCGTCGGCCGTGGTGGTGGCAGGCGCCTTGTCGGGCGTGCTGCTGTCGGGTGTGCAGCAATTCCAGGTGGAAAAGATCATCCTCCAGGCCGAGCAGTATGAAAAAGCGGCCGAAGAGGCCGCTCCGGCCGCCGCCAGTACCCATGACCATGATCATGACGCTGCCCCGGCCCATAGTCACGGCGATGCACATGAGCACGACCCCAACGCCTGGGAGCCGGCTGACGGCGCCGAACGCACCGGCTATACCGTGCTGGCCAACGTCAGCATGGCAGTCGGCTTCGCCCTGATGCTGGTGGCCGCCTTTGCCATCAGCGGTCGCCGCGTCGGCTGGCGCAGCGGCCTGCTGTGGGGCCTGGCCGGCTATGGCGTGTTCTTCGTTGCGCCCTCGCTGGGCCTGCCGCCGGAAGTGCCGGGCACCCTGGCCGCGCCCCTCCACGCACGCCAGTTGTGGTGGGTGATGACGGCGGTCATGACCGCTGCCAGCCTGGGGCTGTTCGTGTTCGGCCGTGGCTGGTGGTGGAAGGTCCTGGCGGTACTGCTGCTGGTGGTGCCGCACCTGGTCGGCGCGCCGCAACCCGAACTGCATGGCAGTGCCGCACCGGAAGAGCTGGCGCAAGCCTTCATCCGCGCCACCGCCATGGCCAATGCCGTGTTCTGGCTGGCCCTGGGCGGCCTGACCGGTTTCTTCTACCGCCGGTTCGGCTGAACCGCCTGGCGTTGGCTGTCCGGCCAACGCCCATCGCGTCGCGGCGCCTCTGAAAGTGAAGCAATGAGAACTCATCACCGCCACGTGCTCATGTGCGTTGGCCCGCGCTGCACCGAGAACGGTGTCCTGGCCGAAGCCATGTTCGGCGTCCTGGGCGAGCAGATCGACGCCCGTCCCGACTTGCGCGTCAAGCGCACCCGCACCCATTGCATGGTGGCCTGCAAGGCCCAGGCACCGGTGGTGGTGGTCTATCCCGAAGGCGTCTGGTATCGCTGTGAAGACGCCAGCGCCATCGAGCGCGTGGTGGTGGAACACCTCGAAGGCGGACGCGAAGTCAGCGACCTGGTCTTCCATCGCCTGGGCAGCGGCGACGTCCATCCCGAACCGGAGCGCAGCGATGTCTGAATCAGTCACTTCAGCGACCTCAGCCGCCCGCCCGCAGATCGTCCTGCTCACCCACGCCCCGACCGACCTGGCCATGCTGGCCGCCGCCCGCAGCCAGTTGCCGGCGGACTTTCCCCCGGTGGCCGGCTACGACCTGCAAGGCCTGCACGCTGACACCGATGAACACGGGCAGCCGCGCCGCACCCTGGCTGACATGCTGCGCGAAGAGCTGTCGGCAGCGCAGGTGATCGTGCTGCGTATCCTTGGCCGCCTGGGCGCCGTCAATGGCCTGCCCGAGCTGCTGCGCGTGGCGCGTACCGAGGGCCGGCAACTGATCCTGCTGTCCGGCACCGGCGAGCCCGATGCCGAACTGGCCGCCGCCTCCACCGCGCCGGTCGATGCGCAGCAGCAGGCGCTGGCCTATTTCAACGGCGGCGGCAGCGTCAACCTGGCGCAGATGCTGCGCTGCCTGTCCGACCGCCTGCTGCTGAGCGGCTATGGCTATGCACCGGCGCAGGCACTGCCCGAACACGGCCTCTACCATCCCGACCTGGAGCAGGATGCCGGCATCGCCGACTGGCTGGCCCTGCGCGCCCGCGCACCCGCCGACAAGCCGGCCGTGGGCATCATCTTCTACCGGGCGCACTGGCTCTCGGGCAATACCGGTTTCATCGACGCGCTGGTGGCCGCGCTGGAAGCACGCAGCCTGGACGTGCTGCCGGTGTTCACCTCCTCGCTGCGGGTGTCGGCCGCCAGCGGCGGCGCCTTGCCGCCCGCGCTGCAATACTTCGGCGCCGGCCAGGTGGACCTGATCATCAACACCACCTCTTTCGCCATGGGCGAGATCACGGCCGGTGGCGTCACGCCGGCCGGCTGGTCGGTCTCGGTACTGGAGCAACTGGACCTGCCGGTGCTGCAAGCCATCACCAGCGGCATGACGCAAGACCAGTGGCAGAACTCCACGCGTGGCATGAACCCGCTGGACGCCGCCATGAACGTGGTGCTGCCCGAGTTCGACGGCCGCATCATCAGCGTGCCGCTGTCCTTCAAGGAAGTCACCGACAATGGCGCCGTGCAATACCGGGCGCTGCCGGACCGCGTGCATCGCATCGCCGGCCTGGCGCAGCGGCTGGTGCGCCTGCGCACCACGCCCAATTCGCACAAGCGCATCGCCTTCATCTTCACCAATTCCAGCAGCAAGGCCGCGCAGATCGGCAATGCCGTCGGGCTGGACGCCCCGGAGTCCTTGATGGCCGTGCTGCGCGCCCTGCAGGCCGACGGCTACGCCATCGCCGACCTGCCGGCCAGCGGTACCGCGCTGATCCATGAACTGGTGGACCGCTGTTCCTACGACGACACCCTGCTCACCGAAGACCAGTTGCGCCGCGCCGCCGCCCGCATTCCCGCTGCCCGTTACGCGCAATGGTTCGCCGCCTTGCCCTCGGCCCTGCAAGCCAGGATGGAGCGCCAGTGGGGCGCCGCGCCCGGCCAGGCCTATGTGCATGAGCAGCACCTGGCCATCGCCGGCCTCGACCTGGGCCATGCCTTCGTCGCCCTGCAGCCGCCCCGTGGCTATGGCATGGACCCGGACGCCATCTACCACCAGCCCGACCTGCCGCCCACTCACCACTACTACGCCCTGTACCGCTGGCTGGACGAAGAGTGGGGCGCCGACGCCATCGTCCACGTCGGCAAGCACGGCACGCTGGAATGGCTGCCCGGCAAGGGCGTGGGCCTGTCCGAGGCGTGCTTCCCCGATGCGCTGCTGGGCGACCTGCCGCTGTTCTATCCCTTCATCATCAACGACCCCGGCGAGGGTTCGCAGGCCAAGCGCCGCGCCCACGCCGTGGTGGTGGACCACCTGACGCCGCCGATGACCACCGCCGACAGCTATGGCGCGCTGGCCGAGCTGACGCAACTGGTGGACGAGTATTATCAGGTCGAGGTGCTGGACCCCGCCAAGCTGCCGCTGCTGCAGCAGCAGATCTGGGAACTGGTGCGGCAGACCAATCTGGATACCGACCTGCAGTACAAGCTGCTGCATCATGACCATGACCATGACCATGATCATGACCATGATCATGACCACGATCACGGCCATGGACATGCACACCACCATCACCATCCTGGCGATCACGCTCACCATGATCATGACCACCACGATCACGACCACCCGCACGAAGACGGCGAACTCCCGCACGCCCTGACCGAACTGGACGGCGCCGGCGTGGCCCACCTGATCGAGGATCTGGACGGCTACCTCTGCGAACTGGGCGCGGCGCAGATCCGCGACGGCCTGCACATCCTCGGCCGCATGCCCGATCAGGCACAGATGCCCGACATGCTGGTGGCCCTGGTCCGCCTGCCCAACCAGGACCTGCCGGGCCTGCAGGAAGAGGTGGCGCGGCTGTTCGGCCTGTCGCTGGACATGCTGCTGGAACACAAGGGCCGCCGCCTCAATATCGACGATGCCCTGGCCCGTTGCGCCGGTCGCGCCATCGTCACCCGCGCCGATGCGCTGGAGGTCATCGACGCCCTGTGCCTTGCGCTGATGCAGGCCCTGCAGCAGCAGAACTTCACTGTGCAGTCCATCGATAGCGTGCTCAAGACCGTCTTCGCTGCACTGGAGCAAGCCAGCCCCGAGCAGCGACCGCGCCTGCAACCCGCCCTGGGCAAGAGCGCCGGCAGCGTGCTGGTTGGCATGCGCGCGCTGGCACGTCCGTCGGCCACGCCGGTGAAGCGGGCCACGCCCCCCGCCGCGCACACGACGCTGGACCAGGCCAGCGGGCTGGGCCGTGTGCTGGCCTTCGCCTGCGAGCAACTGGTGCCGCGCCTGCACCAGACCAGCGAAGAAATCGGCAACCTGCTCAGCGGCCTGCGTGGTGGCTACATCCCGGCCGGCCCCAGCGGTTCGCCCACGCGCGGCATGGCGCACATCCTGCCTACCGGCCGCAATTTCTATTCGGTCGATCCGCGCAGCGTGCCCTCGCAATCGGCCTGGCGCGTGGGTCAGCAACTGGCGCGTGAAGTGCTGGCGCGCCACCACCGCGAAAGCGGCGATTACCCCGAGAGCGTGGCCATCAGCATCTGGGGTACCAGCGCCATGCGCACCCACGGCGACGACGTCGCCCAGATTCTGTCGCTGATGGGCGCACGCCCGCTCTGGCGCGCCGGCAACCGGCAAGTAGCCGGGGTCGAACTGGTGCCACTGGAAGAATTGCAGCGCCCGCGCATCGACGTCACCACCCGTATCAGTGGCTTCTTCCGCGACGCCTTCCCGCAGTTGATCGAACTCATCGACGACGCCGTGCAATTGGCCATCGCCGCCGACGAGCCGGAGCACATGAACTTCGTGCGCAAGCACTTCCTGCGCGACCTGCAGCAGGGCCTGCAAACCGGGCTGGGCCAGGCCGAGGCCGCCACCCAGGCGGCCTACCGCGTCTTCGGCGCCAAGCCCGGCAGCTACGGTGCCGGCATCCTGCCCCTGATCCAGGAAAAGAACTGGCAGGACCAGGCCGATTTCGCCGAGGCCTACATCAACTGGGGCGGCTTTGCCTACGGCCGCAAGGTGCAGGGCGCCGACCAGCGCGAGGCCTTCCGCCAGCGCCTGGCCGGGGTGCAGGTGGCCCTGCACAACCAGGACAATCGCGAGCACGACATCTTCGACAGCGATGACTACCTGCAGTACCACGGCGGCATGATCGCCACCATCCGCGCCCTGTCGGGCCAGCAGCCGCGCCATTACTTCGGCGACAGCCATGACCCGCAACGCGCCGCCGTGCGTGACCTGAAGGAAGAGACCCTGCGCGTCTTCCGCGCCCGGGTGGTCAATCCCAAGTGGCTGGCCAGCATCCGTCGCCATGGCTACAAGGGTGGCCTGGAACTGACGGCCACCGTCGATTACCTGTTCGGCTACGACGCCACCGCCCAGGTGCTGGACGACTGGATGTACCAGCAACTGGCCGAGACCTATGGCTTCGACCCGGCCATGCGTGAATTTCTGGAACAGGCCAACCCCTGGGCCCAGAACGCCATCGCCGAGCGCCTTCTGGAAGCCGCCAGCCGCGGCATGTGGCAAGAGCCGGATGCACAGACGCTGGAACAACTGCGCGCCCTCTACCTGCACAGCGAAACCCTGCTCGAAGCCCGTGGCGAAACCGTGCGCGGCAGTGAACACACCAAGGACATGCAATGAGCGCGGCCCACCCCCATCACCATCCCGGCTATCCCTTTTCAGCCATCGTCGGCCAGCCCCTGCTGAAAGAAGCACTGCTGCTGTGCGCCGTCGATCCCGGCATCGGCGGCGTACTGGTGCGCGGCGACAAGGGAACCGCCAAGAGCACCGCCGCACGCGGCCTGACCCAGGTGCTGCCGGCCATCCTGCGCAAGCCCGGTTGCGCCTTCAACTGCGCGCCCGGCCAGCCCGCTGCGGTCTGTGCGGTCTGCAGCGCGCAGGAGCCACCCACCGCCAGGTTGGCCGAGGTCCCCTTCGTCACTTTGCCGCTGGGCGCCACCGAAGACCGCGTACTGGGTTCGCTGGACCTGCAGCTAGCCCTGCAGGGCGGCCAGCGCGCCTTCCAGCCGGGGCTGCTGGCAGCGGCCCATCGCGGCATCCTCTACATCGATGAAGTCAACCTGCTGGCCGATCACCTGGTCGATGTCCTGCTGGACGTGGCTGCCATGGGCGTCAATGCGGTACAGAGAGAAGGGCTGTCGGTCAGCCATCCGGCCCGCTTCACCCTGATCGGCACCATGAACCTGGAAGAGGGCGACCTGCGCCCGCAACTGCTGGACCGCTTCGGCCTGATGGTGGAAGTGACGGCGCCCACCGACAAGTCAGTACGCGCCGAGGTGGTGCGCCGACGCATCGCCTACGAGGCCGACCCGCAGGCCTTCACCAGCCAGTGGCAGGCCCAGCAGGATGCCCTGCGCGCCCAGGTGGCCCAGGCCCAGCGCCTGCTGCCCGGCGTGGCGCTGGACGACGCCATGCTGGAACTGATCAGCCATCTCTGCTGCGAGTTCGAGGTGGCCAGCCTGCGTGCCGACATCGTCATGCACAAGACCGCCCGCGCCATCGCCGCCTTGCAGGCCCGCGCGCGCGTGACGCCCGACGACGTGCGCGCCGCCGCGCTCCTGGTGCTGCCACACCGCCGTCGTCGCAAGCCTTTCGAACAGAGCGGCATGGACCAGGACAAGCTCGACGATCTTGTCGATCAGGCGCGACAGGCGCAGGGGGAAAGCCAGGGGCAGGGCAGCGCAGGCGCACCACCCGATACCGCTCCGGATGAACAGGAAGGGCAAGAACCGCAGGATCAAAAGGAGCAGCAAGAGCAGCAAGAACAACAGAATGCAGAAGGCGAGGGTGCCCAGCAGACCTTCGCCATCGGCGCCGCTGGTCCGGCCCGCAAGATCAGCGTGGTCACGCCCACCACGAGCTTTCCGGCCTCCACGGCCAGCGGCCGCCGCAGTGCGGTGGCCGACGCCAGCCGGGGCAGCGCCCTGCGCGCCGTGCCGGACGCCAATCCGGACCGCCTGGCCGTCGGTGCTACACTGCGCAGCGCCGCCGTGCGGGGCGCCCTCGCGGGCGAGGGCGGCGAGTGCCTGCAGGTCACCCGTGAGGACCTGCATCGCCAGGTGCGCAGCGGCCGGGGCGCCAACCTGATCGTCTTCGTGGTCGATGCCTCCGGCTCCATGGCCGCGCAGCGGCGCATGGAAGCGGTCAAGGGCGCCGTGCTGGCGCTGCTGACCGACGCCTACCAGCGTCGCGACCAACTGGCCGTGATCGGCTTTCGTGGCGAACAGGCGCAACTGCTGCTGGCCCCCACCCGCAGTGCCGACCTGGCCGAGCAGGGCCTGCGCGAACTGCCCACCGGTGGACGCACGCCACTGCCGCACGCGCTGCAACTGGCGACGCAACTGCTGCAGCAGACCAGCCAGGCCAGCGATGAGCTGCCGCCGCTGCTGGTGATCCTGTCCGACGGCAAGGCGAATGTGAGCCTGCCCGGCAGCCAGGGCGACGCCTGGACGCAGACCCTGGAAGCGGCCGCCAACCTGGCCGCGCAAGGCATACCGGCGCTGGTGCTCGATACCGAATCGGGCTACCTGCGCCTGGGCCGTGCGGCCCAACTGGCCGAGGCGCTGGGTGCGCCCTGCCTGACCCTGGAACAATTGACCGGCGACGCCCTGGCGTTGACCGTGCGCGCCCAACTGGGCAAGCGCTGAAAGGAAAGACCATGATCATCTGTATCGGCGCCGGCCCCGGCGACCACTCCTATCTCACCCTGCGCGGCGCCGAACTGATCCGCAACGCCGACGTGGTGGCCGGCTTCAACGCCGTGGTCGACGTAGTCAAGGAACTGATCCCCGCCAGCGCCCAGGTGGTGCTCATGGGCTACCGCGACCAGGTCGCCAAGCTCGACGAAGTGGCGGCATTGCACCACGCCGGCAAGCGCTGCGTGGTGGTCTTCATGGGCGACATCCACTTCAGCGGCTTCCAGTACCTGGAACGCGTGGAGCGTGCCTGCGGCCATCGGGTGGAAACCCTGCCCGGCATTTCCTCGGCCCAGATCCTGGCCTCCCGCGCCCGCGTCTGCTTCGACGAGACCACCTTCATCACCTTCCACCGCCGTGGCGACCTGGAGCCCTTCAAGCGCCATCTGGTGCATGTCCTCAATGACGGTCGCAATGCCATCGTCATCCCTTGCCCCTGGGATGCGGCGCGTTCCTTCATGCCGCGCCACATTGCCAGCTATCTGCTGCAGCAGGGCGTCAGTCCCGATCACCCCACCGAGGTCTGGGAAAACCTGACCCGGGGCGACGCCGAATGGCACGGCAAGCTGGCCGATTGCGCCGATGTCGAATTCAGCGACATGAGCATCATGCTCATCCGCACCCTCGCCCCCATGGCCAGCCAGATCGAACCGCCGCCGGCAACTGCGGTGGCAGGAGCAGCGGCAGGAGGAGAGGCATGAGGGAGCTCACCCCGCAGCGGACCAGGTCGGCGGTCGTCATCGCCGGTCACGGCAGCCGCGATCCCGATTCCCTGCGCGAATTCGAGGCGCTGGTAGAACTGGTGCGCCAGCGCGCCCAGGGGCACATCGTGCGCCATGGCTACCTGGAATTCGCCGCCCCCACCATTGCCGAGGCGGCTGCCGCCTGCGTGGCCGAGGGGGCCACCGAGGTGGCCGTGGTGCCCGGCGTGCTGCTGGGCGCGCGCCATGCCAAGAACGACATGCCGGCCGAACTGCTGGCCCTGGCGCGGGATTACCCGCAGGTCGATTTCCACTTCGGCGCGCCGATGGACCTGCATCCGTTGCTGCTGCAACTGGTGCAGCAACGGGTGGTGGAGGCCGAGGCCACCTCCGAGGAAATCATCCACCGCCAGGACAGCTGCCTGGTGCTGGTCGGCCGTGGCACCACGGACCCTGATGCCAATGGCGAGATCGCCAAGCTGGCCCGCATGGTGCAGGAAGGCATGGGCTTCGGCGGCGTCAAGGTCTGCTTCTCGGGTACGGCCACGCCGCTGGTGCGCGAAGGCCTGTCGCTGGCCGCCGGCCAGGGCTGGCAGCGCCTGGTGGTACTGCCGTTCTTCCTCTTCGATGGCGTGCTGGTCAAGCGCATCTATGCCGCCGCCGACGAACAGGCCGCGCGCGAGCCCGGCGTGGAAGTGCTCAAGGCCGCCTACCTGGGCGTGCACGCCCATGTTGCCGATGTCATGCTGGAGCGCGCCCGCGAGGCCGTCGAAGGCCGCGCCGCGATGAACTGCACCCTGTGCAAGTACCGCGTGCAGATCGTCGGCTTCGAGCAGCAGGTCGGCGAGCCGCAGCGCGCCCATCATCTGCAGGTGCGTGATCTGACTGCCCGCGCCCAGTCGGCGGCGATACCGGCGCGCACCGCGCCCTACGTGCCGCATCCCATCGAGGCCGAGAGCATGGAGATCATCCAGGCCGGGCGCGACTGGAGCGGCTTCCCGCCGGAGCACCTGACCGTGCTGCAGCGCCTGGTGCATACCAGCGGTGACTTCGCCGTGGCCGATGAAATCTATTTCTCCGCCGGTGCTGCCCAGGCCGGCGTGAAGGCCCTGCTGCGCTGCAAGCGCGTGGTCACCGATGTGACCATGGTGCAGACCGGCTTGAAGCGCGCCGTGCTGGAACAGCTGGGCGTGGAGACCTGGTGCGGCGTTCATGATCCGGAGTCGCACCTGATGGCCCAGAACCTGGGCATGACCCGCTCGGCGGCCGGCATCCGGCGCGCCTGGCAGAAGTTCGGCAACGATATCGTGCTGGCCATCGGCGACGCGCCCACCGCCATCACCGAAGCCGTGCGCCTGATCCGCGAACACGGCTGGCGCCCGCAACTGGTGATCGGCCTGCCGGTCGGCTTTGTCGGCACCCGCGAGAGCAAGGACGAGCTGCGCCGCTGCCTGCAGGTGCCGCGCATCACCAACAGCGGCACCCGGGGCGGCTCGCCCTGGGCTGCCAGCGTGGTCAATGCCCTGATGATCGACGCCATCGCCTGGCTGGTGCAGCAGGAAGCGCAAGCCGAAGGCGTGCAGTGATGGACCACCCGGGCGAACTGCAACGCGCCGAATATGACCTGGCCGTGCTCGCCCCCAATGGTCTGCGACGTGGTCGCAGCACCGGCAGTTGCGCCACGGCGGCGGTGCGCGCCGCGCTCTATCGCCTGCTGGGCGGCGTGACGCTGCAACAGACCGACGTCAGCCTGCCCGATGGCCGGCATTACCTGTGTGTGCCGATCAAGGCGGTGCGCATGGTGGAAGAGGGCATGGCCGAAGCCGAAGTCCTCAAGGACGGCGGCGACGATCCCGACAACACCCATGGCGCCACCATCGTCGCCCAGGTGCGGCGCAATGCGCTAGGCGAGGTCCGCTTCTTCGCCGGCGAAGGCGTAGGCACGGCCACCATGCCTGGTCTGCGCGTGGCCGTCGGCGAGCCTGCTATCAACCCGGTGCCGCGTGCCATGATGCGTGCTGCCGTCGCCGAGGTATGGGAAGAACTGCAGCCCGACCCGGCCGACATGCCCGGCTTCGACCTGCACATCGGTTGCCGCGAGGGCCGGGCCATCGCGCCCAAGACCTTCAACCCCAAGCTGGGCATCGTGGGTGGCATCTCCATCCTGGGCACCTCCGGCATCGTCGAACCGATGTCGATGGCCTCCTGGATCGCCTCCATCGAGGTCTATATCCGCGTGGCGCTGGCAGCCTGCACGCCTGGTGACGATGAGGGGGATGCCGTGGCCTACCTGCCGGGCAAGATCGGTCGCGTCTTCGTGGCGCAGACCCTGGGCCTGCCGGACAAGCGTAGCGTGCAGATCGCCAATTTCCTTGGCGATGCGCTCGACTTCACGCAGCAGGCCCTGAGCGAAGAGGGTCGCAGGCTGCCGCTGCTGTGGCTGGCCGGCCATCCCGGCAAGCTGGCCAAGGTGCTGGATGGCGTGTGGGACACCCATTCCAGCAAGAGCAACATGGCCATGCAGGGCGTGGCCCGCGTGGCGCAAGACATGAATGCAGCAGGCGAGGGCGAGCTGTTCTCCCCCGCGCTGTTGCAGCAGATGAAGGAAGCCAATACGGTGGAAGCAATCATAGAGCTGGTCCGCCAGCAGGATGCCGCGCTCTCGCGCCGCCTCTGGAGCGGGATCGAAAGCCGCATCGCCGCGCTGGCGCAGGCCCGCGTACCGGCGGTCTCGCGCATCGAAGTGCGCCTGTTCGACCTCGACGGTCGTCACCTGGGAGCGCTGGCATGACGGATCCCAAGACCGGTCGCCTGACCGGCATCGGCGTCGGCCCCGGCCCGGCCGGCTACCTGCCGCTGGCGGCGCTGGCCGCATTGCGCAGCGCCGACCTGATCTACATTCCCCGGGCGCGTGGCGCCGACCTGTCGGTCGCCCTGCAATGCCTGGAAGGCGTGGAGTTCGACCGCAGCCGCCTGCGCGAGATCGAGTTCAACATGGACCCCGACCGCCAGGTCCTGCAAGAACACTACGCCCAGCTGGGCCAGCAACTGGCGGCGCAACTGCGCGCCGGTCAGCGACTGGTGTACCTCACCATCGGCGACGCGCTGACCTACTCGACCTATGGCTATGTGCTGGCGGCCGTGCGCGACCTCTATCCGCAATGTGACTGCGTCACCTTGCCCGGCATCACCAGCTACGCGGCCGCTGCGGCGGCGCTGGAATGGCCGTTGGGTGTGGGCAAGGAGCGCACCCTGATCCTGCCCTGCCCGGAAGATGCCGCCACGCTGCGCGCCGAGATCGAGAGCCACGACATCGTCGTGCTGATGAAGGTCGGCGCGCGCCTGCCGTGGGTGCTGGACCTGCTGCGTGAAATGGACATCGCCCGACACTGCGGCTTTGCCCGCCGCATCGGCCTGGAAGGGGAAGTGCTGGCCAGCGACCTGAGTACGCTCGATGCGGCCGAGGCCAGCGGCTACCTAGCCGTGCTGCTGATCCGCAAGACCGCGCAGGCGCAGCGCCATCGCCCGCCCGCATCATTGAAAGGAAGTGCATGAAAGTCTATTTCGTCGGCGCCGGCCCCGGTGCGGCCGACCTCATCACCCTGCGCGGTGCGCGCCTGCTGGGCCAGGTGCAGATGGTGCTGTATGCCGGCTCGCTGGTGCCCACCGCCTTGCTGGAACATTGTCGCGCCGATGCCGAGATCATCGACACCGCCGCGCTCGACCTGGAACAGCAACAGGCTTGCTATGAACGCGCCCGGGAGCAGGGCATCGACGTCGTGCGCCTGCATTCCGGCGACCCCGCCATCTATGGCGCCACCGCCGAACAGATGCGCCGCCTCGACGCGCTGGGCATCGCCTACGAGGTGGTGCCGGGCGTGTCCTCCTTCACGGCAGCCGCCGCTGCGGTCTCGGCCGAGCTGACCAAGCCCGAGGTATCGCAGAGCGTGATCCTGACCCGCGTCTCCGGCCGCGCCTCGGCCGTGCCGGAATCCGAATCGATCGCCTCCCTGGCCGCGCACCGCGCCACGATGTGCATCTTCCTCTCCGGCCCGCACCTGAAGAAGATCGTCACCGACCTGCTGCTGCACTATCCGCCCGAGACCCCGGTGACCCTGGTCTATCGCGCCACCTGGCCCGAGCAGCGTGTCTACCAGGGACAACTGGATCGCGTGCTGGAAGAGAACAAGCGCGGCGAATGGAACCTGACCACCATGATGCTGGTGGGCGCGGCGCTGGACAAGGCACAGGTGGCCGAGTCCAGCCTCTATTCCAAGGACTTCACGCATCTGTTCCGCGTGGTGAAGAAGAACAAGGACGCCGCATGAACCCGCCGGTCGCCCTGCCTGAACTCGGCCTGTGGCCAGTGCGCGTCGAAGCCGCGCCGCTGGCCATGTACCTGCAGGACAGGCTGGGCGGCCCGTCGGGTCAGCTGCGCCAGTCCTGCCAGTTGTACCAGCCCTGGCTCAATAGCGAGGCAGGCACATCGCAGTCGCAGCGCCAGCAGTTCGCGCTGGCCTATCGCCGCCATCGCCAGTGGATCATGATCGGCGCCACCGGCATCGCCGTGCGTTTCCTCGACGGCCTGCCGCAGGACAAGCACAGCGACCCGGCCGTGGTGGTGGTGGATGAAGCGGCCCGCTTCGCCATCGCGCTGCTGGCTGGCCACGAGGGTGGGGCCAACAGCCTGGCCTATCGGGTGGCGCAGGTGACGGGCGCGCAGCCGGTCGTGACCACCGCCACCGAAGCCGTCAAGCCGCTGGTGCTGGGCATAGGCTGCCGCAAGCTGGCTTCGGTCGAACAGATCGGTGCGGCCGTCGCGCAGGCGCTGCAGCAATGCCCCGGCGCCACACTGGCCCAGGTGCGCGAAGTCGCCACCATCGACCTCAAGGCCGAGGAACCCGGCCTGCTGGCCTTCTGCGCCACCCATGGCTTGCCGCTGCGGGTGATCGCCCGCGAGCAGATCGCCCGGCGCGCCTGGGTGAGCAAGCCCTCGGAGTGGGTGCGGCAGAACATCGGCGTGGACGGCGTGTGCGAACCGGCGGCGCTCATCGCCAGCCCGCGTGGCCGCCTGTTGCTGGGCAAGACGGCGCTGGATGGGGTGACGGTGGCCATCGTGGATGATGGCCAGGGCTGGCGCAGTTTCGTACAAAATCCGTAAATCATTTGCAGGAAAACAGGATGGAAGCAGTCAAGAAAAAAGGCGTATTGAACCTGGTCTCGGTCGGCCCCGGTTTCGAAGAGATGATCATCCCGCGTGCCATCGAGGCCTTGCGCGAGAGCGAGGTCATCGTCGCCTACGAGTTGTACCTGCGCTGGATCGCCGCGCACATCGAGGGCAAGGAAATCCACACCCCGCCGCTGACGCAGGAGCGCGAGCGCGCCCTGCTTGCCATCGAACAGGCGCGCGCCGGGCGCCGGGTGGCGCTCATCTCCAGCGGCGACATCGGCATCTACGCCATGGCCGCGCTGGCTTTCGACGACATGCGCGAGGACGATACCTTTGAAGTCAATGTCATCCCCGGCGTGACCTCGGCCAATGCCTGCGCATCGCTCCTGGGCTCGCCGTTGTCGCACGACTTCGCCACGCTGTCGCTGTCCAACCTGCTATGCCCGTGGTCATGGATCGAACAGCGCGCCAGCCACATCGCCCAGGCCGACCTGGCCTGCGTGCTCTACAACGTGCAGAGCGCCGGCCGGCAGGAGGGCGTCTATCGCATCCTGCAGCTGATGCTGCAGCACAAGGCCCCGCATACCCTGTGCGGCGTGGTGCGCAATGCCTACCGCCCGGGCCAGCAGGTCGCCATCCATCGCCTGGATGAATTGCCGGGCCTGCAGTTCGACATGCTGACCTCGATCGTCATCGGCAACCGCTTCACCCAGCGCAAGCGCGACTGGATTTTCACCCCGCGTGGCTACAACGACTGGAGCGAAGAATCGCAGGCCCAAGCCGCCGCTCAATTGCCAGCACAGGCGGTGTGGGTGTTCGCCGGCACCAGCGACGGCAATGCGCTGGCCGCCGAGCTGGCCGGGCAGGGCCGCAGCGTCGTGGTTTCCACCGCCACCGACTATGGCGGCCAACTGGCGCGTGGCGATTGCCCGGGCGTGTTCGTCTGGTCCGGGCGCCAGGGCGTGGAGGCGCGTCGCCAGGCCCTGCGCGACAGCCAGGCCCGGGTGCTGGTGGATGCCACCCATCCCTTTGCGGTGCAGATGTCGCAGCAACTGATGTCGCTGGCGCAGGAGCTGGGTATTCCCTACCTGCGCTATGAGCGCCCCGGCGAGATCGCCGCCGATGATCCCCACGCCTGCACCGACATGCAGGAGGCCGCCGCCCGGGCCATTGCCATGGGGCGCCGCATCTTCCTGGCCACCGGCTCCAAGGATCTGGCAACCTTCCTGCATGCCAGCGGCGCGCAGGAGCGCCAATGGTTCGCCCGTGTCACGGCCGACCCAGACTTCCTGCGTCGCGCCCTGGAACTGGGCCTGCCGCGTGCGCAGCTGTGCGCCATGCAGGGGCCGTTCTCGCAAGCCTTCAACGAAGCACTGTGGCGCGACTGGGGTATCGATTGCGTGGTCACCAAGGACTCCGGCGAGGCCGGCGGCTACCGGGCCAAGGTCGCGGCAGCGCGCGCCCAGGGCATCCCCCTGCTGACGGTGCGCCGTCCGCGCCTGGACTACCCGCAGGTCACCCATGATTTCGCCGAAGTCCACGCCCGCCTGGCGGCACTGGCGGGAGCCTGACGATGAGCGCCGCATTGGCTACTGCCATGCCGCCCATCCCGGTGACCGTGGTCACCGGCTTCCTCGGGGCCGGCAAGACCACGTTGCTGCGTGCCCTGGTGCAGCGTCGCCAGTCGCGCCGGCTGGCCTTGCTGATCAATGAATTTGGCGAGGTCGCCATCGACGGCGACCTGCTGCGCGCCGAGGGCGATGGGCAGGGACAGGTGCAGATCCAGGACTTTGCCCATGGCCTGATCGCCTATGGTGAGGACGAGCAGTTCGTGCCAGCCATGCTGGCGCTGGCCGCCCGCCGTGCGCAGATCGATCACGTGCTGATCGAAACCTCCGGCCTGGCCCTGCCCAGCGCCGTGATGGAGGTGCTGCAGTCGCCCGAGCTGGCGCCGCACTTCGTGCTGGACGCCACCCTGGCCGTGGTCGATACCCCCTTGCTGCTGGAAGAGGCCTTCGCCAGTGGCGACGTGGTACGCGATGCCACCGCCAGCCTGTTCCGCCAGCAACTGGAATGCGCCGACGTGGTGGTCCTCAACAAGATCGACGGCATGGACGAAGCGCCCTTGCTGCAGGCCGAAGCGACCGTGCGCGCACTGGCGCCCAATGTGCGCTTCCTGGAACTGGCCTATGGCGCCCGGCTGGATATCCGCCTGGCACTGGGCCTGCGCCTGCACCAGGCGGGCGCGACCGTGCATCACCACTACACGCCGGTGGGCATGCCGGGCGAGCGTGCCACGGTCGCGGCCGACCAGCGCCGCTTCAACGGCCATGCCCACTCCGGCCTGGGTGCGCACAGTCACGGGCTGTCCACCCACAAGCACTTCCACGAGCAAGACCCCGGCTGGCAATCCTTCACGCTGCGCAGCACGGGGCCGCAGGACCCGGAGCGCCTGCGCCAGGCCGTGGCGGCCGCCGCCCTGGCCGAGCCCATCCTGCGCGCCAAGGGCTTCGTGCACAGCGCCGCCGGCCCGCTGCTGCTGCAGGCGGTGCGCGCCCGCGTGGTGGCCGCCGCCAGCGGGCAGGGCGGTGCCGCCAGCCACGATGGCAAGCATAGCGAACTGGTCTTCATCGGCTACCATCCCAGTCGCAGCAACGTCGCCCGCATCCTTGCCGAGCGCACCGGTGCCGACTGGACCTGAACGAATCTTTGGAAAGAACCCGACCGTGAAAACCGATCCCGACTCCCACAAGCGCATGACCCAGCGCCACAAGGAAGGCTTTGAAAAGAAGAAGGCCGCTGCCCAGCTGGAAAAGGGGCTGCTGATCGTCCACACCGGCACCGGCAAGGGCAAGTCCAGCGCCGCCTTCGGCATGGGCATGCGCATCCTCGGCCATGGCATGAAACTGGGCGTGGTGCAGTTCATCAAGGGCGCGCTCTACAGCGCCGAACGCGACTTCCTGGGCAGCCATGCGAATTGCGACTTCCACGTCGTCGGCGCGGGCTATACCTGGGATACCCAGGACCGCGAGGCCGACATGCGCACCGCTGCGCGCGGCTGGGCCGAGGCGCTGCGCATGATCAACGACCCCAGCTATGACATGGTCATCCTGGACGAACTCAACATCGTCCTGAAATACCAGTACCTCGATCTGGAAGAAGTGCTGCGCGTCTTCGCCGGCCGCCGCGAGATGCTGCACATCGTCGTCACCGGCCGTCACGCCCCCGAGGCGCTGATCGACCAAGCCGATCTGGTCAGCGAGATGCGCCCCGTGAAGCACCCCTACAAGGAGCAGGGCGTGAAGGCGCAGAAAGGCGTGGAATTCTGATGTCCGATCTTCATCACAGCTGCCCGGCACTGTTCATCTCGGCCCCGGCCTCCGGCCACGGCAAGACCACCATCACGGCCGCGCTGGCGCGTCTCTATCGCAGCCAGGGCAAGCGCGTGCGGGTCTTCAAGACCGGCCCCGACTTCCTCGATCCCATGGTGCTGGAGCAGGCCAGCGGCCAGCCGGTGGTCAATCTCGACCTGTGGCTGGGCGGCGAAGACCACTGCCGGCGCCAGGTGGCGCTGGCTGCGGCCGAGGCCGACGTGCTGCTGGTAGAGGGTGTCATGGGCCTCTACGATGGCGAACCCAGCAGTGCCGACCTGGCCCAGTTGCTGGGCATCCCGGTGGTGGCGGTGATCAATGCGCGAGGCATGGGCCAGACCATCGGCGCGCTGGCGCAGGGTCTGCTGGCCTACCGGCCCGAACTGAAGTTTGCCGGCGTGCTGGCCAATGGCGTGGCCAGCCCACGTCATGCGCAGATGCTGCGCCAGGGCCTGCGTAACGCCCGGCCATCGGTACCGCTGCTGACCGGCTTGCAGCGCGACATGCAGTTCGCCCTGCCGGAGCGCCACCTCGGCCTGGTGGCCGCACCCGAGATCGCCGACCTCGATGCGCGCCTGGACGCGGTGGCCGAGCGCATGTCCAGCACCTCCCTGGCCACGCTGCCGGACCCGGTGGACTTCGGCGTGCCACCGCCGGAGCGCGAATTCCCGCGCCTGCTGGAAGGCAAGACCATCGCCGTGGCGCGCGACCTGGCGTTTTCCTTCATCTACACCGCCAACCTGGAATTGCTGCAGCAGATGGGTGCCAGCCTGGCCTTCTTCTCGCCGCTGGCCGATGATCCCTTGCCGCCCTGCGATGCGGTGTGGCTGCCGGGTGGCTATCCCGAGCTCTACCTCGCCACGCTGCAGGCCGCGCAGGTCACCCAGTCCGGCCTGCGCGCGCATGCGGCTGCCGGCAAGCCGCTCTACGCCGAGTGCGGCGGCATGCTGTTCCTGCTGGAGGGCATCGTCGGCCAGGACGGCCGCAGCGGCCAGATGTGCGGCGTGCTGCCCGGTCAGGCCACGGTGCAGCCACGCCTGCAGGGGCTGGGTTACCAGACCCTGAAGTTGAACCTGCCGGGCGCCGTGGGCGAGCATCTGCGCTGCCACACCTTCCACTATTCGCGGGCGGTGGTGGGCGCGCAATTCATGGCACGGGGCGAGCGCCTGTTCGACTCTTCCGAGGGCGAGGTGGTCTATCGCCAGCAACAGGTCACCGCCAGCTACCTGCACGCCTATTTCCGTTCCGCCCCGCGTACCGTGGCAGCCCTGCTGGGAGGCGCGGTCGCATGAATCCGACGGCCTCGCCCCAGCCAGCCTCGCCCCTGCCGGCCCATCGCTATCCGCAGGAGCAGATCGACGCCCTCTATCGCGTCATCCGCGAGCGGCGCGACATGCGCCACTTCCTGCCTGATCCGGTCGAACCGGCCCTGCTGGAACGCCTGCTGCAGGCCGCGCACCAAGCGCCCAGCGTGGGTTTCATGCAGCCCTGGCGCTTCATCCGCATCGCGGACCGCGACCTGCGCCAGGCCATCCACGCACTGGTCGAGCAGGAACGCGTGGCCACCGCGCAGGCACTGGGCCAGCGCGAGGACGAGTTCATGCGCCTGAAGGTGGAAGGCATCCTGGAGTGCGGCGAAGTGCTGGTCGCCGCCCTGATGGACCACCGCGAAGCCCACCTCTTCGGCCGCCGCACGCTGCCGCAGATGGACCTGGCCTCGCTCTCCTGCGCGCTGCAGAACATGTGGCTGGCCGCCCGTGCCGAAGGCCTGGGCATGGGCTGGGTATCGCTGTTCGATCCGCTGGCCCTGGCGCAGTTGCTGCAGATGCCGGCCGGCGCCGAGCCGGTGGCGGTGCTGTGCCTGGGCCATGTCCCCGCCTTCTACGAACGGCCCATGCTGGAACAGGAGCAATGGGCCACACGCCAGTCACTGGCCGATCTGGTCTACCAGGACCGTTGGCCCGCCCAGGGAGAACCGCAAGCATGAAGCCCGCTTCCCGCCCGCCGCAACGCACCCTGGTGTTCGGCGGCGCCCGCTCCGGCAAGAGCGCACATGCCGAGAAACTGGCGCTGGCCGCCTGGCAGGCCGGCGCCGGCGAGATCGTCTATCTCGCCACCGCCAGCCGTCGCGCCAGCAGTGACGATGCCGAGATGCAGGCCCGCATCGACCACCACCAGCAACGCCGCCTGACCTTGGGTGGCCCATGGCGCACGGTGGAAGAACCGCTGGCCCTGGGCCAGGCCCTGCGCGACCACAGCCGCCCCGATCGCGTGGTGCTGGTCGATTGCCTGACCGTGTGGCTGGCCAATCTGCTGTTTGCCGACGGCATTGAATTTCCTGAACTGGGGCCGATCAACCCGCCACCGGCATTCACGCTGCAGCGGGTGGATTTCCTGCGCGCCTTGCAGGAGGTCGCGGGGCCGGTGATCATCGTTTCCAATGAAGTGGGCATGGGCATCATCCCGCAGGGCGCCATCTCGCGCTGGTTCGTGGATGAGGCCGGCCGCCTGAACCAGTCCGTGGCCGCCCTCTGCGAACGGGTGCAATGGGTCGCCGCCGGGCTGCCCCTGAGCCTGAAGGACAGTACATGCTGAGCGGCCTGTCCTGGCCCTGGCTGGCCGTGCTGATGGCGCTCGGCGTGGCGCTGGACCTGGCCCTGGGCGAGGCGCGTCGCTGGCATCCGCTGGTCGGTTTCGGCAACCTGGCCAAGGCCATCGAGCGCACCCTCAACCAGCGCCCGGCATTGCGCCTGCGCGGCGTGCTGGCCTGGAGCCTGGCGGTGCTGCCGCCGGTGCTGTTGGCCGCCTGGCTGCTGGCGGCCGCACCCTGGTGGCTGGCCGCCTTGCTGCATGCGGCGCTGCTGTATTTCTGCATCGGCCTGCGCAGCCTGCGCGAACATACCCTGCCCATTGCCCAGGCACTGGCCATCGGCGACCTGCCGCAGGCACGCCGCCTGACCTCCTACATCGTCAGCCGCGATACGCGTCAATCCAGTGAGCAGGACCTGGCCAAGGCCGGCGTCGAATCGCTGCTGGAGAATGGCAACGACGCCGTCTTCGGCACGCTGTTCTGGTTCCTGGTGGCCGGTGGCCCCGGCGCCTTGCTGTTCCGCCTGGCCAATACCCTGGATGCGATGTGGGGCTACCGCACGGCGCGCTTCCTGCACTTCGGCTGGGCCGCAGCACGCATCGACGATGCCTTGAACTGGCTGCCGGCACGCCTGACCGCCTTGTCCTACGCCTGGCTCGGCAAGCGGCGCCAGGCCATGGCCTGCTGGAAGGAACAGGCCCCGGCCTGGAGCAGCCCCAATGCCGGGCCGGTGATGGCCGCAGGCGCCGGCGCACTGGGCCTGGCCCTGGGCGGGCCGGCGATCTATGACGGCGAACTGGAACAGCGTCCGCCACTGGGGCGCGGCCCCATGCCGCAAGGGCCGGACATCGTTCGCGCCTGGCGACTGGTGGCCATGAGCACGGCCCTATGGCTGGCCGTCATCAGCGCCGTGGCGCTGCTCTGCCTGGGAGGCCTGCATGCTTGAACACGGCGGCAACCTCACCGACGCGGCGCGCCACTACGGCCGCCCCCGCAGCCAATGGCTGGACCTGTCCACCGGCATCAATCCGCGTCCCTATCCGGCGCCTGCCATCGCCGCCGACGCCTGGCACCGCCTGCCCGAAGCCTCGCCGGCGTTGGAACAGGCCGCCTGCGCCTACTACGGTGCGCCCCGCATGCTGGCCGTGGCCGGTACCCAGGCCGCCATCCAGGCACTGCCGCAACTGCGCCTGCGGCAGGACGGACGCCCGGCCCAGGTGGTAGTGGCCGCGCCCATCTACGCCGAACATGCGCACTGCTGGCAGCGCGCCGGCCATGCGGTGCGCGAAGTCCCGTACGCCGTGCTGGACGAGGCAGTGCAGGGCGCTGCCTGCGACGTATTGGTGTTCTGCAATCCAAACAATCCCACCGGCGCAAGGGTGGCCCCGGCCCAGCTCCTGCAATGGGCCGCGCACCTGGCCGCACGCGGTGGCTGGCTGGTGGTGGACGAAGCCTTCGGCGATACGTTGCCCGGGCAGAGCGTGGCCGCCCACACTGCGGCCCACACGGCCACCTCCGGCCTGATCGTATTGCGCTCGGTGGGCAAGTTCTTTGGCCTGGCCGGCCTGCGGCTGGGCTTCGTCGCCGCCGCGCCGGCGCTGCTGGATGCGCTGGCTGACTGGCTGGGACCCTGGACCATCAGCGGCCCGGCCCAGCAGATCGGCTGCGCCGCACTCGGCGACATCCAGTGGCAGCAGGCCACCCTGCAGCAACTGCTGGCCGCCGGCGAGCGCCTGCAGACCCTGCTGGCCGCCCACGGCATCGCCTCCCATGGCACTGCGCTGTTCCAGTGGTGGCCGGAACCGCAGGCCGTGGCGTTTCACCAGGCCATGGCGCAAGAGGGCATCTGGGTGCGCCTCTTCACCCGTGGTGCCGGTGGCATCCGCCTTGGCCTGCCGCCTGACGAAGCCGGTTGGGAGCGGCTGCAACAAGCCCTGCATAGATGGAGCCGACGTGGCTGATTTCCCCTTCCACACCCTGATGATCCAGGGCACCACCTCGGACGCCGGCAAGAGCACCCTGGCCGCTGCCCTGTGCCGGCTGCTGAAGAAGGACGGCATCGCCGTGGCTCCGTTCAAGCCGCAGAACATGGCCCTGAACAGCGCCGTCACCGCCGACGGCGGCGAGATCGGCCGCGCCCAGGCCCTGCAGGCCCAGGCCGCCGGCATCGCCCCGCATACCGACATGAACCCGGTCCTGCTCAAGCCCTCCAGCGACACCGGCGCCCAGGTCATCGTGCACGGCAAGGTGCGCGCCGACATGAACGCCCGCGACTACCACCGCTACAAGACCGAGGCCATGCAGGCCGTGCTGCAATCCTATGCCCGCCTGCGCGCGCACTATGCCTGCGTCATCGTCGAAGGCGCCGGCAGCCCGGCCGAGATCAACCTGCGCGCCCGCGACATCGCCAACATGGGCTTTGCCGAAGCAGTCGATTGCCCGGTCATCATCGTGGCCGACATCGACCGTGGCGGTGTCTTCGCACACCTGACCGGCACCCTCGATTGCCTCTCCGAGAGCGAGCGCGAGCGCGTGGTCGGCTTTGTCATCAACCGCTTCCGGGGCGACATCAGCCTGCTGCAAGGCGGGCTGGACTGGCTGGAGCAACGCACCGGCAAGCCGGTCCTGGCGGTGCTGCCCTACCTGCACGGCCTGCAGCTGGACGCCGAAGATGCGGTCGCCGCCACGCAGGAGCACAAGGGGGAGTTCCGCGTGGTGGTACCGGTCTTCCCGCGCATCAGCAACCACACCGACTTCGACGCGCTGCGCGCCCATCCCGACCTCGACCTGCGCTTCATCGGCCCCGGCCAGCCGATTCCCCCGGCCGACCTCATCATCCTGCCCGGCAGCAAGAACACCCGGGGCGACCTGCAATGGCTGCGCCAGCATGGCTGGACCGAAGCCATCACCCGCCACCTGCGCTATGGCGGCAAGCTCATCGGCATCTGCGGCGGTTTCCAGATGATGGGCGAGCGCATCGACGACCCGCATGGCGTGGAAGGTACCCCCGGCAGCAGCGCCGGCCTGGGCCTGCTCGCCATGCACACCGAACTGACGCAGGAAAAGCGCCTGCTGCAGGTCAGCGGCCACTGCAACTTCGATAACTTCGGTAACTTCGGCAATCCCGGCCAGGGCAACGCCAGCGTGCGCGGCTACGAAATCCACATGGGCGTTTCACACGGTGCTGCGCTGGAGCGACCGGCCTTCGTCATCGAAGGGCGGGGCGAGGGCGCACAATCGGCCGATGGCCAGTTGCTGGGCAGTTACCTGCACGGCATGTTCGACCATCCGCAGGCACTGGCCGCCTTGCTGGCGTGGGCCGGCCTCAAGGACGCCGCCGCGCTGGACCTGGACGCCCTGCGCGAAGCCAGCCTGGAACGCCTGGCCGAGGCCACCCGCCCTCTCTACGACGCCCTGCGCGCACTCTCCACGCGCTTTGGCCGCGACTGAACCATGAAAAGAAAATCCCGGCCTTGCGGGCCGGGATGCTGGTGGTAGGGGAGGTTGGCGGGACCTGCTTCAGGCCAGGGCTTCCTTGGCGGCTTCTTCCGGGGTCAGGCCGTCGTAGAACAGATCGGTGAACCACTCCACCTGTTCTTCGATGTGCTCCTGCGCCTGGTCCAGCGTGGCGCCGCCCTTGACCAGGAATTGCTCGACTTCGGTACACCATTGGATCAGGGCTTCGGTTTCCGGGTCCAGTTTCTCTTTCTTGGGCATGATGACTCCTTGCTTCGGTGATGATGGGCGTAAGTGCCCTGTGCAAGGATAGGGCAAAGCGCCCGCTCATGTGAAATTTTCTTCAGGCGCCCGCCGATCCCATCTCGTATTTCGCCTGGAAAAGTGCCCCTCTTTTACGAGCAATCGATCTGATTGTTTCGGTGTTTTCAAGCTATTTCTCCTGTGTTTTCCGGGTTGCCGAAGCGGCATGCAAAATGCCCGGTTCTCGGCCATGGCACTCGTTCCATGGATCCCAATCGCACAATCAAACACAGGGGAATAGCATGCAGCGAAAGACCAATGGATCCACCTTATGTGCGCGAGGTGACGCATGAGAATCATAGGGTGGGTAAGGGAGGGCGACGCGACGGCCTGCGGTGGCCGTGTCGCGGAAGGCGATCAACGGGTCAAGAGCAGGGGACGTGCCTATGCCTTCCAGGGGGCGCGCATTGCCTGTGAGAAGGGGTGTGTCATCGCTGAAGGATATGGGCGTGCCAGACTGACGAACGGGCAATCAAGGGTTCTTCACGGCATGCGCAGTACGAATGGCTGCCCATGCTATTCCACCTTGAACGACGTGGATGGCGTGTCCGATGTCGGTGCTTCGCCCGTATCGGAGCGATATCTCCCCGACGAGCAGGGCCGATCGATTTCCGGCGATCAACAGCCTGTGGCAGAGCGGTTTGACGAACGCTTCAGGTTGCAGGCTTCCGGAGTGGAAGGGGTGCCGTATTACGCCGTTCTCCCAGACGGACGAAGCATTTCCGGCCGTTTTGGGGCAGATGGACTGATGCCCAGGATCGCGACTTTGCGTGCCGACAATCTGGTGATCTATTGGGGAGATGATGCCCTGGTCATGATGGAAGGAGCGGGCCAGTGAGAGCGCAGAAGCGGATTCAGCAAGCACGTATCCGAACCAACTCCGTCAAGGATTCACTATGCAGTGTTGAAGTGCCGGCCGTACGTTTCGCGGATTTGTGGCGCAACTATGTGAGCGGCAATCCGTACAAGCCAGATGGGTCGGAAAGCGAGGAATACGGCAACCAGTGTGCGATTCGCATCAGCGCCACCTTGCATAAGGTGGGCATAGAAATGCGGTCGTTCTCCCAGAAATCCGTCAAGCCCATGGCAGGGCGCAAGACCCTCGGGCGCATACTGCTGGACGGAAAGCCCGCCGCGACCCGAGCGCAGGAATTGGCCGAATGGCTCAAGCTGCAGCCATTCTGCGGCTTACCGCCGGAGCCGGAAAATATCACAGGCCAGGACTGGGAAGCGAAAATCAAGGGCAGAACCGGCATCATCATGTTCCATGCCTATTGGTACCGTTCTGGTGAAACAGTACCCAGCGGCGGCCACATCGATCTATGGAACGGCTCCCGGCTGACCTATAACGGCATCACTGGCACGGTCGAAACCTTTGCGCGATTCCATCTGGGGATACATCGGCCTTGGCTGCCACTCTATTCCGACCTGCGTAGTGCCCAACTGATTCTGTTTTTTTTCATTCCATGATGCTTGCTAATGTCCGAGGATTTCTCCTCGGCACCGGGGTAGGCCTGGTCATTGACCTGATCCCGCATGCCCTCGAATCCGTCTTGCCTATCACCCTGTGCCGTGAGTCCTGTGGCAATACGCTCAGGGTGATCTCGCTATGGATCTATGGCCTGGTCCCGCTCTGTTGCGGTCTCATCGTTGCGCGGGCCTCGGTGCAACGCCAATATGACCGCCTGATGAAGTGCGGTATTCCCGCCTGTATGCTCGTCGTCGCAGCGTTGACACTGGTGCTGTACCTGCGACAGCTAAGATGATCCAATCAGCGTCAGTCCTGATCAAACCAGGTGCCGACTGGGTGAATCCTCTATTGCAGCAACTGCCCGCCACTCCCCGCCGCCACGCTACTGGCCAGCACCGCCGCCGCCGAGCGGGTTTCCACGCCCAGTTTCACGAAGATGTGTTCCAGGTGCTTGTTCACCGTGCGCGGGCTCATGCCGAGGATGTCGGCGATGTCGCGGTTGGTCTTGCCCTTGCCCAGCCACAGCAGGACGTCGCTCTCGCGCGGGGTGAGCCGGCAGGCTTCCAGCGAGGCGGGTAGCACCGGGCCATCTTCCGGCCGGGCCAGCGCTGCCGGGCCGCCGGTCTTTTCTTCCAGCAGCAGGCTGGCGCCATGCCCCTGGCCGGGGCCGCACAGGGTGATGTGCAGTTCGCCCTGGTCCAGGCGCACCACAAGCGGGGGCAACTGGTCCAGGTTCTCGCCCTGGCGCTGGCGCACCAGTTGTTCGTTCAGCCAGACCTGCAGTGCCGCCGGCAGCCGCTGGCTGCCCGGTGCGGGGGCGCCGAAATACTTCTCCAGCCATTGCGAGGCCTTGCTGGTCTGCCAGGTCGGCAGGCCGTTGCCGCCCAGGACGATCACCGCATGCGCGGCCTGTTCCAGGACCCCGCGTGCCTGCGACATCATGCGCCCGGTGCGGATGTGGGCGCCGATGCGGGCCACCACTTCCTGCGGGCGGATCGGCTTGGTCACGTAGTCGATGCCGCCGACCTCGAAGCCGCGCACCACATGTTCGGTCTCCGACAGGCCGGTCATGAAGACCACCGGCACGTGGCTCACCTGCCGCAGTTGCTTGATGCGGCGACAGGTCTCGAAGCCGTCGATGCCGGGCATCATGGCGTCCAGCAGGATCAGGTCGGGCGTGATGTGATCCAGCCGCTGCAGCGCCGAGAGACCATCGGTGGCGACCAGCACGATGTGGCCGCTTTCGTCGAGGGCGTCGGACAACATGGCCAGATTGTCGGGCATGTCATCGACGATCAGTACGACTTGCCTATCGAACGTCGTTGAGATCATGGCGGATCAGCTCCTTGATGCGGGTGACATATTCGTTGAGTCGGAATTGCCTGACCAGTTGCCGCAGCTCCGTGGTGAAGGGCAGGTAGGCCGGGTTCTGGCGGTCCATGGCGTCCAGCTGGCGCAGGATTTCCTTGGCATAGCCGATGCTGCCCAGTTGCAGCAGGGCGGCCAGCCTGTCCTGGCCCGGCACCAGCATCAGTGGCTTGGCCGTGATGGTGGTGGTGGCGGTGGTGGCGGGCGGCGTGGCAGCGGGCGCCGAGGCGGTCGTGCCGGGCGCCACCCAGTCCAGTTGCAGGTGTTGCCGGATCTTGCCCAGCAGTTCGTTGTACGAGACCGGCTTGACCAGGAAATCGTTGACCAGTGGCGCGCCATTGCGTTCGTGCAGGTTCTCGAAGGCATTGGCCGAGACCAGCAGGATAGGCAGCTGCGTCAGGCCCCGCGCGCGGATGGCGCGGGCCACGCTCCAGCCATCCATCTGCGGCATGGCGATGTCGAGCAGGATCAGGTCCGGCAACTCGTGCGCCAGTTTTTCCATGCAGGCCAGGCCGCTGTCGGCCTCGCTGACCGCAAAGCCCAGCGGGGCCAGCATGTCCTTCAACAGGCGCCGTTGCGAGGCCTGGTCGTCCACCACCAGGATATGGCGCGAGGGGCCGGCGTAGCCGGACATCTGGTCTTCCAGCTGCAGGCGGGGGCGCGGCACATGCACCTCCGGCAGGTAGAGCTTGAGCTGGAAGCTGCTGCCGCTGCCGACCCTGCTCTGTACGCTCAGTTCGCCCCCCATGATGTGCACCAGCATGCGGCTGATGGCCAGGCCGAGCCCGGTGCCGATGTCTTCGCGCAGGCTGGCCGCGTTGCTGCGTTCGAAGGGCAGGAAGATGCGCTCCAGGTCGTCGTCGGCGATGCCGATGCCGGTATCGACCACCTCGAACCAGGCGATCTCGCGGGCATAGCGCACCTTCAGGGTGACCCCGCCCCGGTCGGTGAACTTGACGGCATTGCCCAGCAGGTTGATGAGGATCTGCCGCAGCCGCTTCTGGTCGGCATGCACGATGTGCGGCAGACGGCCGGTTTTTTCGAAGCGGAACTGCAGGCCCTTCTGTTCGGCCTGCGGGGCGAACATGCCCACGATCTGTTCCAGGAAGGCTTCCAGCGCCAGTTCGTCGGAGGCCAGGCGCATCTTGCCGGCCTCGATCTTGGCGATGTCCAGCAGGCCGTCGATCAGGCTCAGCAGGTGTTCGCCGCTGCGGCGGATGATGGCGATGGCTTCCTTGCGGGCCGGCGGGATGGTGGCGTCCACGTGCAGGATCTGGGCATAGCCGAGGATGCTGTTCAAGGGCGTGCGCAGCTCGTGGCTCATGCCGGCCACGAAGCGGCTCTTGGCCAGGTTGGCCGATTCGGCGGCTTCCTTGGCGCGCTGCAGTTCGGCGTCGGTCTGCTTGTGGGCTTCGATTTCCTGCAGCAGCAGGTTGGTCTGGCGCTCTGATTCTTCCTGCGCGACGGCGCGGCTTTCATTGGTCAGCACCAGCCACCACGCGCCCACGCCGACCACCACCAGCAACAGGCAGAACAGCTTGATGAAGACGCCCCGCAGCGAGTCGGGCGCGGAAAGCGTCAAGCCGGAGAGGTCGGCCATCTGCTGGAAGTACAGCATCCACAGCACGATGGCCAGGCCACCGGCCAACAGACCGAAGACGCTCAGGTAATGGCCGATGCGGGTATTGAGCTTGAGCGCGAAGCGCGCCGGGATCAGCTGGCGCAGGGTATGCAGGATCTGGTTGGGCAGCCGCGCGCGCGGGGTCTTGCAGCGGTCCTTGCAACGCGCATCGAGCGAACAGCACAGCGAGCAGATGGCGCCCTGGTAGGCCGGGCAGTGCGCCATGTCCGGGGTTTCGAAGGCATTGCCGCAGATGACGCAGTCCAGTACCGAGGGGCTGTGGCCGGGCGTGTAGGGGCGATAGCTCTGTTCGGACAAGGTATCGCGGCGGGCGATGTAGTAGCGGCTGCCGGTGGCCACCGCGATCAAGGGTGCGCTCACCAGGGCCGTCCCCAGTGCGATGAAGGGGGACAGTGCCGCCACCGTCTTGCCCAGCACGCCGGACATGGCCAGCGTGGAAAGCAGGGTGGCGATCACCATCGAGCCCACGCCGACCGGGTTGACGTCGTACAGGTGGGCGCGCTTGAACTCGATATGCGCCGGGCTCAGGCGCAACGGCTTGTTGATCACCAGGTCGGCCACCACCGCACCGATCCAGGAGATCGCCACCAGGCTGTAGAGCGCCAGCACGTGTTCCAGCGCATTGAACACGCCCAGTTCCATCAGCAGCACCGCGATCAGGACATTGAACACCAGCCACACCACGCGGCCCGGGTGGCTGTGGGTCAGGCGGGCGAAGAAATTGGACCAGGCCAGCGAACCGGCATAGGCATTGGTGACATTGATCTTGATCTGCGACACCACCACGAACAGCACCACCGCCCCCAGCGCCAGGGCCGGATTGCCGAACACGTACTGGTAACCGATCAGGTACATCTGGGTCGGTTCCACGGCACGCGCCATCGGCACCTCGTGCTGGATGGCGAGGAAGGCCAGCAGCGCGCCACCCAGCATCTTGGCGCCGCCCAGCAGAATCCAGCCGGGGCCGGCCAGCAGCAGGGCGCTCCACCAGCGGCCGCGATTGGCGGCGGTCTTTTTCGGCAGGAAGCGCAGGAAGTCGACCTGCTCGCCGATCTGGGCGATCAGCGAAAAGGCCACCGTCGCCGCCGCGCCGAACAGCAGCAGGTTGAAGGAGCTGCCTTCCTCGGCACGGCCGGCAAAGCTCATCAGGTTGCGCAGGGCGTCGGGTTCCTCGTACAGCACGCACAGGTAGGGCAGCACCAGCAGCACCAGCCACAGCGGCTGGGTCCACATCTGCAGGCGGTTGATCAGGGTGATGCCGTAGGCCACCATGGGGATGATGATCAGCGAACAGAGCACGTAGCCATACACCAGCGGCAGGCCGAAATAGATCTCGATGGCCTGGGCCATGATGGCCGCTTCCAGCGCGAAGAAGATGAAGGTGAAGCTGGCATAGATCAGCGAGGTGATGGTCGAGCCGATGTAGCCGAAGCCGGCGCCGCGCGTGAGCAGGTCCATGTCCACCCCGTAGCGCGCCGCGTAGTAGCTGATCGGCAGGCCGGTCAGGAAGAACAGCACCACCACGCAGACGATGGCCCAGAAGGCATTGGTAAAGCCGTAGCTGAGGGTGATGGCGCCGCTAATGGCTTCCAGCGCCAAAAAGGAGGTCGCGCCCAGGGCCGTGTTGGCCAGGCGGAATTCGGACCAGCGGCGAAACGACAGCGGCGTATAGCGCAGTGCGTAATCTTCCAGGGTCTCGTTGGCGACCCAGGTGTTGTAGTCGCGGCGGACCTTGACGATGCGTTGTGTGGCGGGATGGGTCACGTTGGCTCGGGGGAAGTCAGGTCATCTCGTCAGGTCCTGGGCTGCCGGACCGCTCGCGTTTAGGCGCAAGCAATTTTCAAACCATTTGGACGGTGAGGGCATACGTCAAATGACGTATGTGCGCTGCCGCATTCCACGGGAATTCACCAAAACACAGCAGACCCGCAGGAGGTATTGCCACCCCGGCAAGAGCATCGCCACGCTCCCCGCCATTTGCCTGCACCAACAACAGGCGGCGGGCGGGCAAAAGCTGTGCAGGCGGGCGGCCGACCGCGGCCGGGAGCTTACGTCAAACAACGTATTGTTGCGCTGCACCGCCGATCCTATTCTGCCTCCCAGAACGAAGGGGAGGGCCAGCGCAGCTAAAAGCCGGCTTGAAGGAATATTCATAGGTATCAGGGGATTTTTTCCTGAATACCGCGCCAGTGGCGGTCCTTTCCCTCGTTTGTTCACTTTTTCGTTTTTTACCGGCTTTTTTTCTGCACGACGCCACGTTTGCCCGGCCGGCATCCAACAACAACGACCGAAAGGAGTACCGCATGTCGCATTCCTCGTCTTCCAATCCGCCCTCGCTACCGCGCCGCAAGGTCCTCATGGGCCTGGCCGCCGGTGCTGCCGCAGCCGCCCTGCCGGGCATGGCCTCGGCCCAGCAGTATCCGACCGCCAAGGTCAACACCACCAAGCTGGCCATCACCGATACCGAGGTCACCGTGGGCCAGCTGCACTCGGCCACCGGCACCATGGCCATCAGCGAGACCGGGTCGATCCAGGCCGAGCGCCTGGCCATCGACCAGATCAATGCCATGGGCGGCATCCTCGGTCGCAAGATCAAGATCATCCAGGAAGACGGCGCCAGCGACTGGCCGACCTTCGCCGAAAAGGCCAAGAAGCTGCTGGAGAACGACCGCGTGGCGG
The DNA here is from genome assembly GCF_035644555.1 of Herbaspirillum sp. Lineage (GTDB taxonomy): Bacteria > Pseudomonadota > Gammaproteobacteria > Burkholderiales > Burkholderiaceae_D > Herbaspirillum. The sequence continues at coordinate 96,252 of NZ_DASQOH010000053.1, forward strand.
CGGTCTTCGGCTGCTGGACCTCGGCCTCGCGCAAGGCGGTTCTGCCGGTGTTCGAGAAGGACAACGGCCTGCTCTACTACCCGACCTTCTACGAAGGCCTGGAGCAGTCCAAGAACGTCTTCTATACCGGGCAGGAGGCGACGCAACAGGTGCTGGCGGGCCTGAACTGGGTGGCCAAGGAAAAGAAGGCCAAGACCTTCTTCCTGGTCGGCTCGGACTACATCTGGCCGCGCACCTCCAACAAGATCGCCCGCAAGCACATCGAGAACGTGCTCAAGGGCTCGGTGGTGGGCGAGGAATACTATCCGCTGGGCAATACCCAGTTCGGCTCGCTGATCAACAAGATCAAGCTGAAGAAACCCGATGTCATCTTCGCTGACGTGGTGGGCGGCTCCAACGTGGCCTTCTACAAGCAGTTGAAGGCGGCCGGCGTCACCGCCAAGACCCAGAACCTGCTGACCATCTCGGTCACCGAAGATGAAATGCTGGGCATCGGCGGCGAGAACGTGGAGGGCTTCTTCGCTTCCATGAAGTATTTCCAGAGCCTGGACAACGCCAACAACAAGAAATTCGTGGCCGAGTTCAAGGCCAAGTTCGGCGCCAATTCGGTCATCGGCGACGTCACCCAGGCCGCCTACCTCGGCCCCTGGCTGTGGAAGGCAGCGGTGGAAAAGGCCGGCAGCTTCGACGTCGACAAGGTGGTGGCAGCCTCCCCCGGCATCGAACTCAAGACCGCGCCGGAAGGCTACGTCAAGGTTCACGAGAACCACCACCTGTGGAGCAAGACCCGCATCGGCGAAGCGCAGAAGGATGGCCAGTTCAAGGTGGTCTATGAGTCTGACCTGATCGAACCGAATCCCTTCCCCAAGGGTTACCAGTAAGCAGTAGGCGTCTCTTCACTGCGTAGCAAAGCGGCGGCGTCTGTAGTGACATGCGGGCGCTGCCGCCCCTTAACGATCAATTCGGTCAATTCGGTCAATTCATCCTTGCCCATCGGGAGTCAACATGGTTTCTCTATCCGAATTCGGCGCCATCTTCGCCATGCAGGGCTTCAATGGCCTCTCGGTGTTCTGCGTCCTGTTGTTGATGGCGCTGGGCCTGGCCATCATCTTCGGGCAGATGGGCGTGATCAACATGGCCCACGGTGAATTCCTCACCATCGGCGCCTACATCACCTATCTGCTCTCGCATCTCACCACCACCTATGCGCCGGCCTTGCAGCCGATCTACTTCTTTGTGGCCATCGTGCTGTCCTTCGCGGTGGCCTACGGCGTGGGCTACCTGACCGAACTGCTGCTGATCAGCCGCCTCTACAAGCGCCCGCTCGATACGCTGCTGGCCACCTGGGGCCTGTCGCTGGCGATGCAGCAGACCTTCCGTTCCATCTTCGGCGCCAAGGAAGTCAGTGCCACCCTGCCGGACTGGCTGATGGGTTCCTTCAAGCCGACCGACGCCATCGACATTCCCATCAATGGCCTGTTCATGATGGGCATCACGGTGCTGCTGACTGGGGCCATCTTCGTGCTGCTGTTCCGCTCGCGCTGGGGCCTGCAGGTGCGCGCCACGATGCAGAACCGGGTCATGAGCGGGGCGGTCGGCATCAATACCCGCAAGGTCGACCGCACCACCTTTGCGCTCGGTTGCGGCGTGGCCGGGGTGGCGGGTGCGGCCTTCACCACCATCGGTTCCACCGGTCCCACCAGCGGTTCGCTCTACATCGTCGATACCTTCCTGGTGGTGGTCTTCGGCGGCGCGCAAAGCCTGATCGGCACCATCGCCTCGGCCTTCTCGATTGCCCAGACGCAGTCCACGGCGGAGTTCTTCCTGACCGGTTCCATGGCCAAGGTGCTCACGCTGTCGGCGGTGATCCTGATCCTGATGCTGCGTCCGCAGGGCCTGTTCTCGGCCAAGGTGCGCAAGTGATGGCCGGCTTTTCTTTCTCCAACAACCCGTGCGAGGTCCGATGATGCATGCAGCCTATGAAAAACTGTTGGGCGGGCGCTCCGGGGCGGTGGGCCTGCTGGTGATGGCGGTGCTGTTGCTGGTGGTGTTTCCGCTGACGCTGGACATGTTCCGTCTCAATCTTGTGGGCAAGTACCTGTCCTATGCCTTCGTGGCGGTGGGCCTGGTGCTGTGCTGGGGCTATGGCGGCATCTTGAGCCTCGGCCAGGGGGTGTTCTTCGGGCTGGGCGGCTATTGCATGGCCATGTTCCTGAAACTCGAAGCCTCCGACCCCATCAGCACCAAGATCCAGTCCACGCCGGGCATTCCCGACTTCATGGACTGGAACCAGATCACCGCCTTGCCGGCCATGTGGGAGCCCTTCCACAGCTTTGCCTTTACCGTGCTGGCGGTGCTGCTGGTGCCGACCATCCTGGCTATGCTGATCGGCCTGGCCATGTTCAAGCGCCGGGTGGGGGATGTGTATTTCTCCATCGTCACGCAGGCCATCGCGGCCATCCTCTCCATCCTGATCATCGGCCAGCAGGGCCTGACTGGCGGCGTCAACGGCATCACCGACCTGAAGACCCTGATGGGCTGGGACATCCGTACCGACCATGCCAAGCTGGTGCTGTACTTCGTCAATGCCGCCTTGCTGTTCGGCTGCATCCTGTTCGGCCGCTATGTGCTCGGCTCCAAGCTGGGACGCCTGCTGGTGGCCATGCGCGACAAGGAGGAGCGGGTGCGCTTCTCGGGCTATGACGTGGCCAGCTTCAAGGTCTTCGTGTTCTGCGCGGCGGCCATGTTCTCGGCCATCGGCGGGGCCATGTTCACGCTGCAGGTGGGCTTCATGTCGCCCTCCTTCGTGGGCATCGTGCCGTCCATCGAGATGGTGATCTATGCCGCCGTCGGTGGTCGCATGTCGCTGCTGGGCGCGGTGTACGGCACGCTGCTGGTGAACTTCGGCAAGACCTATTTTTCCGAGACCTTCCCCGAGCTGTGGCTGTTCCTGATGGGCGGCCTCTTCATCGCGGTGGTGATGTACTTCCCCAATGGTTTGGCCGGTCTCTGGCAGACCCAGGGCAAGCGGCTGATGGCGCGGCTGCGGGGCGAGCCCAAGCCGGCGGCGGTGCCAACGGTCGCACCCGCTGTGGCCCCAGCTGTCACGACTGTCGCGGCGGCCCGTCCGTCCACCCCTGAACCCAAGCGCGACGGTATCGAGCCCGGCGCCACCCTGGAGGCCAGCAAATGAGCGAGAACCCCATTGGTTTCGAATCGGATGCCCATCCGGTCCTGGCCATCGAAGATTTGACGGTGTCCTTCGACGGTTTCAAGGCGGTGGACGGCCTCAATCTCTACGTGCAGCGCAACGAGGTGCGCGTGGTGATCGGCCCCAACGGCGCCGGCAAGACCACCGTGCTGGACCTGATCTGCGGCAAGACCCGCGCCACCTCCGGCAGCATCAAGTTCAACAGCCATGAGCTGACCAGGATGAGCGAGCACGCCATCGTGCGGGCGGGGGTGGGGCGCAAGTTCCAGACGCCGTCCATCTACGAAAACCTCAGCGTCTTCGAAAACCTGGAAATGTCCTTCCCGCGCGGCCGCAAGGTGTTCGGCGCGTTGACCTTCCAGCGCTCGCCGGACGTGGTGGCACGGGTGGAGGCGGTGGCCGCCGAGATCTTCCTCGACCAGCAGCTGCACACCCAGGCCGACCTGCTCTCGCACGGGCAGAAGCAGTGGCTGGAGATAGGCATGCTGCTGATGCAGGAGCCCGAACTGCTGATGCTGGACGAACCGGTGGCCGGCATGAGCGTGTCCGAGCGCGAAAAGACCGCCGAGCTGCTGGGCCGCATCAGCCAGGGCCGTTCGGTGGTGGTGATCGAGCACGACATGGATTTCGTCAAGAGCATCGCCCACAAGGTGACCGTGCTGCACCAGGGCAAGATCCTGGCCGAGGGCAGCATGGAGAAGGTGCAATCCGATCCCAAGGTGATCGATGTCTATCTCGGTCACTGAACGCCTACCCAACCCGGAGCCAGCCATGTTCAAAGTCTCGCAACTCGCCTCCGGCTACGGCCAGAGCAAGGTCATCCACGACGTCGACCTGTCGGTGGCCAAGGAAGAAATCGTCGCCGTCATGGGCCGCAACGGCATGGGCAAGACCACGCTGTTCAAGACCCTGATGGGCATCCTGCCGCTGCGCGGCGGCAGCATCAGCATCGATGGCGTCGAACTGGGCGCCCTGGAAAGCCACCAGCGCGTGGAGCGCGGCGTGGCCTATGTGCCGCAGGGGCGGATGATCTTTTCGCACATGACGGTGCTGGAAAACATTCAGACCGGTCTGCCGGCCTCGGCCCGGGGCAAGGTGCCGGACGAGCTGTATTCGCTCTTCCCGGTGCTCTATGACATGCGCACCCGCAAGGGCGGCAACCTCTCCGGCGGCCAGCAGCAGCAACTGGCCATTGCGCGGGCGCTGGCCACCAACCCCCGGGTGTTGTTGCTGGATGAGCCCACCGAGGGCATCCAGCCTTCCATCATCAAGGACATTGCCAGGAGCCTGAAGGAAATCCGCAAGATCCGCGCGCTCACCATCGTGGTCTCGGAGCAGGTGTTGAGCTTCACGCTGGAGATCGCCGATCGCTTCCTGGTGATCGACAAGGGGCGCTTCGTCTACGAGGACACGCGCGCCAACGTCGATGCGCCCACCATCAGCAAGTACCTGTCGGTCTGAATTCACCTGTTTGCGAGAAGGAGAAAGCCCATGAGACACGGAGACATTTCAAGCAGCAAGGATGCCGTCGGCGTGGCGGTGGTCAACTACAAGATGCCGCGCCTGCATACGCGCGGCGAGGTGCTGGAAAACGCCAGGAAGATCGCCGCCATGCTGGTGGGCATGAAGCAGGGCCTGCCGGGGCTGGACCTGGTGGTGTTCCCGGAGTATTCGACCCACGGCATCATGTATGACCGCGACGAGATGTTCGAGACCGCTGCCGCCATCCCCGGCGAGGAGACCGCCATCTTCTCGGAAGCCTGCCGCATCGCCGGTGTGTGGGGCGTGTTTTCGCTGACCGGCGAACGCCATGAAGAGCATCCGCGCAAGGTGCCGTACAACACGCTCATCCTCATCAACGACCAGGGCGAGATCGTGCAGAAGTACCGCAAGATCATGCCCTGGACGCCCATCGAGGGCTGGTATCCGGGCGACACCACCTATGTCTGCGACGGCCCCAAGGGCTTGAAGATAAGCCTGATCATCTGCGACGACGGCAACTATCCCGAAATCTGGCGCGACTGTGCCATGAAGGGCGCGGAGCTGGTGGTGCGCTGCCAGGGCTACATGTACCCGGCCAAGGAACAGCAGATCATGGTCTCCAAGGCCATGGCCTGGATGAACAACCTCTATGTGGCGGTGGCCAATGCGGCCGGCTTCGATGGCGTGTATTCCTACTTCGGCCACTCGGCCATCGTCGGCTTCGATGGCCGCACCCTGGGCGAATGCGGTACCGAGGAAATGGGCATCCAGTATGCCGAGCTGTCCATCGGCGCCATCCGCGATGCGCGCCGCAACTGGCAGTCGCAGAACCACCTCTACAAGCTGCTGCACCGGGGCTATACCGGCAAGATCAATTCGGGCGAATCGCCGGCCGGCGTGGCCGAGTGTCCCTTCGATTTCTACCGCACCTGGGTCAACGATCCGCAGGCCGCCCGCGCCCAGGTCGAGGCGCTCACCCGCAACAGCGCCGGCACGCCTGAATGTCCGATGCCGGGGATTCCTACTGAGCCGGCAGCTTGACAAGTCATTCGGGTTGGCAAGCTGCTGGCCGTTCGGACTGAGTAGACCCGAAGGGTCGTATCGAAGGCGCTCATGCCGCTCGCCAACCGCTGGCGCGCCTTCGATACGCCGCGTTGCGGCTACTCAGGACGAACGGCAGCAGCACTGCAGACTGGCCGCAAGCCACGAACCTATCCACCACCAAGGAGATCGCATGCAACACTTCAAGATCAAGCCCGGCGTCCCGCTGGCAGAGCAGCCCGAACTGGGTCACAACCGCTGGCACCCGGACCTGCCGTTCCTGGCCTCGGTCAAGCCCGGTGAATCCATCCTGATCGAGTCGCTGGACTTCCTGGATGCCCAGATCAAGGACACCGATGACGTCTCCGACGTCAAGAATGTCGACCTGACCCGCGCCCACCCGCTGACCGGTCCCTTCCACGTCGAAGGCGCCGAACCGGGTGACTTGCTGGTGATCGACCTGCTGGACATCAAGCCGGTGACGCCGGTGGGGTTCTCGGGCGTGTTCTCCAAGGAAAACGGCGGCGGCTTCCTGGCCGATTACTTCCCCGAGGCCGACAAGGCCATCTGGGACCTGAAGGGCCTGTATGCCACTTCGCGCCATATCCCGGGCGTGCGCATCGCCGGCCTGACCCACCCGGGCCTGATGGGCTGCCTGCCGTCGCATGAGCTGCTGGCCGAATGGAACCGCCGCGAAGCGCCGCTGGCCGCCAAGGGTCTGGCCAAGCCGCCCGATCCGAGCACCGCCGTGCTGCGCGGTCTGACCGGCGCCAAGTTCGACGAGATGGCCAAGGTGGCGGCGCGCACCGTGCCGCCGCGCGAGCATGGCGGCAATACCGATATCAAGGACCTGTCGGCGGGTACGCGCATCTTCTTCCCGGTGTATGTGAAGGGCGCCGGTTTCTCGATGGGTGACCTGCACTTTTCGCAGGGCGATGGCGAGATCGGTTTCTGTGGCGCCATCGAGATGGATGGCGTGAGCCACGTCGGCTTCGATCTCATCAAGGGCGGCATGGCCAAGTACAACATCACCTCGCCCATCTTCATGCCCAGCATCGTCAAGCCGCATTACGAGCAGTGGCTGACCTTCGAGGGCATCAGCGTGGAAAACGGCGTGAACTACTACCTCGACGCCACCGTGGCCTATCGCCAGGCCTGCCTCAAGGCTATCGACTACCTGACCCACTTCGGCTACACCGGCAGCCAGGCCTACATGCTGCTCACGGCCGCGCCGGTGGAAGGGCGCATCGGCGGCATCGTCGATATTCCCAACTGCGCCTGCACGGTGGCCTTGCCGACCTCGATCTTCGATCAGGACATCACGCCCAAGGGCATGTTGAACGACAAGTCCTACTGGGGGCGCAAGGGCTGACGCCTGAGGCTTCGTTGTGCGTAGTGTGTTCCCGGCCGGAGGTCTTTCCGGTCGGGTCTTTTCGGGTCGGGATTCTTCAGGAGGGGACATGCCCTTGTACGACATTCGTTGCAGCCATTGCGACGGCATCTTCGAACGACTGATTCCCTTGCAGGCCTTGCATGGCGACACCAGCTGTCCCTATTGCAAGCAGCCGACGGCGGCCGCGCCCATGCTCACCGGCGGCCATGTGGGGCTGCAGGTCAGGTATCGCTGGCAACCGCGCAACGGCGCCGAACAACTGGCCGGTCAGGGAGCCACCGGCCCCGGTACCCATGCCGGGGCTGGTCGCAGCAGCGTACTGCACAACTGCAAGGGGCATAGCTGCAGCATCTGTGCGACCTGATGTCGCTGCAGGCAGCGGCCCGAAGCGGGTCAGCCCAGCCAATGCGCCATCAGGATCAGCAGCGCTACCGTGGCCAGCAAGCCCAGCAGGGTGACCAGGTCGACGTCCTGCACCTGATGGCGCCAGTGTTCGCCGCGCAGCGGCGTCAGGCGCGGGTAGCGGCCCAGCGTGACCAGCTTGAGCAGGCCGCAGCCGATGGCGTAGAAGACGGCATTGAAGGCCAGATGGCGTAGCAGGCCCAGCACCAGGCCGATGAAGGTCTCCATGGTGACGGCCTTATTCCAGCATGGCGTCCAGCCCGGCCGACAACTCGCTGAAGGAGGGCATGGCGCGCCCGGCCTGATCTGGCGCATGTTTTACCAGCACCGGGCGCCACGCCGGGTCCACGCCCAGTTTTTTGGCCAGCGCAGCGGGATAGCTGGCCAGGGCCGTGGCGTCATCCAGCGCAAGTACCTCGACCCGGGCCGCCCAGGCGCCCAGGTGGACCCAGGCTGCGGCGCGCTCCAGGCGACCGGCGGCCAGGGGATCGGGAATGCTGCGCAGGGCGGTGGTCATGGCGTCGGGGAAGTGCCAGAGGGTGGCCAGTTCGGCCGAGACATCGGCGTAGTGGAAGCCCCAGGCGGCTTTCTCCCGTTCGGCGCGGTCGGCGTCGAGCACATTGCATTGCTTGTCCAGGGGCGCTACCGCTGCTGCGGCCACAGCGTGCAGTTGCAACTGGCCGATGCCATGCATCATGGCAACCGTGAAGACGGCGTCGCCATTGTCTTCACCGGCATGACCGGCGTGCATGGCCAGCCAGCGGGCGGCGACGGCGGTATAGAGGGTGTGCAGCCAGAACTGGTGCAGGTCCATGCCGCGCGTGTTCTTGAAGGCGGCCACCATGCCGTTGCCCAGCACCAGGTTGCGCACCATGATGAAACCCAGCATGCGCAGCGCGTCATCGACCGTGCCGATGGTCCGCGAGGCGTGGAAGAAGGCCGAATTGGCCAGCCGCAGGACCTTGGCGGTGAGCGCCGGATCGGCGGCGATCTGCTGGGCGATGTCCTGGGCCGAGACGTCCTCGGCATTGAAACTGGCCATCAGTTGCTGTACCACCTTGGGAACGGTCGGCAACTTGCCGGGCTGGTCCACCAGGCTCTTGAGCTCCATGAGAATTCCTCCACGCAATGATTTTGTTGTGCCGGCTGGGCCAAAGCAGGGAAAAGCGGTTTTATTGTCTCAGAGATCGGACGATTTGCTTTCACCTTTCTCCGTATGATGGACTGGTTACCCCTCTGAACCCCCTCCGGGAGCGAGTCCATGGCAAGTCGCAAGAACGCTGGATCCCTTCACCCTGATGCCGCCACCGGTGCTGCAGCCGATACTGCAGCCCCGCCAGCCCTGGCCTGGGGCGATGTGCAGGCGTATGTGGAGGACTGCGTGCAGCGCAGTTTCCTCTTCCTCGATACCCTGCTGGACCGGGGCAATGATTACCTGGAACACCTGGAGCAGGGCACGCCGCCGCTGCTGAAGTTCGACCATACCCTGGTGCTGGACGGAAAGGACCTGCCGGCACCCTGCAACTACGCCTTGCTATTGCTGCAACCACCGCCGGAACTGCCGGTCGATCCTGCAGCGCGGCCGGTGGTGGTGGTCGATCCCCGGGCCGGGCATGGCCCCGGGATTGGCGGCTTCAAGTTCGATTCCGAGGTGGGCATGGCGATGAAGGCCGGGCATCCGGTCTATTTCGTGACCTTCCGGCCGGAGCCGGAGGATGGCCAGACCCTGGTCACCGTGATGGAGGCCGAGGCGCGCTTCCTGGAAGAGGTGATCCGCCGTCATCCGCAATGTGCGGCCAAGCCGGTGGTGATCGGCAATTGCCAGGCCGGCTGGGCCATGATGACGCTGGACGCGGTGCGGCCGGAACTGTTCGGCCCGCTGATGATGGTCGGGGCGCCAGCCTCCTACTGGGCCGGCAGTTCTACCTTGAATCCCATGCGCTACAGCGGCGCCACGCTGGGCGGTACCTGGCTGGCTTCGCTGGCGGCCGATCTCGGGGCGGACCGCTTCGATGGCGCCAGCCTGGTGGAGAATTTCAAGAAGCTCAACCCGGCCAATACCTTCTGGAACAAGTATTACAACCTGTGGGCGGGGGTCGATCAGGAGGCGCCGCGCTTCCTGGAGTTCGAACGCTGGTGGGGTGGCTTCTTCCGCATGACCGGGGCCGAGATCGAGGCCATCACCGAGAACCTGTTCGTCGGCAACAAGCTGGCGCGCGGCGAGCTGGAGGTGCGCGGCAAGGCGGTGAACCTGCGCGACATCGTGGCGCCCATCGTGGTCTTCGCCTCCTGGGGCGACAACATCACGCCGCCGCCGCAGGCCCTGAACTGGATCATCGATACCTGGGGCGACGAGCGCGCCATCGCTGCTGCCGGGCGCACCATCATCTACGTGTTGCATGAGAGCGTGGGCCACCTGGGCATCTTCGTGGGGGGATCGGTGGCGCTGAAGGAACACGACCAGCTGGTGAGCTCGCTGGACGTGATCGAAAGCCTGCCACCGGGCCTCTACGAGATGAAGCTGGAGCGCAAGGATGGCCAGCAGGCGCAGCGCTGGGACGCGCTGGAGCCGGGCGACTATACCGTGCAATACCAGCACCGCACCATGGACGATCTGCGCCGGCTCAATCCCGAGGGGCGCGAGGAGGAATCCGTCTTCTCGACGGTAAGCCAGTGGTCGCAGATCAATGCGCAGTTCTACAAGACCTGGGTACGCCCCTGGGTGCGCATGACGGCCACCCGCGAAAGCGCCAATGCGTTGATGCGCCTGAACCCGCTGCGCATGCAGCGCCAACTGTTCTCGGATGCGCACCCGGCGGCGTCGTTCATCCGCCAGCAGGCCGCGCAGGCGCGGGCGCGGCGGGTGCAGCTGGATGCCCAGCATCCGCTGAAGCGCTACGAGCAGCGCATGGCGCAGAAGATCACCGATGAACTCAATGCCTGGCGTGACCAGCGCGATGCGCGCACGGTGCGCATGACGCGCCAGGTGTTCGGCCCCAACGGACTGGGCGCCGTATTGCCGCCCCGCGAGGCCGATGCCGAGGTCGCGCAGCGTTGGGCGCAGGAAGAACTGGGACGTTATCGCAGCGCCGTCATCGGAGACATCGCCAACGGCGGCTTTGCCGAGGCGGTGTGCCGCATCGTCATCGCCGGGATGATCTCGGTGGGCGTGTTCGAGCGGCGCAGCCTGCGTCTGGCGCGCCTGCTGGCGCAGCTGCCGGGCATGCATGCCAGTGTGTCGCCCCAGACCAACTGGGTGCAACTGTTGAAGGAGCAGGCGCGCGTGACCGCCGTGGCGCCGGTGGAAGCCCTGAATGCCCTGCAGCAGATGCTGCCCGACCGCGCCAGCCGCGAACGGGCGCTGGCCTTGTCGGCGGCGGTGATGATGATCGAGCCGACGCTGGCCAACCCGCGCTCGGAAATCATCGAGCTGTTGATCGGCACGCTGGACGTCGATCCCGGCAAGGTGATCGCGCTGGCGCGCAAGCTGACGACGGCCATCGGTGAGTCCCCTGACGAGATCACGGTTGATGCCGATGCGGCCGATGCGGACGATGGGGGCGATCGTGCCACTGCACCATCACGCAAGGCCCCGGCGACGCCGCGCAAGAGCACCCGCAAGGCGGCGCCCATCGCAGTGGCCAAGCCTGTGAAGCCCGCCAAGGTGGTCAAGCCAGCCACCGCAGCGGCCAAGGCTGCTCCCGCCAAGCGCAGCGCGGCGCCGAAGAAGGCGGCCGCGACCAGCCCCCGGGCGCGCAAGCCGCGCAGCTGATCCGGGGACCTCGGAGACTCGGGACTTCAGGGACGTTCGCCGCTGGCCAGGCGGGCACGGATGTGGGCCACCACCTCCGGCAGCGTCGCCACCGAATCGATCACATAGTGGGCGCCGGCTGCGCGCAGGCGCGCTTCGGCCTGCTGCTTCAGATGCGTCACTTCAGCTGGCGTCCGGGTGAACAGTTCTGCCTGGGTGAGTCCCACTTCATTGCCCGACAGCGACACCCCCACGCTCCACATGCCGGCGCGCAGACCTTCCTCGATACCAGGTACGGTGTCGTCCACCTTGATGCAGCCTGCCACGTCATCAATGGCCAGCGTCAGCATGTTGGCCAGCGCCATGTAGGGGCCGGGGCGGCCACCGGCCTGCAGTTCGTCGCCGGCCACCACGTGGTCGGGGCGGATGCCCTGTTCGGCTGCCAGCGGCAGCAGCACGTCCAGCACCTGGCGCGGATAGCCGGAGCAGGAGCCGATCTTGAGGCCCTGACCACGCAGCCAGGCCAGCACCTGGGCCGCGCCCTCGATGGGTTGCGAATACTGGCCGACCTTGGCGATCTGCATCGGCATGAAGCGGGCATAGATGGCATCGACATCGGCATCGCTGGCCGGGCGGCCGGCGTGGCGCTGCCATTGGGCGGCGATGTCGGCGTCGTCCAGCAGTACGCGGATGTGCTGCCACTTGGACAGGCCCATGGGGCCGCGCGCCTGTTGCAGGGTGATCTCAATGTCGAAGCTCTTGAAGGCGTCCACGAAGATCTGGGTCGGCGCCAGGGAGCCGAAATCGACCAGCGTGCCGGCCCAGTCGAAGATGACGGCTTGCAGGTTGCGGCCGGGTTGCGGGGTGGTGTGCATGAATATTCTCCTTGTCGGATGGCGATGTGCAGTGTTGGGATGGGCGTGCAGATCAGGATGCGGCCGCGATGAAGTTGCGCCCGCGAGGGCCTTGCAGGGCCTGCTGCAGGGCGGCGTCCCAGCGCTCGCCTTCACCCAGGCCATAGCGGGCCGGGTCGGTGGACACGCCTAGCCCTTCCAAGAAGGCGGTGAGCCGGGCCACGGCCTGGTGGGCGTCGCTGGCGTCGAAGATGTCCAGCAGCAGCGCATCCACGGACGCATCGCGGCCCAGCGCCAGGCGCAGGATGTGGGGCAGCGAGAACGAGCAGGCGATGCCGTGGACCACCCCTTGCCGCAGCGTGATGTCATAGGACAGCGAGTGCGCCAGGGCGGTGCGGGTATTGGAAAAGGCCAGGCCGGCCTGCAGCGCCGCCACTGCCATCTGCTCGCGCAGGGACAGTGCGTCGGGCTGGCGCATGAGGGCCGGCAACGTGGCGAGGATGCTGCGCGCGGCACTGGCGGCCAGGGTCGAGGAGACCGGGTTGCGGTGGCGGTTCCAGATCGCCTCCAGGGCATGCGACAGCGCGTCCAGGGCGCTGGCCAGGGTGGCGGCCGGGGGCAGGCTGCGCATCAGTTCGGCATCGATGAGGGCGGCCTCGGGCCAGGTCCAGGGACGATGCAGGGAATACTTGTGACCGCCTGCCGCATCCCACAGCGTGGCCCAGGGCGTGACTTCGCTGCCGGTGCCGGCGGTGGTGGGAATGGCGATGAGCGTCTTGATGCGGGCGGGGTCGGGCTGGAAGGCGCTGTCCTGGCGCAGATGGGTGAGCAGTTCCTCGAAGCGGCCCGAGGGCGTGGGCGCCAGCATGGCCTTGGCACAGTCGATGACACTGCCGCCGCCCAGCGCGATCAGGCAGGGGACGTCGGGGTGCTGCTGCCACAGGCGCTCGTGCATCGCGCCCAGCCAGGCGACGTCGGGATTGGGTTGCACGTTGTTTTCGATGGCCACCAGCTGCGGTCCGAGCAGGGCGGCGATGGCCTGCTCCAGGCCCAGCGCGGCGGCCTCGGGAAAGGTGATCAGGATGGCGCGCCGGCCTGCCAGCAATTGCGGCAGGGTGGCAAGGCTGCCGGCGCCGGCGTGAATAGCGACCGGGTTATGGAAATTCCACATGAGTCTGTTCTCGGGGTTTTCGGGGTTCGCGATGTTGAATGGGGAGATCAATGCGTGCTGCCATCCTGGATCAGGCGCCGCAGGTGGCTGGAGAGCGCATCGGCGGCCACCACCATCAGGGTCACCACGACGATGCAGGTGGCGGTGTCCTGGTACTTGAACAGCTTGAGGCTGTTGACCAGTTCGAAGCCGAGGCCGCCGGCCCCGACCATGCCCAGCACGGTGGCCTGGCGCAGGTTGACCTCGAAGCGGTAGAGCACGGTGGCGATCCAGGCCGTGGCGACCTGCGGCAGTACGCCGAAGATGATCACCTGCAGCGGCCTGGCGCCGGTGGCGCGCAGTGCTTCCAGCGGACCCTGGTCGATTTCCTCGATGCTTTCGGCGAAGAACTTGCCGACCATGCCCACGCCGTGTACCGCCAGTGCCAGCACGCCCGGGAAGGGGCCCAGCCCCACCGCCGAGACGAACACCAGCGCCAGGATCAGTTCATTGATGCTGCGGGTGACGTTGAGGCCCTGGCGCACCAGGGCGTGCAGGGTGCGGTTGGGGTTGAGGTTGCGTGCTGCCAGCAGGGCCACCGGTACGGCGCCGAGCACGCCCAGCAGGGTTCCCCACAGCGCGATCTGCAGGGTCTCGATGGCCGGGGCCAGCAGTGCCGGCAGCAAGGACCAGTTGGGCGGGAAGGAGCGGGCCAGGAAGTCGCCGATCTGCGGCAGTCCATTGGCCAGTTCGCTCCACGACAGTTGCGTGCCCTGGGCGCTCCAGCCGAGGAGCCAGGCGATCAGCGCCACCAGGGCGGCGTAGCCCAGCCAGGCGCGCAGCGTCTGCGGACGGGGGCCGGTCCAGAGATAGCCGGGGGCGGGCGAAGAAGGAGAGGAGGAGGGACTGTTCATGTCAGGTTCCTTGGATCGCCGGTGCCAGGCTGGTGGCGGCGGTGGCGGTGGCTTGGGAAGCCGGGTGCGGTACGTGACCGGGGCTGGCATAGATGCGGTCCAGGTGATGCTGGTCCAGCGCCGTGCCGGGGCCGTCGAAGACCAGCTCGCCACCGGACAGGCCGATGATGCGGTCGCCGAATTCGCGGGCGTAGTCCACCTGGTGCAGATTGCAGACCACGGTGATACCCAGTTCGCGCGAGGCGGCGCGCAGGTAGTGCAGCACCAGGCGCGAGGTCTTGGGGTCCAGGCTGGCCACCGGTTCGTCGGCCAGGATCACCTGCGGCTGCTGGGCCAGCGCGCGGGCGATGCCGACCCGCTGGCGCTGGCCGCCGGAGAGGGCGTCGGTACGCTGGTGGGCCTTGTGTTCCAGTTCCACGCGGCGCAGGCAGTCCATGGCCAGGGCCACGTCCTGGCGGCTGAACAGTTGCAGGATCGAAGACCAGGTCGGGACCTGGCCGAGGCGCCCGGTCAGGGTGTTCTTCAGCACCGACAGGCGCGGCACCACATTGTGATGCTGGAAGATCATCGCCACCTGGCGGCGCAACTGGCGGACCTGGCGGGCGCGGGGATCGGTGGCGTCGAAGCCGGCGATCCGGAGTTCACCCGAACTGGGCTGGACCAGACCGTTCATGCAGCGCAGCAGGGTGGACTTGCCGGCCCCGGACGGGCCCAGCACCACCAGGAACTGGCCGGCCGGGACGTCCAGATCAATCCCGCGCAGCACGGCATGGCTGCCGTAGTGCTTGGCGAGGGCGCGCAGCTGGATCATTTCATGGCCTTCAGGTCCAGGTTGAGGATCTTGGCGGTCTCGCGCACCACGTCGTAGGCGCCGTCGGTGGTGGGGACGAAGCCGTTCAGGACGCCCTGGTCACCCCATTTCACGTCCTTGATGTTGGCGAAGGCGGCGGCGATCTTCTGTTTCAGGGCCGGGTCCAGGTCGCGGCGCCAGACCATGGGCGACTCGGGGATGTCGGGCGAGGTCCAGACCACGTTCAGGTCCGATTGCTGGACCACGCCCTTGGCCACGGCGGCCGCCAGGATGCGGTCGGCCACGGCAGCGGCATCGACCTTCTTGTTGGCCACGGCCAGGATGCTGGCGTCATGGGAGCCGGAGAAGATCACCCGGGAAAAATACTTGTTGGGATCGATATTGAGTTTTTGCAGGCCGGCGCTGGGGAACAGGTGGCCGGAAGCCGAGGACGGGTCGACGAAGGCCATGGTGCGGCCCTTCAACTGCTCCACGCTCTGCAGGCCGCTGTCCTTGCGGGTGATGATGAGGCTCTTGTAGAAGCTGCGGCCGCTCTTCTTGGTCTCGGCCACGGCGAAGGCTTCGACATTGGCCACCGAGCTGGCCAGCACATAGGAGAAGGGGCCGAGGTAGGCCACATCCAGCTTGCGCGAGCGCAGCGCCTCGATGATGCCGTTGTAGTCGGTGGCGATGAAGGGCTTGACCGGTATGCCCAGCTGCTGCTGCAGGCTGTCGATGACGGCCTTGCTGTTTTCCAGCATGGCCTGCGAATCTTCGGCCGGGATCAGGCCCACGGTCAGGGGCTGGGCGGCGCGCACCGGCTGGCTCAGCAGGAGGGAGGTCAGGGCGCCCAGGCACAGGGCGAGCAGGGAACGTCGTTGCATGGTGGATCCTTGTCGTGGGCGTCCGGTGTTGGACGCAGTGGGTGATCGGCGGCGCAGTGTCGGGCGAATTGGTCGGGCCGGTACTGACAGGAAGGGAGCTTACGGGGGCTTTATGACGGCCCTATTATCGATATAATCGTTAAAATTCGACGAAGCTATTGATTGAGGCTATAGATGACTCCTTCACAACTGCGCGCCTTCCTCGCCGTGGCCCGCCATCGCGGCTTTTCGGCGGCGGCCCGGGCCTTGGGCGTGAGCCAGCCGACCCTGACCACCCAGGTGCAATCGCTGGAGCGCGAACACAATGTGGAACTGTTCTTCCGCCGGGGGCGGCGGGTCGACCTGTCGGAGACGGCGCAGCGCCTGTTGCCGATCGCGCAGAACATTGCGGAACTGGAGCTGGACGCGCTGAACCTGCTGGTCAATTCGGGAGCGCTGCATGTGGGGCATCTGCGCATCGGTGCGGTCGGGCCCTTCCACGTGATCGAGATGGTGGACGCCTACCGCGCCCGTTATCCGCAGGTCGAGCTGTCGATCAAGCTGGGCAACTCGGCGCAGTCGCTGGCCGATCTGGAGAACTACGTGACCGATGTCGCGGTGTTGGCCAGCTTTACCGATGATGCCCGGTTCCACGCACTGCCCTATGCCGATCACGCGGTGGTGCTGTTTGCCCACCGCAGTCATCCCTTCTACCAGCGCGAGACGGTCGCCCTGGCCGAGCTGGAGCAGCAGCCGATGCTCATGCGCGAACAGGGTTCGACCACACGACTGGCGCTGGAAAAGGTGTTGCAGCAGGCCGGCGTGAAGCCCCGCGTGGTGATGGAGATCGGCAGCCGCGAAGCCCTGCGCGAGGCGGTGGCACGCGGCCTCGGGCTGGCGGCGGTGTCGGAGGCGGAGTTCATTCCCGACGAGCGTTTTCGCATGGTGCGCATCGAGGGCGATCCGGTGAGCACCCACACCTATGTCTATTGCCTGGCCGAGCGCCGCGAAGGGAGGCTGGTCGGGTCCTTCATGAAGATCGCTGCGCGTGGCTGACGGGGTGCCGGTCGTGGTCGGCGCTTTCGCTTATCATTGCGGTTTATCCAATTTTCGACTGAGGAAGACCGATCGTGATCAAGCATATCGTGATGTGGAAACTGAAGGACCACGCAGAAGGCGCTGACAAGGCCACCAACCTGCTGAAGATGAAGCAATTGCTGGACAGCTGTGCCAACGTGGTGCCGGGCATCCTGAAGTTCGAAGCGGTGCTGGCGCAACCGGGCCTGGAAGCCAGCTATGACGTGGTGCTGTATTCGGAGTTCGAATCCAAGGCGGCGCTGGATGCCTACCAGGACCATCCCGACCACGTTGCCATCAAGCCCTTCATCGGTGCCGTGCGCGAGGCGCGCCAGTGCATGGATTACGAGATCTGAGGCCGCTGCGATGAGTCTGCCGTTGACCGAGGTCTTCCCGCAAGGTAATCCCTACCTGCAGGCACTGGGCGTGGAGGTGCTGGAATATGGCGACGACCGCGCCGTGATGTCGCTGCTTCTCAAGCCGGAGTTCATGAACAGCTGGCAGGTGGCGCAGGGCGGCATCTCGATGACCCTGCTGGACGTGGCCATGGGCCTGTCGGCCAGGGCCGGCGTGCCGGACGCCAAGTCCTCGGCCACCGTCGAGATGAGCACCAGCTTCCTGCAGCCGGCCGGTCATGCCGGCGAGACCATCGTGGCGCGCGGCCATACCTACCATCGCTCCACCACCATGTGCTTCTGCCAGGCCGAACTGTGGAATGGCGAGCGACTGGTGGCCAAGGCCATGGGCACCTTCAAGCTGATCCGCCGCCTGGATATTTCCAGGAAGCTGGATCACGAGTGAGCCGTCTTTCACCCGTAGGCCCTCATGGCGTTTCCGTTTCAACCCTCAGCAGGAATTCCCGCATGAAAATCACCGTAGGCAGTTGGGAAGCGCTGCGCGCACACGCCCAGCCTATCCGCTTCGAAGTCTTTGTCGATGAACAGAAGGTGCCAGCCGAGATTGAGCTGGACGAGATGGACCCGCTGTGCGTGCATGCAGTGGCCTATGACGAGGCCGGCCAGCCGCTGGCCACCGGTCGCCTGCTGCCGGACGGCCATATCGGCCGCATGGCGGTGCGCAAGGCCGGGCGCGGCAAGGGCGTGGGCGGGGCGGTGTTGCAGGCGTTGATCCAGGCGGCGCGGGAGCGCGGTGACGGCGAGGTGATCCTCAATGCCCAGACCCATGCCGAGGGCTTCTACAATGCCCACGGCTTTGCCCGTGAGGGTGACGAGTTCATGGAAGCCGGCATCCCCCATATCACCATGCGGGCCAGCCTGCAGCGGCAGGCCTAGCCGTCGGGGACGGCAGGTCCGACAGGTCCGACGTTTCAGGCCGGCCGCACGCGGGCTGGCGGCTTGCCGTCTTCCAGTCTGAAATAGCACAGCTGGGCGCCCAGTTCGCGCGCCCGTTCGGCCACCACTTCGGCGGTGGAGGCCAGTTCTTCCGAGGCGGCCGCATTGCGCTGCGTGGTGTCGTTGAGTTGCGCGACGGCAGCGCCGATTTCCTGTACCCCTTCTTCCTGCATGCGCGAGGACAGCGTGATCTGGTTGATCTGCTGCGAGGCTTCGCGGATTCCCTGCAGGGTGCCTTCGGCCAGGCGCTGGCTGGTTTCCTCGGCCATGTCCACGCTTTGCTGTGCAATCACGCTGATTTCGTGGGCGCTGCCCTGGCTGCGCTCGGCCAGCTTGCGGATTTCTGCAGCCACCACCGAAAAGCCGCGCCCGTGCTCGCCAGCGCGGGCGGCTTCGATGGCGGCATTCAGGGCCAGCAGGTTGGTCTGGTAGGCGATGTCGTCGATCACCCCGACCTGGCGTGCGATACCGCGCATGGCGGCCACCGTGGTCTGTACGGCGGCGCCGCTCTTGTCGGCGTCGGCCGCGGCGGCCAGCGCGATCTGGTCGGTGCGGCGCGCGTGTTCGCCGGTCTGCTGGATGGCCAGGCTCATGCTGGCAATGGCGCTGTGGACTTCTTCTACCGCCGCTGCCTGCTCGCTGGAGGCGCCGGCCAGGGCGTGCGCGGTGGCGTTGAGCTGGCGTGAGGAGTCGCCCAGCGACTGGGTCGAGAGGGTGACGCTGCGCATGATGTCGGTGAGCCGTTCACGCATGGTGTGCATGGCGTAGAGCAGGCTGCCGCGGTCATTGCGGCGCAGTCGCACCGCCACGCCGAGGTTGCCGTCGGCGATCTGGCGCACGATGTCGGCGGCGTAATCGGGTTCACCCCCGAGCTGGCGGCGCAGGCTGATGATGATCCACAGCGCCAGGGCAATGCCCAGGATCAGGGCCACGCAGGCGATTTCGAGGTTGTGGCGGCGCAGTTCGCCGTATTCCTGCAGGGCATTGTCGTAGGCACCGCGGGTCATGGTTTCCTGCAGGTGACCGAGGGTGGCCAGTTGCGTGGCCAGGGCCGACAGGCGCGGCGTGAGCTGGGTCCAGCTGCGGTTGGCCTGCAATACCTGGGTGCTGGCGATGAGTTCGATGACCTGGTTGCGTTCGCTCAGGTAGGTTTTCCAGCTTTGCTCGAAGCGGGCGGCCTCGGTGATTTCCTCGGGGGTCAGGCGGGTGGCGCGGTAGGCTTGCCAGCCCTGGTCGAAACTGGCGTCCAGGCCGGCCAGGCGGCCCAGCCACTGCTTGATCTGCTCATTGCCGGTGGCGCCATCGGGACCCGGTTCGGTCGGCACATTGGCCATCATCAGGGCGCGGCCCATGACGTCTCGGTTCATGTACAAGGCATCGCGCACGCGGGCGATGTGGATCAGGGCCATGGTCCGGTCTTCGTAGACATAGCGCAGCTTGTCGTTGCTGGAGGCCATGCCCAGCATGTCGCGCCAGGCCAGCAGGACCACGCTGCCACACAGCACCGCTACCAGAATCCCGAGGCGGGCGGTGACCGTCAATTTTCGTCGCACGATATTTTCCTTGTGAGTGCCCGTGAGCTTTCGTTCAGTCCAGCACAGACTATAGCGAATCCTATTGCATTGCAGAATGAAGAAAAGAGCAGTTTGAACCGCTGTTTACTGAAGTTATGTGGTTTCCCACAATACCCGCCCCGTAGCGACTGCGAGATACTTGCGGCCGAACCGGGGAGGGGGAGTTCTCCCGGACGCATTGCTGGCAAAAGCAAGCAAAAAACAAGCAAATGCCCGAACGGACGACGATCCGGCAACGGCAGGCGGCGGGTCCCCAGGGACCGGCTGATATTCGATGTTTCTTGGAGAAATCATAATGACGGCGCAAAAACCGCCCCTTTACAAATCGCTGTATTTCCAGGTTCTGGTTGCCATCGTGATCGGCATCCTGCTGGGCCATTTCTACCCATCCACGGGCGAAGCCATGAAGCCGCTCGGCGATGGCTTCGTCAAACTGATCAAGATGATCATCGCGCCGGTGATCTTCTGTACCGTCGTCATCGGCATCGCCGGCATGGAAGACATGAAGAAGGTCGGCAAGACCGGCGGTCTGGCCTTGCTGTACTTCGAAGTGGTCAGTACCGTGGCCCTGATCATCGGCCTGGTGCTGGTGAACTTCCTCAAGCCTGGCGTGGGCATGAACGTCGATCCGGCGGCGCTGGATACCAAGAGCATCGCGGCCTATACCGCCCCGGGCAAGATGGGTTCGGTGACCGACTTCGTCATGGGCATCATCCCCACCAGCATGGTGGACGCGTTTGCCAAGGGTGACGTGCTGCAGGTGCTGCTGGTGGCGGTGCTGTTCGGCTTCGCCCTGCACAAGTTCGGCGGCCGCGGCACGCTGGTGTTCGATTTCATCGAGAAGATCTCGCACGTGCTGTTCTCGGTGGTGGGCGCGATCATGAAGGTGGCTCCGATCGGCGCCTTCGGTGCGATGTCCTTCACCATCGGCAAGTACGGCGTGGGTTCGCTGTTCTCGCTGGCCAAGCTGATGGGCACCTTCTACCTGACCTGCCTGCTGTTCATCTTCGTGGTGCTGGGGATCATTACCCGCCTGCACGGCTTCTCGATCTGGAAGTTCGTCAAGTACATCAAGGAAGAACTGCTGATCGTGCTGGGTACCTCTTCCTCGGAATCGGTACTGCCGCGCATGCTGGCCAAGATGGAAAATGCCGGCGCCAAGAAGACCGTGGTCGGTCTGGTGATTCCGACCGGTTACTCCTTCAACCTGGACGGCACCGCGATCTACCTGACCATGGCGGCCGTGTTCATCGCCCAGGCCACCAACACGCCCATGACCTTCGTGCAGGAACTGACGCTGCTGGGTGTGCTGCTGCTGACGTCCAAGGGCGCGGCGGGCATCACCGGTTCCGGCTTCATCGTGCTGGCGGCGACGCTGTCGGCGGTGGGCCACGTGCCGGTGGCCGGCCTGGCGCTGATCCTGGGTATCGACCGCTTCATGTCCGAAGCGCGTGCCCTGACCAACACCATCGGCAATGGCGTGGCAACCCTGGTGGTGGCCAAGTGGAGCGGCGAACTGGATAGCGAGCGCCTGACCAAGGTCTTGAACAACGAGACCGTGGAAGATGCGCAGGCACCGGAAGCCGTCCTGGACCGCACCGAAGCCAAGATGCATCACTGAGTCACCCCAGCGGGATTCGCTCCCGCCAGGCTGGCCTGATCGGCCCCACCCCCGCGCCTTGTCTGGCGTGGTGGTGGGGCCGATGTGTTTTTGGGTGGCGAAATCGGCAGAATTGGCGGAGATTGCGGCGAGCCGCAGCGGCCGGTCTAGAGAACGGCGCGATAGGCGCGGAGTGCCTTGACCGTCTGCGCCAGGCCCTGGCGCAAAAGGATGTCGAGGTAGTGATCCACGTCCACCGATGGATTCTTCAGCTGCGCGCGTTGCCGCTGCGCGGCGGCGGCGACTGCGGCTGCGTCGAGGTCCAGCAGATTGTGGGCGAACTCATCGGGATGCTGTGCTTCGATGCCGTAGGGCGCGAGGACCTGGGCTGGGAAATCCCGCTCGTTGAAAGTCACGATGACACTGGCGCCGCAGCGGATGGCGGCCGCCAGAACGTGTCGGTCGTCCGGGTCTGGCAGGTGCAACCCGGCGACTAAGGCTTCGTGGCCTTCCACCAGACTGTCGGGAATGGCGCGATCCATCAAGGCCGAGGTCCGATCCAGTTGGGTGCGGGTGAGATCGGGGCGTTTGATGAGCAGATTACGTTTCCACTCCTCATGAATGGCTCGACTCCAGCGCGCCCGGAACAGTCCCGACAGGCCCAGCCACATCAGGAAGTCCCGTAATGGCGCAGGGTAGAGCACGCAGGCATCGTAGACGGCGGTGAAGGGCGAATGCCTCATTCGTATCCCAGTCCCAATTCCTGTGACTGCCGGGCGAGGTCGGCCATGGCCTCGGTACTGGCCTGTTCCCGCTCGGTCTTGTACTGCATGAGGTCGGCAAATTTGACGCGACGGTGCTTGCCGGCGCGATGGAAGGGGATGATGCCATCCTCCAACAGCTTGACGAAGTGAGGGCGCGAAACATTGAGCAGGTCAGCGGCTTCCTGGGTGGTCAGTTCTGCGTGGACCGGTACGACCTTGACGGCGTTGCCGTCGGCTAGTTCGGCCAGTATCTCAACCAGCAGGCGCAACGCCGACGTCGGTAGTTCGACTTCATGCGCCCGGTTCTGGGCGTCGAAAATCTGGATGTGCTGAGTGTCGACCTGCGTGCTCAGGTAGGCTGCCAGGGCGCGTTGGCCGCGCACGGCCAGTTCGACATCCTTGGCGGCGGGCAGGGACATGGTGGCTGCGGACGGGGTCATGGCGGGCTCCAGGAAATACTTGAGCGGCCATGCTATTCGAAACAGACGAAAATCGCAATAATCGAAAATCGCAGGGTCCGATCATGCAGGCGTGAAGCTGGTGACACCCGCCGGACTGGGGGGCAACTGAAAGACGCGCCTACGATGCCATTTGCATGGAACGCATTGTCGACGTGAGGCAACCGCTGGCGTTCGGTACGGGCGAAAAAAAAGCCCACGACCTTGCGGTGTGGGCTTGAATCCAATTCTTTAGGAGGAAATTGGAGGAGACAGGTGTAACTTTACTGCTCCGCATCAAATCAGGCCAATTTATCTTCCAAATATCAGATATACACTTTGGTTATTTCACCTGGACAAGGAATGAAGGCCCCGGGTCAGGTGCTGTGCGGCTTTGCGCCAAGCTTGTCGTCGCCGGGTGAAGCATCTTGCACCCTGGGCTTGCAGGGAATACGGCAGGCCTTGTCGGTGGCGGCCTCGCCGCTATATTGCATCGCCATAGGATCGACCACGTGTTCGGTCAGCACCGGTTCGCCGACGATGGGCACGCGCAAGACCGTGGAGCAGCGGGTGCCATAGTCGGGCGAGCGGATGAAGATGGGGGAGAGCATGCGCTCCTTTTCCAGCCCGATGCCAGTGTCGGGCAGGCGGCAGTCGTTGGCGCGGGTGCCATCGGTGAGCATTTCGAAGAAGGTCTCTTCCGGCGCGCCCTGGCATAGCAGGCTGGCGAATTGCGCCTTGGCGCGGGTGAGCTTGGGCCAGGGGGTGTCGAGCAGGGCGTTGGAGACCCCATAGACGCCGTATTCCAGCGGCTGGCCATTGCGGGGATCTTCGTTGCCGCGGTTGGAATACCACAGCATGGTCTCGGGATTGCCCAAGAGGAGGTTGAAGCCGTTGTATTGCTGGGCGCGCGGCTCGATCTGGCGCAGGTAATCCTGCGGCGTCATGTCGCCGGCCAGGTAGTCGGCCACCAGCTGGCCCCGGGTCGGGGCATCCGTTCGTCGTTCTGAGGGTGCGCGCACATTGGTCAGGGCGGCAAAGCGGCCATCGCGGGTCACGCCCAGCCAGGTGCCGCCGCCTTGCAGGTCGCGCCCGGCGTAGATCTTGGGATGGTCGTTCCACCAGGCGGCGTCAGCGGCCGGGCGGGCGTAGAACTCGTCGCGATTGGCGGCCATGATCAGCGGCATGCCGGGGATGACTTTCCAGGCGAAGATGATCAGGCACATGGGGCGATATCCTCGAACTGTTCCACATGACGAGTACCGCTGATGAGGGGCAGGGCGCCGGCCTCGGCCAGGGCCTGCTCCAGGGCGTGGGTGAATCCCTCGGCATCGGTGTCGGCGATGCCGGGGTAGATTTCCATCCAGGTCTGCAGGCCGTCCTGCTCGCCAGGGCGGCGCTTGAGAGCCCCGCTCACCTGATTGTGCGCCTGCAGGGTGGCCTGCACGCCCCGGATCTTGCCCAGCAGTGTCGGGGCGTGGGTGCTGGCGACCCGGTAGTAGATGTAGAGGTCCATGGTGATTCCCTATGGCTTGAACGCTGCACGCCGCTTATTGCGGATCGGCCAGCTCATAGGGGAGATCATGGAAATGCAGGGCAGGGCCACCGGCGGCGCCCAGATGGACGGTATCGTCGGCGGCGGCCAGTTTCATCTCCACCAGGGCCAGGGCGTGATCCTGGTCCAGCGGTTCGGCATTGACCACCATGCCGCAGGGCTGGCCGGGATCGGCGGCAGAAAAGACTTCATCACCGGCCCGGGCGCCGGCGCTGGCGATGGTGGCCAGCAAGGTGCGCCGCTTGAGCTTGCCCAGGTACTGGCTGCGGGCGACGATTTCCTGGCCGGGGTAGCAGCCTTTCTTGAAGTTGACGCCACCGATCAGTTCGAAATTGATCATCTGCGGTACGAACTGCTCTTGCGTGGCGGCGAGGATGCCGGGTACACCGGCGCGGATGTCGGTCAGGCGCCAGGCCATCGTGGCGGTGGGCTTCAAGTGCTGCACCAGCTTGGGCCAGGCGGTGCTCAGGGTGTCGACGGCGGCAATCCATTGATAGCGCGGGCTGCCGGCGGCGTCGGCCATGCGGATCAGGGTGCCATGGCTGTTGTCGACCTTGTCGTAGGGGGCGGCCGGCAAGACCGGGAACCACTCGGCCAGGCCGTTGGCGGCGGCGGGCCCCACCAGGCCCAGTGCTGCGCGCTCGGCGCTGACGTCGGCCAGCTTGGCCTTGGCGCGCAGGATGAACATCTGCAGGCGCTTCTGGATGGCGGGTTGCAGTGCGCGCGGCAACTGCAGGAAGATCCCGGCTTCGTCGCGCCACATCAGCAGGGTGGCCAGCAGTCGGCCCTTGGGCGAGCAATAGCCGGCCAGGCGGGCGGCATCGGCGGTGAGGTGCTGCACATCATTGGTGAGCTGGCCGTGCAGGAAGGCAGCGGCTTCTTCGCCGGTGGCCGCGATCAGGCCCAGGTCGGTCAGCGGCGCCACGAAACTTTCCAGGCTTTGCGGGGCAGCCGCGCCGAAGCCGAGTACGTCCTGGCCCTGGTCGTCAAACTGGGCGCCTTGCTGCGCGAGGAAGTCACGCCAGGCGGAGGGCGATGCGGTGATGTCTGTCATAGGAAATCTTTTACGGATTACGTCGGATTACGTCTTGCCGGGGTGAAGTCCCCGGCAAATTAGGCAACTGTCGTGCCAGCGATTATCATTGATGCCTCGATTATAGTGATCTCCGAAAAATCGCGTCGGAACTACAGGGATTTCGCATCAGGTATGAAGAAGTTATTGGCAACATTGTTCGTGCTGGCCGCGCTGGTGGCCGGTGCCGGCCTCTACTGGACCAAGCAGCCCATCGTGCCGGCCAATGGCCAGCTGATCGCCTTTACCATCACGCCGGGGGCCGGTGTGTCGGGGGCTGCCCAGCAGATCGCGGCAGCCGGGGTGCCGCTCAATCCGGACCTGTTCACGCTGTATGCGCGCCTGTCCGGCGAAGGTGGCCGCATCAAGGCCGGCAGCTATGAGATCAAGCCCGGTTACACGCCCCAGCGGCTGCTGCTGCAACTGGTGCGCGGCGAGTTCGCGCAGGAGGCGCTGACCGTCATCGAGGGCTGGACTTTCAAGCAGATGCGCCGCGCCATCGCCGACCAGCCGGCGCTGAAGCACGATACCGCCAGTTGGACCGACCAGCAGATCCTGGCCAAGCTGACCAACGAATACACCTATCCGGAAGGCCTGTTCTTCCCCGATACCTATCTCTTCGCCAAGGGCGCCAGCGATATGCAGGTCTATAAACAGGCCTTCGCGCTGATGAGCAAGAAGCTCAACGAAGCCTGGGCGCGGCGCGATCTGTCGCTGCCGTATCGCACGCCCTATGAGGCGCTGATCATGGCGTCCATCGTGGAAAAGGAGACCGGGCAGAAATCCGAGCGCGGCATGGTGGCCGGTGTGTTCGTCAACCGCCTGCGTACCGGCATGCTGCTGCAGACCGATCCGACGGTGATCTATGGCATGGGTGATCGTTACCAGGGCAAGATCCGCAAGGTCGACCTGCTGACCGATACGCCCTATAACACCTATACCCGTGCCGGCCTGCCGCCCACGCCTATCGCCTTGCCGGGGGCGGCCTCGCTGGCGGCGGCGCTGAACCCGGACAAGACCGAGGCCTTATACTTCGTGGCGCGGGGCGATGGCACCAGCCATTTCTCCAGCAACCTGAACGAGCACAACCAGGCCGTCAACCGCTACCAGCGCTGATCCGCCTTTCTTTTCACCGATTCATTCTGTAGCGATACCTTCATGGCATCAGGCAAATTCATTACCTTCGAAGGCATCGACGGCGCCGGCAAGTCGACCCATATTCCCTTCGTCACCGAGCTGCTGCGCGCGCGCGGCCTGACGGTGGTGGCCACCCGCGAGCCGGGTGGTACCGAACTGGGCGAGCGCCTGCGCGAACTGGTGCTGCATCACCCCATGCACCTGGAAACCGAGGCCCTGCTGATGTTCGCCTCGCGGCGCGAGCACCTGGCGCAGGTGATCAGCCCGGCGCTGGAACGCGGCGACTGGGTGATTTCCGACCGTTTCACCGATGCCACCTTCGCCTACCAGGGCGGCGGCCGCAAGCTGGCGCTGGACAAGCTGGAAAGCCTGGAGCAGTGGGTGCATCCGCATCTGCAGCCGGACCTGACGCTGCTTTTCGACGTGCCGCTGGAAGTGGCACGCGCGCGCCTGGATGCGGAACGCACCCTGGACAAGTTCGAGCAGGAGAAGGCGGACTTCTTCGCCAACACCCGCGCCGAATACCTGCGCCGTGCCGCGCAATTCCCGCAGCGTTTCCGCATTGTCGATTCCACCCGTCCGATCCCGGTGATCCAGGACGAATTGCGCGCCATCGTGGCCGCACTGTGAGGGGCGCCGCATGTCCGTGACTTCGACCGATCCCTTGCTGCCCTGGCAGGGCGAGAGCTGGTGTCAGCTGCAGCAGCTGCGCGAGCGCCTGCCGCATGCGCTGCTGTTCTATGGTGCGACCGGCACCGGCAAGACCCGCTTCGTGGAGGCCTTCGCCAAGTCGCTGCTGTGCGAGTCGCCCACGCCCGAGGCGCATGCCTGCGGCGTCTGCCCGTCCTGCAACTGGTTTTCGCAATCCAATCATCCGGACTATCGCCGGGTGCGCCCGGAGGTGTTGGAGGATGAACCCGGCGAGGACGACAGTGGCGAGGAGAAGAAGACCGCCAAGGCCAGCAAGGCGCCTTCCAAGGACATCAAGATCGACCAGATCCGTGCGCTGGCCGATTTCATGAACGTGTCCACCCACCGCTCCGGCCTGCGGGTGGTGATGCTGTATCCGGCCGAGGCGCTCAACACCGCCGCGGCCAATGCCTTGCTCAAGACGCTGGAAGAGCCGCCGCCGGGGACCATGTTCCTGTTGCTGTCCAATCGTCTTGATCGGCTGCTGCCGACCATTCTCTCGCGTTGCCGCAAGTTCGCCCTGAACGCGCCGGGCCACGACGAGGCGCTGGCCTGGCTCAAACAGCAGGGTGTCAAGGATGCCGACGCCTGGCTGGCCGAGCAGGGTGGGGCGCCGCTGGCGGCGCTGGAGGCGGCGCAGGGCGAGGGGCGCGAGGCGCTCGACGAGCTGCTGCGGCAACTGGCCCAGCCTGGCGTGGATGGCGCCCTGCGCGCTGCCGACAAGTTGCAGAAGACGCCCGCCGCCGAGCTGGTGGGCTGGGTGCAGCGCTGGCTCTATGATCTGCTGTCGCTGAAATCGGCCGGGGTGGTGCGTTATTACCCGCGCTACGGCAAGGAACTGGGGCGGCTGGCCGAACGGGTCGATGCACTGGCCTTGTCCAGGGCACTGCGTGGCATGGGTGACCGCCGCGCCATCGCTGACCATCCCTTGTCGGCCAAGCTGTTCATCGAGGAAATGCTGATCGATTACGCGCGGATGTTCGACTGAGACAGACCTGTTGCGGCGCAGTCCGCTTGCGCCCAGGCGCATGAAAAATCGCCCGGTCCCCACACTGTGGGGCCGGGCGATTTTCATTGCAGCAAACGCTTGCGTTCAGATCAGAAGGCCACCGATACCGAGGTGCTGAAGGTACGCGGATTGCCCAGTACCAGGTAGCCCGAGTTGGAGGCACCACCGGCCGACTGCCAGTAATTGCGGTTGGCCAGGTTCTCGATGGCGGCGCGGAAGGTGACGGCGCGACCGCCGATGTCGGTCAGGTAGCGCGCACCCAGGTCGTAGCGCACCCAGGATGGGACTTCCAGCTTGTTGGCGGCATCCACGTACTGGGTGGCGGTGTAGGTGGCGCGACCGTTGACGGTCAGGCCACGCACGCCGGGGATGTCATATTCGACGCCGGCATTGGCCTGCATCTTGGGTACACCGATGGCGTACTTGCCATTGTTGGTGCCGCCATTGGTCTGTACCTGCTTGGCATCGAGGAAGGTAATGCCGGAGAGCAGGCGCACGCCCCGGGTCACTTCGCCATAGGCGGTCAGCTCGACACCACGGTTTCGTTGCTTGCCGTTGGTGGATTCGATGCCGGTGGACACATCCTTGTACGACAGCGGACGATCAGTGGTAAAGAAGGCCGCGCCCAGGCCGAGTCCGCCCAGTTCGTACTTCACGCCGACTTCCTTCTGCTTGGACTTGTAGGGCGCCAGGATCTGGCCGTAGTTGGCGGCGGTGGTATCGGTGATCTGCTTGCCTTGCTGCAGACCTTCGATGTAGTTGCCGTACACGGACAGGTTCTTGAGCACCTTGAACACCACACCGGCCATGGGCGAGGTGGCGCTCTGGTCATAGTGGCTATTGTTGACGTGGGTATTGTAGGCGTAGCCGTCCGACTTCAACTGCTGCTGGCGTACGCCCAGCGTCACCAGCAGGCGGTTGTCGTAGAAGCCCAGGGTGTCGGAGACCACGGCGCTCATCAGTTGGGTCTTGATGGTGGTCTGCGGATCGGCCAGGTCATTGCCCAGCGAGACCAGGGCCGGACGTGCGTAGGTGCTTGGATTGTAGAGATTGGTGGCCAGCGCGTAGGAGGTGGAGGTGCCGTAGGCATTGCGAGAATCCAGCGAATACGCCGAGGCGGCAGCCACCAGCTTGTGCGAGACGGTGCCGGTGTTGAACTGGGTGCGCACGCCGATCTCGCCGGTGGCGACATCATCCTGACGAGCATTGTCGAAGCGATAGGTGGCGGCCGCGCCGGTGCCGGCATTGGTCAGGCGTACTCCAGACAGCGAGTTGTTTTCGGTGCCCTGGCGCGCGCCGAAGGCGGCCCAGGCGGTGGTGCTGGCCGACAGGTCCCATTCGCCGCGCACGGTGCCGAAGATGTCGCGGGCGTTGGAGTACGACCAGGGCTGCGCATAGTTGGACGAACCGCTGGGAGCGGTCGGTACCGCTGTCACGCCGCTGCCCATGGTGACGCTGGGACGCATGTTGCTGAGGTTGTTTTCCTGTACGCCGAGGTCGGCCGAGAGGCGGAAGTCATTGCCGCGATAGTCCACGCCCAGGGAGAAGACATTGGTCTCGCGCTTTTCGTTGGACACGCCCGTGCCACCTGCATGACGGGCGGCATTGACGCGCACGCCCAGGCGTTCATCGGCGCCCAGGCGGCGCGAGACGTCGATGGCTGCGGACTTGCTGTTGCCCGACTCGTAGCCCAGGGTTACTTCGGTCAGGGCTTCGCTGGAGGCGCGCTTGGGCAGGATGTTGATGGTGCCGCCCAGGCCGGCATCGCCCGGGGTGGCGCCATTGAGGAAGGCGCTGGCGCCGTACAGCACCTCGACGCGCTCGATCATTTCCGAGGCGACGTACTGGCGCGGCAGGATGCCGAACAGGCCGTTGTACATCAGGTCGTCCGAGTTGGCGATGAAGCCGCGGATCATGTACGACTCCTGGAAGTTGCCGAAGCCGCGGGTGGTGCGCACCACCGGGTCGTTCTTGAGCACGTCACCCACGCCGTGGGCCTGCTGGTCGGCGATCAGCTGGCGGGTGTAGGCCACCGAACGCACCGGGCTGTCCAGGTTGTCGACATTACCCAGCACGCCCAGGCGGCTGCCACGTGCCACCTGGCCACCGGCGAACTCGGCCGGCAAGCCATCGGCCGAGGCGTCGGCGGAGGCGTTCACGGTGACGGTCGGCAGGGCGGTCTGATCCTTGGGTTCAGCGGTGGCGGTCTGCGCCAATGCCGGCAGCGGAGCCAGGAAAGCCAGCGCCAGGGCGGCAGCCAGCGGATGAAGACGGGGAGAGTAGCGAGTCGACATGAAGATTCTTTCGAGAATTTCCAGCAGGAATGAAGAAGTAAACCAAAACGGCGCAAAGTATAATTAAAAATCGTTATCATTTACATTCATTTTTCACGAAATTGATATGACGTGTTGGGAAAAGACCGCCGCCCCTGCCGTCGACCCTGGCCGGGGCCGGTCGAAGAAGGCCCAGGCCCGTATAATCCTGCCCATGATTTCCCTCGGCTCATTCCTGGCGGCGCCGGTGGCGCGCGTCGATCCGCCGCAGCATCTGCTGCTGTCGCGCCTGTTCTGGCTGCGCTGGGCGATGGTGGCCGGCGAACTGCTGGTGCTGGCCGGCGCCCATGCCTGGCTGCATATCGCTTTGCCGATGTCGCCCTTGCTGGCCTTGATCCTGCTGCAGCTGCTCATCAATGGGGGAACCTGGCTGCGCATGCACTGGGCGCGGCCGGCGGAGCAGGGTGAACTGTTCATGCAGTTGTGGCTGGATGTGGCGGTATTGACGGCCTTGCTGTATTTCTCGGGCGGCTCGACCAATCCCTTCGTATCCTTCTACCTGCCGGCGCTGGCGGCCGGCGCGGCCATCCTCAACTGGCCCTATGCGGCGCTGCTGGCGCTGAGCGCGCTGGGTGGCTATTCCGGGCTGGTGTACTTCTACCAGCCGCTACATATCCACGACCATGGCCAGGCGATGGCCTATCACCTGGCGGGGATGTGGATCAATTTCACGATCTCGGCGTTGCTGATCACCTGGTTCGTCGGTCGCATCGCCGCCGCGGTGCGCTCGCGCGACCGGCAACTGGGCCAGGCCCGGGAACGCCAGCTGCAGAGCCATCGCATCCTGGCGCTGGGCACCCAGGCTGCCGGTGCCGCCCACGCACTCAATACGCCGTTGTCGACCGTGGCTGTGATCGCCGGGGAGTTGCGACGCGAGATGGCCGACAACCCGGCGCTGGGTGCCTACGACGAAGACCTGCGCATCGTCGAGGAACAGATTGCGGTCTGCAAGGCAGCGCTGGACAGCATGCGTCAGGACGCCGATGCCCAGTTGCGCAACGAGGACAGCGCGGCCATCACGCCCTGGCTGACCAGCCTGCTGGAGGGCTGGCGCCTGCGTCACCCCGCCGTGCTGCTGGTGGCCGAGGTACACCAGCCGGGTTGGTTCGCCAATCAGTTGCAGGACCTGTCGCAGATCCTCTTGACCCTGCTGGACAATGCGGCTCATGCGGTGCGCGGGCGGGGTCATCAGGGGGAAATCCGGCTGCGGCTGTTTGCCGCCGATGCGATCCATGCCCCCGACGCGCCATCGCAGCGCGGGACGTTGGCCAAACCAGGCAAGAAGACGGCTATCATCGAGGTCTCCGACAATGGCAGCGGTATCGCGCCCGAGCTGCTCCAGCGCCTGGGGCATGGGCCGGTCGTCAGCAGTTCGGGCGGTTCGGGGATTGGTCTGATGCTGGCGTTTGCCAGTGCCACGCATCTGGGAGGCAAGCTGCGCCTGCGTTCCGTGCCGGGTGAAGGCACCGTGGCACAGTTGCGCTTCCTCTTGCGCTGAATGTTTTTGTTTCCTGTTTTGACCGACTGATGTGATGTTTCATGTGATGTTTCTTTTATTGCAGGCTTTTTGATGAGTGCAGCTTTCCTGATCCTCGACGATAACGATGTCTTTGCCGGCACCCTGGCCAGGTCGCTGGCGCGTCGGGGTTTCCGCCCGACCGTGGCGCACAGTGGCGAAGAGGCGCTGGAAGCGGCGCGTCGTGAACGTTTCGACTACGCCACCATCGACCTGCAGCTGGAAAAGGATTCCGGCCTGCAATGGGTGTCGCCGCTGCGTCAGGCCTTGCCGGAGGCCCGCCTGCTGGTGCTGACCGGCTACGCCAGCATCGCCACCACGGTACAGGCGATCAAGTCGGGCGCCGACAACTACCTGGCCAAGCCGGCCAATGTCGATTCCATCCTCTCGGCGCTGAACCATGCCAGTGGCGGTGAGCGTACCGACGAACCGGTGCCGCCGATGGAAGAGGCGTCGCCGCTGTCGCTGGAAAGACTGGAGTGGGAACACATCCAGCGCGTGCTGGCCGAGCATGAGGGCAATGTCTCTTCCACCGCGCGGGCGCTGAACATGCACCGCCGTACCCTGCAGCGCAAGCTGGCCAAGCGGCCGGTGGCGCGCTGAGGGCCGGCAGGCTTCCGGCTCCCGGCAAGCTGAGACTTACAGCCTGCCCCAAGGGGCGACAGGCTGTCGGCATGGCTTTACAATAGCGGCCATGTATATCGATTCCCATTGCCACATCAATTTTCCCGACCTGGCGGCGCGCCTGCCGGAGATCTTCGGCAAGATGGCCGAAAACCAGGTCAGCCATGCCCTGTGCGTGTCGGTGGACCTGCCTGATTTCCCGCAGGTATTGGCCCTGGCTGAGCAGTATCCCAACGTCTACGCCTCGGTGGGCGTGCATCCGGACTACGAAGACACGCCGGAGCCCTCGGTGGAACAGCTGGTGGCGCTGGCCGACCATCCGCGCATCGTCGCCATCGGCGAGACCGGGCTGGATTACTACCGCCTGCAGGGTGACCTGGAATGGCAGCGCGAGCGCTTCCGCGCCCATATCCGCGCCTCGCGCGCTACCGGCAAACCCCTGATCATCCATACCCGCTCGGCGTCCGAGGACACCATCCGCATCCTGCACGAAGAGGGTGCCAGCCCGGCGGCCGGGGGCGCTGCCGGCGTCATGCACTGCTTCACGGAATCGCAGGAAGTGGCCGATGCGGCCATCGAACTGGGGTTCTACATCTCGTTCTCGGGCATCGTCACCTTCAAGTCCGCCAAGGACCTGCAACAGGTGGCGCGCACCATCCCGCTGGAACGCATGCTCATCGAGACCGATTCGCCCTACCTGGCGCCGGTGCCTTTTCGCGGCAAGACCAACGAGCCGGGCTATGTGCGCCACGTGGGCGAATTCATCGCCGACCTGCGTGGCATCCCGGTGGCCGAGGTGGCACGCCAGACCTCTGAAAATTTCTTCAAGCTGTTCGGAATCACACCATGACCCTGCTGGAAAAGCTGCGTTCGCGCTGGCGCGGACTGGGCGGCCTCGGCCGCATCGTCCTCTATACTTCACTGTTGTTGCCCGGTGCCGCCCGGGCGGGTGCCTACGAAGAATACTTCCAGGCCATCCGCATGGATAACGTGTACTTCCTCAAGCAACTGATGCAGCGGGGCATGGGACCCAACCTGATCGAACCCAAGCGCGGTTATACCGGGCTGATGCTGTCCATCCGCGAAGATTCGATGAAGGCCTTCGACGTGCTGGTCAATGCGCCCGACGTCAACCTGGAAGCCCAGGCCACCAATGGCGACACGCCGCTGATGCTGGCCTCCTTCTACGGCAACATCCCGGTGGTCAAGCTCTTGCTCTCCCGCGAAGTGGAGGTCAATCGTCCGGGCTGGACGGCATTGCACTATGCGGCCATCAATGGCAGCTCGGAGATCGTCAAGCTCTTGCTGGATGCCTCGGCCTACGTGGACGCCGAATCGTCCGACGACAAGATGACGCCGGTGATGCTGGCCGCCATGCGCGGGCGGGTGGCAGCGGTGGAGGTGCTGCGCGACAACGGCGCCGACCTGACGCTGAAGAACAAGGATGGTCTCACCGCCATGGACCTGGCCCGGCGCTACGGGCAGGAAGGCGTGATCGACGTCCTCAACGAAAAGCCACGCCAATAGACGACTGCGGCTGCGCCTGAAAGCAAAACGTCCCGGCCACCTCGCGGTGGACCGGGACGTTTTGCTATGCGGGTGCTGGCCTTAGCGCACCAGGATCTGCGGGCCGACGTCCTTGATGTCCTTGGTGCCGGTCAGCGCCATGCTGACATCGAGTTCCTTGCGCATGATCTCCAGCATCTGCGAGACGCCCTCGCCACCCATGGCGCCCAGGCTGTAGAGGAAGGCCCGGCCGATCATGGTGCCGCGTGCGCCCAGGGCCACCGCCTTGAGCACGTCCTGGCCGGAACGGATGCCGCCGTCGAACCAGACTTCGATCTGGTCACCCACGGCTTCGGCAATGGCCGGCAGGGCTTCGATGGAGGACATTGCGCCATCCAGCTGGCGGCCGCCGTGGTTGGAGACGACGATGGCGTCGGCTCCGGTCTGCACGGCCAGCTTGGCGTCTTCCACATCGAGGATGCCCTTGAGAATCAGCTTGCCGCCCCATTGCTCCTTGATCCAGGCCACGTCGTCCCAGTTCAGGGTGGGGTCGAACTGGCTGGCGGTCCACTTGGAGAGCGTCTGCACGCCACCGGCGCCTTCACCGCCCTTGATGTGGCCGGCCAGGTTGCCGAAGGTCTTGCGCCCGCCCAGCGCACGCAGCGCCCAGCCAGGCTTGCTGGCCAGGTCGAGCAGGGTTTCCAGGGTCAGCTTGGGCGGGACCGACATGCCGTTCTTGAGGTCCTTGTGGCGCTGGCCGAGGATCTGCAGGTCCAGCGTGAGCACCAGTGCCGAGCACTTGGCAGCCTTGGCGCGATCGATCAGCGATTTGACGAAACCACGGTCGCGCATCACGTAGAGCTGGAACCAGAACGGCTTGGTGGTAACGCTGGCCACGTCCTCGATGGAGCAGATGCTCATGGTGGACAGGGTGAAGGGGATGCCGAACTTCTCGGCCGCGATCGCGCCCAGCATCTCGCCATTGGCCCACTGCATGCCGGTCAGGCCGGTGGGGGCGATGGCCACGGGCATGCTGACATCGTGGCCGATCATGGTGGTGCGGGTGCTGCGTTCGTCGACATTGATGGCCACGCGCTGGCGCAGCTTGAGCGAGGCCAGGTCCTTGGTGTTGGCGCGGTAGGTGCTCTCGGTATAGGAGCCGCTGTCGGCGTAGTCGTAGAACGCCTTGGGAACACGCTTCTTGGCCAACAGGCGGAAGTCTTCGATACAGGTCATGACCGGCATATTTTTTTCTCCGTAATGATTCAATGCGGCTTGACGCCGCCGGGCTTTTGTTGGGCAGACACGAACCGGAATCGGGGCTGCTGATGAGCATTTCAGGTGGAACGCTATCGTAGTGCATCGCTGCCTGCGATGGGGTGAATCCCTTTGCACCACCGATGAAAATTTTACGGCCGGCAATTCGGCCCTAGACTGCCAGCCCTCGCGCCGCCGCCTGTCCGGCGCGCACCGCGCCTTCCAGGGTGGCGGGGTAGTCGCCGGCCACGTAATCCCCGGCCAGGGCCAGCCCGGCCGGCACACCGGTCTGGTCAGGACGTTGCAGGCCCGGGGTGCAGGCGAAGGTGGCGCGCTTTTCGGTGATGACCTTGCTCCATGTTGGTGCTGCCAACTCCGGTTGACCGAAATCCTGCGCCAGTTGGCGGGCGATGCCGCTGGTCAGCGCCACGTGGCCGTCGGTGATGGCCTGAGCGGCGGCGCTGACCACCACTGCCAGCAGGCCGGCGGTGCCGCCCAGTTGCCCGCGGTCGAACACGAACTGGCCCCAGGCCTGGCGCTCGGGGTCGTCCAGCAGGGCCAGGAAAGGAGCCGGCAGCCGTACCGCCTCACCATAGTGGAGGTAGCAGGTGGTAATCGGTTCATGCGCCAGGCCTCGCAGCAGGTGCGTGTCGCACAGCCCCTCCAGCAGTTGCGCGGCTGCTTCGGGGCCGGTGGCCAGCACCACCCCGGCGAATTCGCCCAGGCTTTCGCCCTGACGATCTTCCAGTCGCCAGCTGCCCGCTTCGATACCTGCCAGCAGGCGGGCCACCGCCACCCCCGGCCGGACCAGGCCGCCGCGCCGGCTCAGGTAGGTTGCGGCGGCATCGGGCAGCAGCGCAGCCAGGTCCAGCCGTGGGATCAGCATGTCGGAGGCGGCGCGGCGCGCGCCCAGGCTATCGCGCAACACGTTGAGGAAGACCTGGGCCGACGCCCGCTCGGGCGGCGTATTCAGGGCGGCGATGCACAGCGGGCGCCACATCAGCCGGATCACCCGGGCAGTCTGGTCGAAGCGCTGCAGCAGTTCGGCCACGCTGCAATCCTCGTGCAATTGCCAGCCCATCCAGCGCGCCGTGGTGGAAAAGCGGGCCAGCGCCATCTTGTCTTCGCGCGCCAGTCCCTTGGCGCGCAGCAGCGCGAGGGCCACATGCCAGGGCGCGGGCATGCGTGGTGCGACGAAATCCATGCCCTCGGCCTGGTTCGCCAGCGGATAGCGCATCTGCAAGGGAAGTCGTAGCAATGCCGTGGCGGGATCGACGCCGACCTGTTTCATCAGGGCCAGCGTGGCGCGATAGGCGCCCAGCAGGATGTGCTGGCCATTGTCCAGCGTGCGCCCATCGAGCTCTACGCGCCTTGCCCGGCCACCCAGGGTGCGGGCGGCTTCGAACAGGCTGACCCGGTGCCCGCCGGCGGCCAGCGCCACGGCAGCGGCGCAACCGGCCCAGCCGGCACCGATCACGGCGTAGTGGCGGGGGGCGTCGCTCATACTGGCGTGGCGCAGCGATCAGCCGAAGACATAGGTCTTCCAGGCCAGCCACAGCTTGCGGATGGGCGTGAGCGAGATGCGCTGGTTGAGCACGTGATAGCCGTCACGGGTGATCTCGTCGAGCAGGGTGCGGTAGATGGCCGCCATCATCAGCCCTGGGCGCTGGGCGCGCCGGTCTTCCTTGGGCAACAGGGCAAAGGCTTCGTCGTAGACCGCCTGGGCACGTTCCACCTGGAATTTCATGAGCGCCTCGAAACGCTCACTGTGGCGGGCGTTGAGGATGTCGGCGGCGGTGACGTTGAATTGCTGCAGTTCGTTGACCGGCAGGTAGATGCGGCCCTTGCGGCCATCTTCGCCGACATCGCGGATGATATTGGTGAGCTGGAAGGCCAGCCCCAGTTTTTCGGCGAAGAGCAGGGTGCCGGGCTGGGTGTGGCCGAAGATGCTGGCCGAGAGCACGCCGACCACGCCGGCCACGTGCCAGCAATAGCGCTGCAGGCCGGGATAGTCGAGGTAGCGGCTCTGGTCGAGGTCCATTTCCATGCCATCGATGATGGCCTGCAGATGTTCGCCCTTGAGCTGGTAGGTGGCCACGTGGGGATGCAGGGCCTTGGTCACCGGGTGGGTGGGCTGGCCTTCCAGCATGGCGGCGATTTCCTTGCGCCACCACATCAGCTTGGTGCGCGCCACCATGGGATCTTCGATTTCATCGACGGTATCGTCGACTTCGCGGCAAAAGGCGTACAGCGCCGTGATCGCCAGCCGGCGTTGCGGCGGCAGGAACAGGAAGCTGTAATAGAAACTGGAACCGCTGGCGGCGGCCTTCTGCTGGCAGTATTCGTCTGGAGACATGGATGCGTGGCTGCGGTTGATGCGGGCCGCAAACGCGCCATTGAGGCCGGTTGCGGCAAAGGCGCTATGCTAGCCGAGTGCGCCCGGCAGGGCAAATCGGGCTTTCCGCATGGGGCATGTATTGCGGCGCCTGACGTTGTCCTTTAAGCTCAAGCCGATGTCATCCGGAAAATAAATTCACATAACATCAAATCCGGATGAATTTTGCCGATAATGGACAGGAAGCATCGCCCGCTGCAACAGCATGAAAACTGCGGCGCAGCAAAAGTCACCCCGAGCAGGACTGGACGACGTACAGGAGGCTGGAGACATCATGGACAGACTGGAGATCTTTCGTAATATCGCCTCGCAGGCCGGACGGGGGGAGCTGGTGTTCCCGGCCAACGTCAGCGCGTCGATCAAGCTGCAGAAGGCCCTGGCCGATCCTGATTGCCACCTGGAGCTGGCGGCCAAGCTGGTGATGGCCGAGCCGCTGGTATCGGCGCGCACGGTGGCCATCGCCAATTCGGCGGCCTACAACCGTTCCGGCGGGGAAATCAACAATGTGCGGGCGGCGGTGATGCGCCTGGGGTTCCGTACGCTCAATACCATCACCACCTCGGTGATCGTGCGCCAGCTGGGCCGTACCATCAATAACCCTGGCATGCGCATCAAGTCCGCGCAGCTGTGGGAGCACTGCGCTCATGTGGCCGCCACGGCCTATGTGCTGACGTCCAAGCTGACCAAGGCTGACCCGGAGACGGCGATGTTTGCCGGCATCGTGCACGAGGTCGGGGGCTTTTACCTGTTGTCGCGGACCGATGATTATCCGGGCCTGCTCGACGGTGGTACCGAGGACTGGATGGAGTACGGTGAAAAGATGATCGGCCGCGCCGTGCTCAAGAAGCTCGGCGTGCCGCAGCCGGTGGTGGATGCCATCGAGTCGCTGTGGCACGGCGTACGCGTCTTGCCGCCGCAGACCATCGGCGACGTGCTGTTGCTGGCCAAGGAACTGTCGCCGGTGCCGTCGCCGCTGCAGCGTACGGCCGTGGCCGAAGCCGGCATCGGTGGCGAGAACCTGGTGGATGACTACATCGGCGATCGCTCGCTGCGCGACATGCTGGATGATTCGGAAGAGCAGATCCGTACCTTGACGGCGGCGCTGCTGGTCTGAATCGTCTGTCGTTGTTGCACACCCTTTGCGGGTGTGGATGCCGAGCCCCGCAAGCCCCGCGCTGTGGGGCTTTTTCATGTCCGGCCGCCGCTACCTGGTCAGCCCGCGCCAGCCGACGATCAGCCAGTCGCGCTTGCCCAGCCTGGGGCGCTGCCTGAAGACATCCCCCTGTACGTGCTCGATGCGCTCCAGGATGCGCAGGCCGCCTTGCACCACCATGCGCAGTTCCAGCCCGATACGGCCCGGTAGTCGGCGCGCCAGCGGTGCGCCGGACAGCATCAGGTCGCGTGCGCGCATGATCTCGAACTGCATGAGTTGCTGCCAGCGTGGTGCGCTACAGCCGTCGGCGATGTCCTGCGGGCTCACGCCGAAGCGCGCCAGGTCTTCCAGGGGGAGGTAGATGCGCCCCTTTTCCCAATCGATGGCGACGTCTTGCCAGAAATTGATCAATTGCAGGGCACTGCAGATGGCATCCGAATCGCGCAGGTTCTCTTCAGTTGCTGCGCCGTAGAGGTGAAGCATCAGCGTACCGACCGGATTGGCGGAACGGCGGCAGTAATCCAGCAAGTCCTCGTAGCGGGCGTAGCGGGTGGTCACCACATCCTGGCGGAAGGCTGAGAGCAGGTCACGCAACGGCTGCAGCGGCAGCGCATGGTCGGCGATGGTCTGCTGCAGGCGCTGGAAGATCGGCGTGGTGCAGCGGCTGCCGGCGGCGATCAGGTCCAGTTGTGCTTCGTAGGCCTGCAGGGCCGCCAGCCGCTGCGCCGGTTCGGCATCGCCTTCATCGGCGATATCGTCGGCGCTGCGGGCGAAGGCATAGATCGCTCCCACCGCCGGGCGCAGGTGCGCCGGCAGTAGCAGCGAGGCGACGGGGAAGTTCTCGTAATGGTCGACGGCCATGAGGGGAGCGCGCGTGCTGAGAGTGTGGGAACGCTCAGTCGAACTTGTCCTTGAGCAGTGCCTCGATGGTGGCGATGCGGGTTTCCACGGTCTCCAGCAGGGCCTTGGGCATGGTGCCGCCGGCATTGAGTTGCGCGGCCAGCGAGCGGGCGATGCCCATGGCGCCTTCGGTGAACTGCTTGCCATCCTTGGACAGCACGGCTGCGGCCGTGAAGAGGGTGGAGAACAGGATCTGGTCGGCGGT
>NZ_DASQOH010000054.1:0-62424 GCF_035644555.1 Herbaspirillum sp.
GAGCCGGCGATGGACAGGGTGGCGCGGTCGGCATAATTGACCGTGGTCACCACGAACAGCAGGAACAGGATCAGGTAACGGATATGGGTGGGCTTGCCCGCCCCGCCGGCCAGGCCGGTGTCATTGCTTTGCGCCAATTGCTTTCTCCAGGTCTCGACTCGCCTTGCAGGACCGGCCCGGTGGGCGCGGACATCCCTTGACGTATTGTTGTTGATGGGTATCGATTGAATTGTTATAAGACGTCATACAACAGCACGCGCAGTATAACAGGAAGAAAGCCAACCGCAAGCGATGAATGCTTTTCCGCGCCGGACCGCCGAATGCCCCCGGGCAGAGGCCTGAATCCCACCATCGGCGCGGGCCTCTGGGCCATTTCCCGCAACATTCACACGCCCCGGCAGCCGCTCGTGTGGATCCTTCAAACGGGTTAGAAGCGCCTTCGCACCAGATGAAGTTGTACGACATGCTGGCCGCACCTGACGTAGCGCGCCGGCACGCGTATCATGCGCGCATTCGTCCATTCCCATGCTTCAACCATGAATACCACTCCCTCCCTGCCACCATCGCGCCCGGCAGTCCCTTGGCTCAAACCCCTGCTGTTCGTGCTGGTGGCAGCCATCGGCCTGTATTACGTCAAATGGTCCCCGTATTACCTGAAGTCTTTTGTGGCCGCCGACAAACACAGCATCGGCGCGTCCATCCTGGCCAACGCGCCGACGGCGCCGTGGTCGGCGGCGCTGGAATATGCCGGCGTCTACTTCGCAGCGATCTGGAAGGCCGCCGTACTGGGCGTATTGCTGGGGTCGCTGGTACAGGTCCTGGTTCCGCGCGACTGGCTGTTGCGCGTCTTCGGCCGCGCCGGTCTGGGCTCCACCCTGCGTGGCGGCCTGTTTGCACTGCCCGGCATGATGTGCAGCTGCTGCGCCGCGCCCGTGGTGGCCGGCATGCGCCGCCAGCAGGTATCGGTCGGGGCCGCGCTGGCCTTCTGGATCGCCAACCCGGTGCTCAATCCGGCCACGCTGGTATTCATGGGCTTCGTGCTGGGCTGGCAGATGGCTGCGCTGCGGCTGGTGGCGGGTATCTTGCTGGTGGTGGGGGTGGCGCTGGTGGCGCAGCGCGTTTCGCAGGCCCAGGCGCAGTCAGCGGCTCTGCCGCAAGCCGCACTGGATGCCGTAGCCCAGGCAGATCAGGGCGAACAGGCAGACAGCGCCCGCCCCTTCCTGCTTCGCTGGGGTCGTCAACTCTGGCAATTGTTCTGGAGCACGATCCCGATCTACATCGTGGTGGTCCTGGCCCTGGGCGCAGCCCGTGTGTGGCTGTTCCCGCAGGTGGATGCCAGCATGGGCAACAGCCTGCTGTGGATCGTGGCGCTGGCCGTGGTCGGCACGCTGTTCGTGATCCCGACGGCAGCCGAAATCCCCATCGTGCAATCCATGCTGTCCCTGGGCATGGCCGTCGGTCCGGCGGTGGCGCTGCTGATGACACTGCCCAGCATCAGCCTGCCCTCGCTACTGATGCTGCGCAGCTCCTTCACGCCACGCGTGCTGGTGACGGTGACCGTCATGACAATCCTGATCGGTGCGGCCAGCGGTCTGGCTGCCGTGGCCCTGTTCTAGGGCCTGCTCAGGCCGGGGCTTGCGCCATCGACCTGGGCTGCGGCCGATGCTGGCGCAGGAAGTCGACCACCTCGGCCTGGTTGCCCGCAAATAGCAGGCGCGAACGTTTGGCTTCGCGCTGGAAGGCATAGACCGGGTCGTAGTAATCCGTCAGCAGGGACTCGATCCAGGCCCGGTGCAGGTCGACCACACCATCTTTCTCCTGGCGCGCCAGGGCAGTTTCCATCAGCTGCAGCAACTGCCGGTAGCGCTGGTCGCCCAGGCGCTTGACCAGCTTGCCCAGCGCGGCCAGCAAATGGGCCCGATAGCGTTCGAAACCGTGACGCGGGTCCAGCGCCAGATACTCCTCGCTCAAGCCACTGACATAATCGCGCAGGATGCGCTCCACGCGCCCTGCCCGGCTGTCTTCCAGCCACACCATGGGCAGACTCTGCATGCGCTGGTGCAGCGCCAGCGGCAAGGCGCAGGCACCGATCAGGCGGCTCTCGTCTTCCAGCGCGAACCAGTGATGGCCCTGCGCACGCAGCTTGATCATGGCAATCGCCAGCCGGTGCTCGAAATCGATGGGTGCCGGCTGCGCCGAAGCGCGCTTGCCGAAGCTGGAGCCACGGTGGTTGGCGTAGGCTTCCAGATCCAGCGCATTGTCCAGCTGCAGCAGCACATCGGTCTTGCCGCTGCCGGTCATGCCGCCCACTACCACGAACTGGCACTGCGCCAGCGCCTCTTCGATGGACTGCATGAGGAAATGCCGCAGCGCCTTGTAGCCGCCAGCCACGCGGGGATAGGCGATCCCGGCTTCACTTTTCAACCATTGCTGGGTGATCTGCGAGCGCAGACCGCCGCGAAAACAGTACAGGCAGCCCTCAGGATGCGCCTGCGCAAATCGCGCCCAGGCGGCAATGCGCGCTTCCTTGACCGGGCCGCTGACCAGCTGGTGCCCCAGTTCGATGGCCGATTGCTGCCCCTCTTCCTTGTAGCGCAGGCCGACCTGATGGCGCTCGCTATCGTTCATCAGCGGCAGGTTCACTGCCGTCGGAAACGCACCCTTGCCGAATTCCACCGGCGCCCGCGCATCGAGCATGGGCG
This sequence comes from Herbaspirillum sp., assembly GCF_035644555.1. Lineage (GTDB taxonomy): Bacteria > Pseudomonadota > Gammaproteobacteria > Burkholderiales > Burkholderiaceae_D > Herbaspirillum. The sequence goes on from NZ_DASQOH010000054.1 coordinate 2,703, forward strand.
TATCGGCCAGAAACAGCGCCTGACTGGGCTGGATATCGGCCATCAGAGGATCTCGACGGCGTATCGCTGTCGTTCCACCAGCTCGCCGATGGGGGCCAGCTCCAGACCCAGCGCAGCCGCCGTGGCGAGGAATTCGGGATTGGCATCGGGGCGCACCGCCACCAGCAAGCCGCCGCTGGTCTGCGGGTCGCACAGCAGGTGCTTCTGGCTATCGCTCAGCGGGCTGATCCGGGCGCCATAGCTCTCGAAATTACGCAGGGTGCCACCCGGCACGCAGCCTTCGGCCAGGTAATACGGCACGCCCGGCAGGCTGGGTACGCGACCCGATTCGATGCGCGCCGTCAGGCCACTGCCGTCGCACATCTCGACCAGGTGACCCAGCAGGCCGAAGCCGGTCACATCGGTCATGGCGGTCACCCCGGCCAGCTTGCCGAAGCGGCTGCCGGGCTGGTTGAGCTTGCACATCCAGTCACGCGCGCTGCCCACGTCTTCGGCACGCAGCTTGCCCTTTTTCTCGGCGGTGGTAAGGATGCCGATGCCCAGCGGTTTGGTGAGATAGAGCAGGCAGCCGGCGGTGGCGGTGTCATTGCGCTTCATGGTGCGCTTGTCGACCACGCCCGTCACGGCCAGGCCGAAGATGGGCTCCGGCGCATCGATGGAATGGCCACCGGCCAGCGGGATGCCAGCCGCATCGCAGGCCGCGCGGCCGCCGCGCACCACGTCACGCGCCACCTCCGGCGGCAGCACATTGACCGGCCAGCCGAGGATGGCGATGGCCATCAGCGGGTCGCCGCCCATGGCGTAGATGTCGCTGATGGCATTGGTCGCGGCGATGCGTCCGAAGTCGAAGGGATCGTCGACGATGGGCATGAAGAAATCGGTGGTGGAGACCACGCCACGCTCTTCGTCGATGGCATAGACGGCAGCGTCATCGCGGGAGGCGTTGCCCACCCACAGCTTGGGGTCCAGATGCTGGGCGCCGCTACCGGCGAGGATCACTTCCAGCACCTGCGGCGAAATCTTGCAGCCGCAACCGGCACCATGGCTGTACTGGGTCAGACGAATGGGTTCGCTCATGGGAATGTCCTGGCTGTTCGGAGGGGATGCCGATTCTAGCAGCGTTTGAGGGGGCAGGATTGAAGCGCGGCAGCACCCTGCGGGTGGCCAGGGCTACAGCAATCTGTCCAACACTTCGGCGCAACGGATGACCTGGAGCCCGAGGTCCTCCGTCACCTCGTCACTGCCCTCATATTCAAAGCCGTTGCGCACGTCGTGGGCCTGGCCCAGGAGCCGCCAGATCTCCGGTCCCACGCCCAGCGTATGCGGCAGGCACTGGAATACGACGTAGCGGTTCGCCGGACGAAATCCCTGGCGACGTAGCGCCGCCAGAGCAAAGGCGTAGGCCGCGCTATAGCCCAGCAGAAACCGGCTTGACAGCGATAAGCCGGGCACCAGGGCATCGCGCAGGCGATCACGACCGCTTTGCAGATGGATCTCGATTTCTGCGCTCGTGGGAGGCTCCGCCTTCAGTTGACCAAGCCGTAGAAGGTTTTCCAGCTCATTGATGCCCATCCTGCACTCCGATCAGGTCGATGACCGGCCCCGCCATCACCGCCATGAGAAAGTGATGCCGGGAAGCCAGCTTCTTCTGGAATTCGACAGGACGATAGACCTTCAACGAAATCTTCCTGCCCAGGCGGGATTCCAGCGCGACCAGTTCCGGGTAGAGATCAGCGCTACCCAGGTCGTCTGCCACCATCAACAGGTCGATATCGCTGGCGGCGGTGTCCTGCCCCTTGGCCACCGACCCATAGATGAAAGCCCGGTCGATGCGCGCTGCGAAAGGCAGGAGCATAGCTCTGATGGCGTCAGCCACGCCAAAGGTCTTGCGCACGATGGCGCTCAATTCCGAAAAAATCGGAGAGGCCGGATTGGGCTTGTACAACTGCACCCTGCCCATCTCTTCCTTGAGCAGCAATCCGGCGCCGGTCAGCTTGCCCAGTTCACGCTGGGCCGAGGCTGACCCAAGGCCGGTGCTGCTCATCAAGGCACGCAGATGCATCCCTTCCGGATGCAGGAAAAGCTGCCCCAGAATGGCTTGCGTGGATTTGGAGAAGAGAGCATCGGCGAGCGTCGTCATGCGCCATATTCTAGCTCAATTGAGCCAAAATCTGGCGCAGCACCCAACACGGCTGCAATGACCGTAGGACAAAAACAAAAAAGCCCCGCAAGAAACTTGCGAGGCTTTCGTATTCTGGCTCCCCGACCTGGACTCGAACCAGGGACCTGCGGATTAACAGTCCGTCGCTCTACCGACTGAGCTATCAGGGATCAATTGAGGGCGCGATTATGAACGATTTTTTTCCGAATGACCAGAGAGGAAAACGAAAATTTTTTACACCGTTCTGCATCGTGGCGGCATAGCCCTGCCGCCCTTGCGCAAGACCTGCATCACAGGCCTCACACACATTGAAAAGGCCCCGCAATTGCTTGCGAGGCCTTCGCATTCTTTGGCTCCCCGACCTGGACTCGAACCAGGGACCTGCGGATTAACAGTCCGTCGCTCTACCGACTGAGCTATCAGGGAACAGCTGAGAAAAAGATTATGACCCGATTTTTACTTCATGTCAAAACTTTTTTCAGGGAAACGGCCATTTCCTCATAGGAGAAATGCCGCTCCCGCCCCATCCGCAGACAAGGCGGGAAAGCGCATTACAGCACCTTGGCGATGGCGTTGACGACGGCGTCGATGTTCTTGCTGTTCAACGCGGCCACGCAGATGCGGCCGGTGTCGACGGCGTAGATCGAGAACTCGTTGCGCAGGCGATCCACCTGGGCCTTGGTCAGGCCCGAGTAGGAGAACATGCCGCGCTGACGGGTGACGAAATCGAAGTCGTGGCTGGGCGCCTTTTCCTTCAGCTTGGCGACCAGCAGCTGACGCATTTCGCGGATGCGCACACGCATCTCGGCCAGCTCGTCTTCCCACAGCTTGCGCAGTTCGGGCGATGCCAGGGCGGTGGCGACCACCTGGCCACCGTGGATCGGCGGGTTGGAGTAGTTGGTGCGGACCACGCGCTTCAGTTGCGACAGCACGCGGGCGGCCTCCTCGGCGCTGGCGGCGGCAATGGACAGTGCGCCCACGCGTTCGCCATACAGCGAGAAGGACTTGGAGAAGGAGTTCGACACGAACAGCGGGCCGCCGGCTTCGGCGAAGCGGCGCACCACCTGGCCATCTTCGGCGATACCGTCGCCAAAGCCCTGGTAGGCCATGTCCAGGAACGGGACCAGGCCGCGCGAGGTCACCACTTCAATGACCTGGGTCCACTGGTCGTCGGTCAGATCAGCGCCGGTGGGGTTGTGGCAGCAGGCGTGCAGCAGCACGACCGAACCAGCCTTCATGGTCTTCAAGGCGTCCAGCATGCCGGCGAAGTTCACGCCGCGGGTCGACGGGTCATAGTAGGGATAGGCATTGACCTTGAAGCCGGCCATCTCGAACAGGGCGCGGTGGTTTTCCCAGCTCGGGTCGCTGATCCAGACTTCGGTGCCGGCCGGCGAGAAGTGCTTCAGGAAGTCGGCGCCCAGCTTCAGGGCACCGGTGCCGCCCAGGGCCTGCACGGTGATCGCACGCTTTTCGGTCACCACGGCGCTGCCGGCGCCGAAGACCAGTTCCTGCACGGCGCGGTCGTAGGTGGCCAGACCGTCGATGGGCAGGTAGGTACGCGGGGCCAGCTTGGCCGCCAGTTCCGCCTCGGCTTTCTTCACGCATTCCAGCAGGGGGACCTTGCCGTTGTCGTCGTAGTAGACACCCACGCCCAGATTGGTCTTGGCCGGGTTCTGGTCGGCGTTATAGGCTTCGGTCACGCCCAGGATAGGGTCGCGTGGCGCCATTTCGATGGCGGAAAACAGGGAGGCGGAGACAGGTGCGTTCATCGTGATAACATGAAAAGTTAGCTGCAACAAAGCGCTGCAGAAGGAAATGGATGCAGTCCGAGGCGACTGGACATGCACCTTTTTGCAACACTGCATTCTAACAAATGTGGATGCCCAATCACAGACACAGCCAGTCCCATTTGCCAGCTGAATCTGCATGGAGCCATGCATAAACGACATATCCCGGCCCCCACGGTACAAGGATCCGCTGCGGATGAGCTGCCGGCTGACGCGGCTTTGCGTCGGGCCGGTGCCATGCCGGCATGCCGTTTGCGTCTTGAACTTCCACATCCCGGCAGCATTTGATGAATATTCACGCCACCACATTGCCTGCGTGCAATGCCCCGAATCCGGGCATTGCTGCCACCCTGCGCACTGCGGCGGCCCACCGAGCAATCGAGCGACAGAGGCGAGCGACACCATGGCAGAACTGACCCCCATTAGCACCGAGCTGGACGAGAGCAAGTTCATCACCTTTCCCGGCTCGCCCTTCAAGCTCTACCAGGTCTTCCCGCCGGCCGGCGACCAGCCGGCGGCCATCGACAAGCTGGTCGAAGGCGTCCACGACGGTCTGTTCTACCAGACCCTGCTGGGGGTGACCGGCTCGGGCAAGACCTACACCATGGCCAATACCATCGCCCGCCTGGGGCGCCCGGCCATCGTGTTCGCGCCCAACAAGACGCTGGCGGCGCAGCTCTACAGCGAGTTCCGCGAATTCTTCCCGCACAATGCGGTGGAATACTTCGTCAGCTACTACGACTATTACCAGCCCGAAGCCTACGTCCCCCAGCGCGACCTGTTCATCGAGAAGGATTCCTCGATCAACGAACACATCGAGCAGATGCGCCTGTCCTGCACCAAGTCGCTGATGGAACGGCGCGACGTGGTGATCGTGGCCACCGTCTCGGCCATCTACGGTATCGGTAATCCCAACGAATACCACCAGATGATCCTGACCCTGCGCGCCAAGGACAAGGTTTCGCAGCGCGACGTCATCGCCCGCCTGATCCAGATGCAGTACACCCGCAACGAAGTGGACTTCGGCCGTGGCACCTTCCGCGTACGCGGCGACACCATCGACGTGTTCCCCGCCGAGCACGCCGAACTGGCGGTGCGCATCGAGACCTTCGACGACGAGATCGACAGCCTGCAACTGTTCGACCCGCTGACCGGCCGCGTGCGCCAGAAGATTCCACGCTTCACCATCTACCCCGGCTCGCACTACGTCACGCCGCGCTCCACGGTGCTGCGCGCCATCGAGACCATCAAGCAGGAACTGGCCGAGCGCCTGGAATTCTTCCGCAAGGAAAACAAGCTCATCGAAGAACAGCGGTTGGAACAGCGCACCCGCTTCGACATCGAGATGATGACCGAGATCGGTTTCACCAAGGGCATCGAGAACTACTCGCGCCATCTCTCCGGCGCCAAGCCGGGCGATCCGCCGCCCACCCTGGTGGACTACCTGCCGCCGGATGCGGTGATGTTCCTGGATGAATCGCACGTGCTGATCGGCCAGTTGAACGGCATGTACAACGGCGACCGTGCGCGCAAGGTGAACCTGGTGGACTATGGCTTCCGCCTGCCCTCGGCGCTCGACAACCGGCCGCTGAAGTTCGACGAGTTCGAGAAGAAGATGCGCCAGACCATCTTCGTCTCGGCCACCCCGGCCGACTACGAAAACACCCATTCCGACCAGGTGGTGGAACAGGTGGTGCGCCCCACGGGCCTGGTGGATCCGATCATTTCCGTGCGCCCTGCCACCACCCAGGTGGACGACCTGATGCAGGAGATCCATGATCGTATCGCCAAGGACGAGCGGGTGCTGGTGACCACGCTGACCAAGCGCATGGCCGAGCAGCTGACTGAATTCCTCTCCGACAACGGTATCAAGGTGCGCTACCTGCACAGCGACATCGACACCGTGGAGCGCGTGGAGATCATCCGCGACCTGCGCCTGGGCACCTTCGATGTGGTGGTCGGCATCAACCTGCTGCGCGAAGGGCTGGACATTCCCGAAGTCTCGCTGGTGGCGATCCTGGATGCGGACAAGGAAGGCTTCCTGCGTTCCGAACGCAGCCTGATCCAGACCATCGGCCGCGCAGCCCGTAACCTCAACGGCATGGCCATCCTCTATGGCGATGTGGTGACCGACTCCATGCACAAGGCCATCGGCGAGACCGAGCGCCGCCGCGCCAAGCAGATGGCCTTCAACGAAGCCAACGGCATCGTCCCCACCGGCATCAAGAAGGAAATCCGCGAACTGATCGACGGCGTCTTCAACCCGGCCCAGGCGCGCAGCGAGCTGATGGTGGCCGAAGAGAAGAAGAACTACGAGTCCATGAGCGAGAAGCAGATCAGCAAGGAGATCAAGCGCTTGGAAAAGCAGATGCAGGAACACGCCAAGAATCTGGAGTTCGAAAAGGCGGCCGCCGCCCGCGACCAGTTGCACGTGCTGAAGCAGCAACTCTTCGGCGCGCCCGGCAGCGATACGGCCGTCGCCTGAACGCAGGCGGCAGGGTAGGCGCCATGGGAAGGCCGGCCTGGCGATCAGGCGGTATACAATGCCGCCACTTTATCGCTACGGCCGTCTGCCTTTCCCGCCCATGTCCACCGCCACTCTCGCCGCCACGCCCTTCCCCGCCCTGCCCACCGCGCTGCTGGACCTGATCCACAGCGCCCACCCTTCCTGGCACCCGGCCTTGCGCGCCGGGCTGGAGGCGATCCAGCAGGCCGATCCGGCCTACCTGGGTGCACTCGCCCAGGATGACTACCTGCCCACCGAAGGCCGGCTCTTCGCCGCCTTCCGCCAGCCCATGGACCAGGTGCGTTACGTGCTGGTGGGCGAAGGCCCCTACCCGCGCGCGGCCAGCGCCACCGGTGTGTGCTTCATGGATGGGGCGGTGGGGTCGCTATGGTCGGACAAGGGCTTGTCCAAGCAGGTCAATCGCGCCACCTCGCTGCGCAATTTCATGAAGATGCTGCTGGTGGCCGATGGCCGTGTGCCGGCCGGCCAGACCAGTGGCGACGCCCTTGCCGGCATTGCCGCCCAGGCCCAGGCCGATACCGCCGGCACCATCCAGACCCTGGCCGACCTGCAGGACAACCTGACGTCGCACGGCTTCCTGCTGCTCAACGCCAGCCTGGTCTTCCGCGCCCACGTGGCGCCGGTCAAGGATGCCCGGGCCTGGAAGCCCTTCTTCGATACCGTGCTGCGCGCCCTGGCCGAGCACGGTGCACAACAGGCGACGCCCCTGCCCACCCTCGTCCTGTGGGGCAAGATCGCCGAACAGCTGGACAGCCTGCCGCTGGTGCAGTCCTTCCCCCGTGCCGTGGCGGAACATCCCTATAACCTGAGCTTCATCGAACACAGTGGCATGCAGCAGTTGTTCGGCGCCATGCGGCTGCTGGAGAAGCGCCCGTAAAAAGCCGGCGCCAATCCGGGGGCCGTAAACGACAAATCCCCGCTAATGGCGGGGACAGGTTCTGCGGCGCTGGGCTGCCTGCATCGCGGCTGCGATGCTGCTGGGGGTGCGATGCTACTGGGCTGCGGCTGGTGCCGCCTTCGGTTCCGACCATACGGAACCGGTCTCTTCTTTTTTCTTCAGGCGCATCGGGCCTGGTGCTGCAGGTAGTGCTGACATCTAGCGGTATTTCAACTTGTACGTCGCGCCGGAATGCGGCCGACCTACCGTCGATGCTGATTCATCTCGGAGTCGAGAGATCAGAATGACCCGGTATCAGATCTGCGATTGCAGCTTCCACACGGCGTGCAGGTGGCTGTGATCCAGTTGACGCAGACGGACTTCCATTTCGAAGTGATCGGTCACGCCGTCGAAATAGGCGGCATCCTGCATCTCGGCAGCATCGTTGCGCACGGGCTTGAGGGCGTGGGCGGCGATGACTTGCTGAACGGCAAACTTCACCAGCTCGACCAGCGAGCGCAAATTGTTAGAAAAACCGGCATCTTTTGCCAATATACTCACGGAGTTCATTGCAACTTCCTTCTGTTTAACGTTTGGGTGATTGAAGAATAAGGTCGACCCTGGCGTTTGCAAAGCAACATTTTCCGACACCACTATAAGTTTTTCTTACATCATGTCGTCTTCCCTGCCCCCGTTGAAAGCCCTCAAAGTGTTCGAAGCGGCAGTCCGGACGCGGAGTCTGACGCTGGCGGCACATGAACTTTTCATCACCCATAGCGCGGTCAGCCAGCAGATCAAGTCACTGGAAGAGTATTTCGAACAACCGTTGTTTTTACGCCAGTCGCGTGGCGTGGAGCCCACAGAAGCGGCCCTGGCCTTCTATGCCGAGGTCAAGGCCAGTCTGGACCGCATCGCACTTGCGGCAGAGCAACTGTCACTGACCGGCAAGAGCCGCGTGGTGCGGCTGATCGCCGCGCCCTCGGTGGCCATGCGCTGGCTGATCCCGCGCCTGTCGCAGTTCCAGATCGACAACCCGCGCATCGAGGTAAGGGTGACCACGACCATGTCGGAGTATTTCGAGGATGTGAAGGATCCGTTCGATGTGATCCTCTGGCGCAGCCCGCTGGAACGCAGCGGCTATGAATGTGTGCGCTTCCTGGATGACGTCTCGGTGCCGCTGGCCTCGCCGCACTTCCTGGAAACGCACAAGATCACGGTGCCACGGGACCTGGTGGAGGTGCCGCTGATCCACCTCTCCAGCCGCTCGGCGGCCTGGTCGCAGTGGCTGGGCAAGGCTGGCGTGGCGGTGCGGCGCAAGATGCCGGGCACCGTCTATGAACACTTCTTCCTGAGCCTGCAGGCCGCCGCCACCGACCTGGGCGTGGCCATGGGGACCTTGGCGCTGGTGGATGACGACCTCGCCCACGGCCGGCTGATCCAGCTGTTCCCGGAGGTGGTCCTGCATGGGGAGGGCTTCCACATGATGTATCGCAGCAGCGCCGAGACCAACCCGGCGCTCAAGACCTTCATCATGTGGTTGAAGCAGATGGGACAGGCGTCCGCCTTCGATGCCCAACGCACCTGGCCGGCGGACTTCCCCGGCGAGCACTGAGGCGGCGCCGGGGCAGGATCGCTTCAGTCGGCCGACTTGAGCACGTGCACCTTGCGGTCGGCGATCAGGTCCTTGGACTTGTCGCGGTAATCCAGCATGTGCGGCAGGGTGAAGTGCAGGCGCAGGGCATCCTCGTCCTTCCACTTCTCGACGAAGGCGAAGGTATCCGGCCCCATCGGCGCCTGGTTCGGGCCAAAACCGTCGACATCCACCACCAGACCGTATTCGATGCAGCCGGCTTCGGCGCGCACGGCGGCCAGGTTGGCGCGGGCCAGGGCCAGCAGGTCTTCACGCTTGCCGGGCTTGGCAGTGATGATGGCGACGACGGTAACGGTGCTCATGCGGGGATTCTCCTGATGTTGTTGATGGACATGCCGCCAGCCTGGCGGCGCGGGCCATCAGCATACGCGATTTGGACGCCGCCTGCCCTTTCGGGAGGGAGACAGCGCCCGACACCCGCTTCGGGCCTCAGTTCAGACGAATCTTTTCCAGCAACTGCGTGATGTTGTAGCGCATGAGCGTCAGATAGTCCGGTGCCGGGCCACCGGCCGGCGACAAGGCGTCGGCGTACAACTTGCCACCCGGGGCGGTGCCGGCTTCGCGGGCGATCTGCTGCAGCAGCTTGGGATTGCTCATGTTCTCGAAGAACAGGGCCTTGATCTTTTCGTTGCGGATCTGGCGGATCAGGGCGGCGACATCGCGGGCGCTGGGCTCGCTATCGGTGGACACACCCTGGGCCGCCAGGAAGCGCACCTTGTAGCGGGCGCCGAAGTATTCGAAGGCATCGTGCGAGGTGATCACCTTGCGCTTGGCGTCGGGAATCTGGCCGAACTGGCGGGCCGCCCAGGCGTCCAGGTCCTGCAGCTTGGCGACGTAGGCCTCGCCGTTCCTGCGATAGACCTCGGCGCCGGCCGGGTCCAGCTTGGCCAGTGCGGCGGCGATGTTGCGGGTATAGACGATCACGTTCTGCGGGTCCTGCCAGGCGTGCGGATCGTCCTTGCCGTGGTGCGCATGCGCGCCGCCGTGATCATGCTCGTCCTCGTCATCCCCCACGCGTTCGCGGGCCTGGATCCCGGCCGAGGCCACCACGATGGGGCCGCGATAGTTGGCCGATTGCGCCAGGCGCTCCATCCAGCCTTCGAAGCCCAGGCCGTTGACCACGATCAGGCGGGCGCGGGACACGGCCTTGATATCGTCAGGGGCCGGCTGGAACACATGGGCGTCTTCATCCGGCCCGACCAGGGTGGAAACGCTGACGCGCTCGCCGCCGACGTTGGCGACGATGTCGCCCAGGATGCTGAAGCTGGCCAGCACCGGAATGCGCTCGGCGGCAACGGCCGGCAGGGTGAGCGCCAGGGCCAGCACGGCCAGCAGCGCAGAGAGGGGGCGAAACAGTTTCATGGTAGCTCCGGGGAAGGAAAAACGAAGGGTTTCAAGCCTGCAGGTGGGGCCGGCGCAGCAGGCGCGGCAGCCAGCCACGGGGTGCAAACAGCAACGAGGCGGCGTACAGCATGCCGGCACAGACGATGATGACCGGCCCGGACGGCACCGAGGCGTAGTAGGAAATGAGCAGCCCGGCATACCCCGCCAACGCCGCCTGCAGTACGCTGTTGCACAGCTGTGCCGGCAGCGTGTCGTGCCACAGCCGGGCCGACACCGCCGGCAGCATCATCAGCCCCACAGCCATCAGGGTCCCCAGGGTCTGGAACGACGCCACCAGGTTCATCACCACCAGCATCAGGAACACCTGCTGGTAGATCGCCCCGCCACTGCGGCTGCCCACGGCCATGTAGGAGGGATCGAAACTCTCCAGCAGCAGGCCGCGATACAGGGCGGCAATGCCCAGCACGCTGGCGCTGGCCACGCCGGCGATGAGGACCAGGCCTTCACTGTCCACGCCCAGCACATTGCCGAAGAGGATATGCAGCAGATCGAGCTGGGTACCGTGGCGCGAGATCAGGATCACCCCCAGCGCCAGTGCCACCACATAGATGGCGGCCAGGCTGGCATCTTCCTTGAGCTCGGTGTGCCGGCTGATCCAGCCGGCCACCGCCACCACCAGCACACCGGCGGCAAACCCGCCGACCGACAGGGCGGGCAGCGACAGGCCGAAGAAGATGAAACCCACCGCCACCCCCGGCAGCACGGCATGGCTCAGGGCCTCGCCGAACAGGCTCATGCGGCGCAGGGTCAGCAGCACGCCCAGCGGGGCACTGCCCAGGGCCAGCGCGAAGGCGGCCACCAGGGCGCGGCGCATGAAGGAAAATTCCTGGAAAGGCGCGATCGCCCATTCCTGCAAGCTCGCCAGCACACTCATTGCAAGCCTCCCTTGGCCGCCACGGAATGCGTATGCGGTCCATGCGGATGGGCATGTGCATGCTCGTGCGCCGGCGGCAGCGCAGTGGACAGCGCCAGCACTTCGGCTTCGCTGACCTCGCACACGCCGGCGTGCTCATCGACCGCCTCGGCCATGGCACGGGCGCGCTGCAGGTTGTCTTCGCACATCACCTCGGCCGTCTCGCCCCAGGCCACCACATTGCGCGCCAGCAGCAGGGTCTGCGGGAAGGCACGACGCACCTGGTCGTGGTCGTGCAGCACCGCGATCACGGTACGACGTTCCGCATGCCAGGCCGAGATGATGCGCAACAGGTCGCCGGTGGTACGGGCATCGATGGCATTGAAGGGTTCGTCCAGCAGGATCACCTCGGCATCCTGCAGCAGGATGCGGGCAAACAGCACGCGCTGGAACTGCCCCACCGACAGGCTCGACACCGCCCGCCCGGCAAAGCCGTCCAGTCCCACCGCCGCCAGCGCCTGGACCGCGCGTGCGCGCATGGCGGCATCGATGCCGCCCCAGTTGCCCTTGGCCTGCCAGTAACCCAGCAGCACGCAATCCAGCACATTGATGGGGAAGCTGCGGTCGATCTCGGCCTGCTGCGGCAGGTAGGCGATGCGGCGCGCATCGACATGGGTATGGACCCGGCCGTCGTTGCAGGGCACCAGGCCCAGCATGCTCTTGAGCAGGGTGCTCTTGCCGGCGCCATTGGGGCCGACGATGGCGGTCAGCGAACCGCGTGCGAAACTGCCGTTGACGTGGTGCAAGGCCGGATGGCGGCGATAGCTGACGGTCAGGTTGTCCAGCGAGATGGCGGCATCCATGTCAGCCCTCCCCCAGCGCCCAGCGCACGCCCAGCCACAACAGCAGCAGCACCGGCAGGACTGCGAGCACCCGCTGCCACCAGGGGCTGGCGAGCACGCCTTGCTTCAACAATAAACGAGAGAAAACCGACACGGCAGACTACCTGAGAAGAGTGGACGGCGGCCAGGCAAGTCCCATGACCGACCCGGCGGGCCGCATGTGGATGCCCTATGCGCAACCGAGTTGCAGAAACAGCGAAAGAGCGCATTATAATGCAACCCTGTTGCAGAATGTAACAACACTGAAATTTCCTCCCCGGCCGGGTGACAATGCGGTCTGGTCGCGCCTGCCGGCGGCCGCGCCAGCGTCATCCGTCCCCTTATCCACCTACAAGAAAGCCATCCATGCTCCGCTCCCGTCCTCTGTTGCCCTTGCTCCTCCTGTCCCTGGCCAGCCTGCCCGCGCAGGCGGCTGACGATGCGCATGAACACCACGGCAACCATCCGGCGCACGTGCACGGCGTGGGCAAGCTGGACGTGGCGCTGGAAGGCAATACCCTGACCCTGCACCTGGATACCCCGCTGATCAACGTGGTCGGCTTCGAGCACGCTGCCACCAGCGGGCGCGACAAGGACACCGTACGCGCCGCCGCCCGGGTCCTGCGTGCACCCGACCGCCTGTTCGTCACCGATGTCGCGGCTCAGTGCAAGCCGGCCGAGATCCAGCTGGAATCGGCCGCCCTGGCGCCGGCCCTGCTGGGCGAAAAGACCCCCGCCACCGCCCAGGCCGCGCCCAGCGACGGCCATGCCGACCTGGACGCCGACTTTACCCTGGTGTGCGCCAGCCCCGGCGCGCTCACCGCGATCGACGTGAGCGGCCTGTTCGCGGCCTTCCCGGGCTTCCAGCGCATCGATGTACAACTGGCCACCCCCAAGAAGCAGGGCGCCGCGCAACTGGTCCCCGGCAGCGCCCTGGTTCCGCTGAACTGAGCGACGCTGGCGCCGCGCAGTCGGGCTGGCCAGGTCAGCCAGCCCCGTCAGCGCATTGACAGCCGCAGCCGCTATCCTTGGCGACCCGTTCCCTGGTCGCGTTCCCGTTTCTACGGTCGGTCATGAATCCTTCCCCTGCAGTCATTCCCGTCGTCCCCTCTGTCGCGCCCGCCATCAGCATGCAGGCGCTGCGCTTCACCTGGCCCGGCCAGCAGCAACCGGCGTTGGCACTGGACAGCCTGCAGGTCGCATCCGGCGAGCATGTCTTCGTCAGCGGCCCCAGCGGCAGCGGCAAGAGCACCCTGCTGGCCGCCATCGGCGGCATCGTCGTGCCCCAGGGCGGTCAGGTGGCGGTGCTGGGGCAGAACCTGCACACACTGTCGGCCGCGCGACGCGACCGCTTCCGGGTCGATCACATCGGCTTCATCTTCCAGCAGTTCAACCTGCTGCCCTATCTATCCATCATCGACAACGTCCTGCTGCCCTGCCAGTTCTCGGCCTACCGCAAGGAGCGCGCGCGCCAGCAGGGGGCCGACCTGACGGCGGTGGCGCAGGCGTTGCTGGCGGCGCTGGACCTGGCGCCCACGCTATGGCAGCGGCCGGTGACCCAGCTCTCCATCGGCCAGCAGCAACGCGTGGCGGCGGCGCGCGCGCTGATCGGCCGGCCCGAGATCATCGTCGCCGACGAGCCGACCTCGGCCCTGGACAGTGACCGCCAGCAGGGCTTCCTCGACCTGCTGCAACGCGAATGCGCGCAAAGCGGCGCGGCCCTGGTGTTCGTCAGCCACGACCAGCGTCTGGCCGAGCGCTTCGACCGGCGCATCGCGCTAGAACAGATCAACCACGCCGCCCGTCCCGAGGAGGCCGCATGAAGCTGCTGCTGCGTCTGGCCGCCCACAGTGCCTGGAACCGTCGTTTCACCCTGGGCCTGATGCTGCTGGCCATCGCCCTGTCCACCACCATGCTGCTGGGCATCGAGCGGGTGCGTCACGAGGTGCGGGCCGGATTCTCGCAATCGGTGTCGGGTACCGACCTGGTGGTGGGCGCCCGTACCAGTCCCATCCAGCTGATGCTGTACGCCATCTTCCGCATCGGTGGCGCCACCAACAACATGGGCTGGGACAGCGCCCAAACACTGGCCCGCAATCCGGCCGTGGCCTGGACCATTCCGATTTCGCTGGGCGATTCGCATCGCGGCTTTCCGGTGCTGGCCACCAATGGTGACTACTTCCTGCACTTCCGCTACGGCAGTGGCCAGGCTCTGAAACTGGCGGAAGGCCAGCCCTTCAGCGGCGTGTTTGACGCTGTGCTGGGCGCGGAGGTGGCCGACAAGCTGCACTACAAGCTGGGCGACGTCATCATCCTGTCGCACGGCATGGGCGGCTTGGGCCTGACCCAGCACGCCGACAAGCCCTTCCGGGTGGTCGGCATCCTGGCCCGCACCGGCACCCCGGTCGATCGCACGGTGCATATCGGCCTGGATGGCATGCAGGCCATCCACCTGGACTGGGAAGGTGGCGCACCGCTGCCGGGGCTGCATATCCCGGCCGAATTTGTGAAGAAGTTCGACCTCACCCCGACCAGCATCACTGCCGTGCTGGTGGGCCTGAAGAGCCGCGCCCGGGTGTTTGCCGTACAGCGCGAGATCGCCGACGGCGAAGGCTTCCGGGAGCCGCTGATGGCGGTCTTGCCGGGGGTCGCGCTGGACCAGTTGTGGGACGTGGTGGGTATCGGCGAAAACGCCTTGCTGGTGGTCTCGGGCATGGTGGTGGTGGTCGGTCTGGCCGGGCTGGTGGCGGCAATCCTGGCCAGTCTGGGCGAACGGCGGCGAGAACTGGCGATCCTGCGCTCGGTGGGCGCGCGCCCGCTGGATGTGTTCCTGCTGCTGTGTGTGGAGGGCCTCGGCGTGATGCTGGCCGGCGTGGTGGCCGGGCTGCTGCTGCTGAGCGTACTGGAGTGGGCACTGGCGCCGCTGCTGGCGGAGCATTTCGGCATCCTGCTGCAGGCGACGTGGCCAGGCCCGGGCGAATTACAATTGCTGCTCTGGACCGTGCTGGCCGGTCTGGTCGCCAGCCTGCTGCCAGGCCTGCGCGCCTACCGCATGAGCCTGTCGGACGGTCTGACCCCGAAAATCTGATCTGGATGTAGCACGATGAAGACTCTTTACTGGATAGGCGGCATCGTCGCCGCCGGCCTGCTGGTGGGCACCGGCGTCAGGCTGCTGGGCCACGCCGATGCCCCGCCGGCGGCCGCACCGACAACTGCCGCGACGGCCAGTACCGGTTCCGGCGGCCCGCTGGCTGGCGCCGTCCCGGCCGTCACGGCGCGTGCCGACGCCGGCAGCACCGTCAGCGGCGTGGCTGCGGCGACCAGCGCGCCCTATCAGGTGGGCGACCAGCTCAAGCAAAGCCCGGCCGTCACCGACCGCCCGTACCAGGCCTCAGGCAAACTGGTCAACGGCTATCAGGAGATTGCCTGGGAGGCGCTGATCCCCAAGGACTGGGACCCGATGGCGCCGTTCAAGGGCCTGAAGCTGGACCAGCTCACCGATGACGATCCCCGCGCCGACGCGGCCCTGTGGAAGGCCAAGAAATACTGGAAGGATGCGCCGGTGGACAGCGCCATGGAAGGCAAGCCGGTGCGCCTGCCAGGCTTCGTGGTCTCGCTCGACCGCGAGGGCGAAGCCCTCAAGGAGTTCCTGCTGGTGCCCTACTTCGGCGCCTGCATCCACGTGCCGCCACCGCCGGCCAACCAGATCATCCACGTGCGCAGCGCCAAGGCGGTCAAGAATGTGCGCACCATGGACGCCGTCTGGATCAGCGGTGTGCTCAAGGTGGAGCGCTCGGATTCCTCCATGGGCGCCTCCAGCTACAGCATGAAGGCGGTCAGCGTGGAACCCTACACCGCCCCGGACCAGGGCTGAACCGGCCCGCGCCACGTCTGCTTATCCCCATTTTTGCGGACACCCGGCAACGCGCGGCGCTTATCCACACTTTCCGGGGGCAAGCTTGTGGACAAGGCTTTGACAAGCCATTCAAGCCCTTGATTGCAAAGACTTTTCGGCCACCGCCACGGAGTAGCGCACACCGCGCACAGGTGCCGGCGCGGCATCGCCGCAGAGCAAGCCAGCCAGTCATTCTTCCGGATATCCACACTTTTTGGGAGCAAGCCTGTGGAGAAACGCTGGGCAAGCCAGTCAAGCGCTTGATTCAAAAGGGATTTTCCTGCTCCTCCCGAGCGGGCGCAAAAAACAGGCAGGGGGAGCGCCGCTCTTTCTACGGCCGGCCCGTGCGCGCTATCCACATTTTCTGGTGGCAAGCCTGTGGAGAAGGTCTTGACAAGCCACCCAAGCCATTGATCCGTAACAACTTTTCACGGACGCAACAATCGCTGGCAGGCAGGCCGAAAACGCATGGAAAATGCGCCAGCAACTGCCGTCCGGCACCCGAATCCATCCGGGCCGGCCCCGGCTGAAGGGATATCCACATATTCTGGGAGCAAGCCTGTGGACAAGGCCTTGGCAACCGGGGCAAGTAACTGATTTACAAGGGTTTTCCTGCACAGGCGCAGGGCGAGGCAGAACAATGCAAACATCCGCCGGGCCAGACGGTGCCTGCCTTTGCGGCCGATATCCACATTTTTTGGTGGCAAGCCTGTGGACAAGGGCTGGACAAGCTCACCAAGCCCCTGATTTCAAAGGATTTTCCTGGAACGACAGCAAGAAAAGCAAGCGCGCTGGCCGGTCCGGGCGATGGCGGATATCCACATCTTTTGGTGGCAAGCCTGTGGAAAAGCGCTTAGCAAGAGGCGCAAGTGCTTGAAAGCAAAGGGAAATCACCTGAAGGACAGCAGATGGGCAAGGCAGGGGCGGGAGCGTATCGGGAGGACCGCAGAAGGGATCGACGCACCCCGCGCCGCGCACCGAGGGGCGAGCGCCCGACGGGAAGGGAGGACCGCGGCTTCCAACACGTGTGCGTACTGCCGGGTTACGACGCCACTGTCCGGCCTGGGCGTGAAGCGTGAAGCATGGGTGTCCGGCTGTGCGGGAGAAAAAAACCTGCGATGCACTTGCATCGCAGGCAAAACATCTGCACAGGTACAGAGGAGACAGGCGGCAGTCTAGCGGCCACGTATGACCGTGCCATGACAGCAAAAGAGAGATCAACGGAAAAGGAATTCTCGGCCGGACCCGGTGACTGTCATCAAGAGGTCATATCGACGACCTAAGATAGGAATCCTAGTGCGGTACATGCAACCGATATGCATGATCGTACGGTGTGTTGGACATCCGTCCAGCACACCCTCCCCTCGGAGGCCCAGGCCTCGCTCCCACCGCTCTTCCGACTACTGCCCTACCAGACGCCGTCGATACGCATGGCCTGCAGTTGGATACGCGAGACTTCGCCATCGGCGCCCTGCAGCGCCAGATCGTCCGGCATCGCCTTGGGCGGCTTGCGGAACCACTCCAGACAGAGTTGCGAGAGATTGGTCAGGGCCTTCTTGGCCATGAACTGCTGCAGCAGTTCGCGCGTGAGTTCGAGATTGGGGGCCAGGTAGAAATCACCCGGCCGTGTCAGCGCCTGCACGCCCGGGCTCATGCGTCCGAGGTCTTTCTGGAACATCTGGCGCGGCACCGGCAGCGGATGGCCAGCCGAAGCCAGTAGCTCCTGGAACAATGGTGCCATGAAGTCGATGGCGTAGTCCTCGCACTGCACCCAGGCGTGGAAGGCGTCCTGATGGCTGGACACGTCCTGGCCGTCCGGTCCCAGCGTACCGAAGGAGAGCGCACCGCCACCGTCCTGGTGCGTCAGGTAGAAAGCTGCCCCGGCGACCGGGAAGGCATTGCGTTTGTAGAACTTCTTGAGGATCTGCGCCGCGGTGACGCTGAAGAAGAAACTGGCGGCGGGGATATCGGCCTGCACACTGTGCAGCACCGAATGGATGACGCGGAAGATGCGTTGATAGTCGGCCAGGGGAATCAGGGGGCGCAGGTTCTGCGCAGGAGAGGATGAGCTTTGCATGGGCGCTATTTTCTCATGGAAAAGAACGGGCAAGCCGTTAGGCCGCTTCACGGAAGCGCCTGACTGCACGTTTCCGTCGCGTGACGCGCGCTTGGAACAAAAGCGGCTGCACGACTTGCCGTTCCACCCTCAAGAGATATCTACTGCTACTACGTGCTACTACGGTACTGCTACTGCTACTGCTACTGCGGTGCTGCTACAACGATGCTTCCACTTCTACCGCTAACGATGCTGCAACGGTACCACTGCGACTCACTGCCTTGCTGACATGTTGTGACCATTCCTGCCACTGCCTGCCCGCTGCAACCGCCGATACCGCCCTATTGCCATGCTGCCGGGACTACCCCTAGTCCGCGCAGCGGTAGTGCCGCACTGCTTCACTGCTTCCCCACTCCCCTCCAGAATCCCCCAGCATTCAATCCGACTTCTTCTGCTCCGGCATGAAGCAGGTGCAATCGACGTCGTGATATTGCGCACAATGTTGCAGCGACGGCCGGGTCAGGCCATTGTTGAACATCGAGCGGTCATCGGTATCCACCACCGCGTAGCGCATCGCGCCAGCCATCGGCGGGCGCTCGCCAGCAGGTTCGTCCAGCGAGATTTCCAGGCGGCCCCACTCGCGGTCGGTCTTGACGAACAGATACATCAACACGGTGCAGAACACCAGATAACTGATGAACATCAGGGTGATTTCACCCGGTACGGATTCGGTGACGAAATGCATGACTGGCTCCTGGCAAGATACGTTGTCGAGGTCTTGCGTGCCAATCGTGGCTCCACTGTGATGTCGGGAGTCCAGAGCACAGACCGCGTTTCATTGGTTCCCATGGTAATCAGTGGACGTGACTGCGAACATCGGGGAATTCCTGATCCCGCCACAGCCCGCCAAGCTCAACAGCAGGCGGATACTGGGCTGGCGCCGGACGGCGGGGACTGCGCGCCAGGGCGGCGGTTACGCTGCAGTCACGTGAGGGTCAAGCGCAGCCCGGTCGCTGCCTGCGCGGGTGAACTTAAAAAAAAGAAACCCGCCAGGCTTGCGCATGGCGGGTTCAGGCTCGAAGTGTCCCAGTCCAGGACGTCTGAGGAGACACCTTCACTGTAATCGCACCCGGCAGCATCACCAACGAAGCATTCGTCATGCACTTATGCACTTATGCACTGCCGGAATATGCACCGGCCCGGGCCGCGCCAGCCCGTCCTCAGCCCGGCTTGACGGGCATCCAGCGCTCCACCAGCCGGGTCCAGAAGGCTGCACCGACTGGAATGTTGGCATCATTGAAATCGTAGCCGGCATTGTGCAGCATGGGCTGGCCCTGGCCATTGCCCACGCGCAGGAAGCAGCCTGGCCGCTGCTGCAGGAAGTAGGCGAAGTCTTCGCTGCCGGCAATCGGTCCGAACGGGGCGATCACCTTCTCCGGCCCTACCAGTTCCTCGGCCACGCTACGGGCGAAGTCGGTCTCGGCCTCGCTGTTGACCAGCACCGGATAGCCGCGCAGATACTCGATGCTGGCCTGCGCACCATAGCTTTCGGCGTGGGTGCTGACCAGGGCGCGGATGCGTTGCTCCAGCAGCTCGCGCACTTCCGGCTTGAAGGAGCGCACGCTCAGTTCCATGGTGGCAAATTCCGGAATCACGTTGGATGCCTTGCCCGCATGCAGGCTGCCCACCGTGACCACGGCAGTTTCCATCGGATCGACATTGCGCGAGACGACGGTCTGCAAGGCCATCACCAGGCTGGCTGCGGCCACCACCGGATCGACCGACAGGTGTGGGCGCGCCGCGTGACTGCCACGACCGGTGATGCGGATCTTGACCGTATCGCAGGCCGCCATGAAGGGGCCGCTGCGGAACATGAAGGTGCCGGTCTCCACGCCCGGATGATTGTGGATGCCGAACACGGCATCGCAGGGAAAACGGTCGAACAGACCGTCGGCCAGCATCTTCTGGGCGCCGCTGTCGAAGCCGGCTTCTTCCGCCGGCTGGAAGATCAGGTTCAGGGTGCCGTCGAAATGGCGGGTACGCGCCAGGTGCTTGGCCGCGCCCAGCAGCATGGCGGTGTGGCCGTCATGGCCGCAGGCATGCATGGCGCCGGGCTTGACGCTGGCCCAGTCCAGGCCGGTCTCTTCCTGGATCGGCAGGGCATCCATGTCGGCCCGCAGGCCGATGCTGCGCGTGCTGCTGCCTGCACGCAGGGTCGCCACCAGCCCGTTGCCGCCGATATGGCGGGTCACGGCATAGCCCCATTCCTGCAGGCGATCGGCCACCAGGGCGGCGGTATCGACTTCCTGGAAAGACAGCTCGGGATGCTGGTGGATGTGGCGGCGCAGGCCGGTGATTTCGTCGTGCAGGTCGTGCAGGTCGGCGACCTCGCACAGCTTGTGCGGGTGGGGGTGATTCATGTCTTCTCCGGTGATGGGGCGCGTCGCGCCAGCACTTGCCGGCCCTGCTCGGCCAGGTCCCAGAACAGACCCGCCATCAGTTGCAGCGACTCGCGCGACACGCTGGCCAGTATATGCTCGTTGGGCGCGTGCTGTGAGCAGGCCGGATAGGAGTGCGGCACCCACAGGGTCGGCAGGCCTAGGGTTTCGGAGAACACGTCATTGGGCAGCGAGCCGCCCAGGTTGGGCAGGAGCGTGGGCCGCTTGCCGCTGGTTTCCTGCATCGAGGCCAGGCCCCAGCGCACCCATTCGTCGTCCGGGTCGAGCCGGGTGGCGGCGAACTGCACGCCCGAGAGCGTGACCTCGATGTCGTCATAACCATGCTCGTCCAGATGGGCGCGGATGTGCTCGATGAAGTGCGCATCGTCGCTGCCGACCACGAAGCGGATCTGGCAATGCGCGCTGGCCTGACCGGGGATGGCATTGACCGGCGCCTCGGGATTGCCGGTCTTGAAGGCCAGCACTTCCAGCGTATTCCAGCCGAACACGCGCTCGGCCGGGGTCAGGTCGGGCTCGCCCCAGTCTTCGTCGATCTCGGGGTCGGTCGGCCCACCACCCAGTTTCACATCGGCCAGGGCCTTGCGCACGCTGGGCGGCAGCGAGTCCGGCAACAGCGCCGGCACGCGGATGCAGCCGTGCTCGTCGACCAGGCAGGCAATCGCATTGGCCAGCCGCACGCCGGGGTTGCGCAGCAACCCACCCCAGTTGCCGGAGTGATGGCCGCCATCACGCAGGTGGCACTTCAGGTCGAAGTTGCAGCCGCCGCGCGAGCCCAGGAACATGGTCGGCGTGGGTGCATTCACGCGCGGCCCGTCGGAGGCGATGAAGAGATCGGCCTTCAGGCGCTCGGCATATTGCTGGCAGACCGCGTTCAGTCCGGGGGAGCCGGTTTCCTCGCCCATTTCCAGGATCAGCTTGACGTTGTAGCCCAGCTTGCCGCCACGCACCTTCATGACCTCTTCCAGCGCGGCGAAGTTGATGGTGTGCTGGGCCTTGTTGTCGGCGATGCCGCGCCCATACCAGCGCTCACCCTCGACCACGATCTCCCAGGGCGACAGGCCGCTGCGCCACTGCTTGTCGTAACCGCGCACCACGTCGCCATGACCGTAGGTCAGCAGGGTGAAGGCGGCGCCCTCTTCCATGCGCTCTGCGATCAGGAAGGGGCTGCCGCCGGGCAGCGGATTGTCGATGATCTCGCAGCCAAAGCCCAGCGACTGCAGATAGGGCGTGATCTCCTGCTGCAGGTAGTCGTACAGGATGGGACGGCTGGCCGGTTCCTGGCTCTCGGTGCGGATGGCCACGCGGCGCTTGAGCGTGTCCATGAAACGGCCGTCGTCGAAGTAGGCTTCCACGCCGGCGATGGCTTGTGCTCTGCTCATGCTGCTGCTCCTCTGTAGGTGTCGTTGTGATCGCTATGATCGTTGTGATGGTTGTGATTCGGGGAATACGTCCTCACGCCGCCGCAGCCAGTGCCGGGATGCCGAGTCCCGGTTCGGGCGTAAGCGCCGAGGCCAGCAGCATGCGGGTGTAGGGATGTTGCGGATCGCTGAATATCTGCTCGCGGCTCTGCAATTCGACGATGCAGCCCTGGTTCATCACCGCCACCCGGTCCACCAGATGCTCCACCACGCCCAGGTCATGGCTGATGAAGAGATAGGTGAGACCGAACTCGGCCTTCAGGTCCAGCAACAGGTTCAGGATCTGCGCCTGCACCGACACATCCAGGGCCGAGGTCGGCTCGTCGCAGATGAGGATGTCCGGCCGCAGGATCAGGGCGCGGGCAATCGCCACGCGCTGGCGCTGGCCGCCGGAGAGCTGGTTCGGATACTGGACATGGGTGCGCTCGGGCATGCCGACCAGGTCGAGGATGTCCTTGACCTGGCGGGCGCGGTCGGCGGCCGTGCCGATGCCGTGCAGCCTGAGCGGCAGGCCGACGATCTCGCCCACGGTCTTGCGCGGGTTGAGCGAGGAATACGGGTCCTGGAAGATCGGCTGGATATGGCGCGCATGTTCCTTGCGCTGGGTCGGATCGACTTCCTGGCCGTTGATGAGCACGTTGCCCGAGGTCGGTGCCAGCAGGCCCAGCAGCATCTTGGCCAGGGTGCTCTTGCCGCAGCCGGATTCACCGACCAGGCCCAGGGTCTCGCCGCGATACAGCCGTAGCGAGACATCGTTGACCGCTTTCAGTTGGCCTGGCGGCTGGAACAGGCCACGCTTCAAGGGATAGACCTTGGACAGCGCGCACAGCTCCAGAGCGATGTCGCCTGGCGGGGCCGATGGCAGGGGACGATTGTCATTCATGCTGCCACCTCCATGGCGGACGCGAGTGAAACGGAAACATCAAGCTTGTGACAGCGCGCCGCATGCGGTGCGGCCGCACTGCCCTGCTGCACCATGGGTGGATCGGTCTCGCAGACGCTGTCGGCCAGCGCGCAGCGATTGCGGAAGGCGCAGCCACTGACCTGACCGACCAGACTGGGCACCACGCCGGGAATGGCCTGCAGGCGGCTGCCCGGCGGCGTCTTGCCACGTACCGGGATGCAATTGAGCAGACCACGTGTGTAGGGATGACGCGGCTGCGCAAACAGCGAGCCGACATCGGTAGTCTCCACCACCTGGCCGGCATACATCACCGCCACCCGGTCAGCGATGCGCGAGACCACGCCCAGGTCGTGGGTGATGAAGATGACGGCCGTGCCGAACTCCTGCTGCAGCTCGCGGATCATGCGCAGGATCTGCGCCTGGATGGTCACATCCAGTGCCGTGGTCGGCTCGTCGGCGATGATCAGATCGGGATTGCACATCAGCGACATGGCGATCATCACACGCTGCCGCAGGCCGCCGGAGAGCTGGTGCGGATACTGGCGCAACCGGTCCTCGGCATTGGTGATGCCGGTGCGATGCAACAGGTACAGGGCGCGCTCGCGGGCCTCGGCGCGGGTGACGCCGGGCTGCTGCAGCATGGCCTCGCAGAGCTGGTTGCCCAGCGTGTAGGCGGGGTTCAGCGAGGTCATCGGCTCCTGGAAGATCATGGACATGCGCTTGCCGCGCAACTGCCGCAACTGCTTTTCACTCATGCCGTTGAGGTCCATGCCATCGAAGCGGATGTGGTCGGCGCTGCACTGCGCCTTGCGCGGCAGCAGCCCCATCAGGGCCAGCGAGGTCATGGACTTGCCACAGCCCGATTCGCCGACCAGGCACAGCATCTCGCCCCGGCGCACCTGAAAATCGATGCCGCGCACGGCGTGCAGCGTGCCGCGCTCGGTGGGCAGGTCCACCTTCAGATTCTTCACGTCCAGCAATACGCTCATGGTGTGCTCCCGGTGGGGTTCAGTTGCGGCCGTCGGGCGCGTTGACATCGCGCATGCCATCGCCGACCAGGTTGATGGCCAGCACCAGCAGTGCCAGCGCCACGCCCGGGATGACGATCACCCACGGCTTGAAGAACATGTAGGTCTTGCCTTCGGCCACCATCAGGCCCCAGGACGGCGTCGGTGGTTGTACGCCCAGGCCGAGGAAGGACAGCGTGGCCTCCAGCAGGATGGCGTGGGCCATTTCCAGTGTCACCACCACGATCAGCGCGCCCATGATGTTGGGCAGGATTTCGCGCAACAGGATGTAGGGCGTGGAGGCGCCGATGGCCTTGGCGGCGGCAATGAATTCGGCGTCCCGCAGTTGCTGCGTGGCCGAGCGCGTGACCACGGCGAAACGGTCCCACAGCAGCAGTCCCAGCAGCAGGATCACCACCTTCAGCGAACCGCCCACCAGCGAGGCCATCGCCAGCGCCACCAGCACCACCGGCATGGCCAGACGGGTGGTGATGAGGTAGCTGATGAAGGCATCGGTACGGCCGCCGAAGTAACCGGCCAGCACCCCCAGGGTGGTGCCGATCAGGCCCGAGATCAAGGCGGCGGCGATGCCGATGGTCAGCGACACGCGGGCGCCGTAGATCAGGCGCGAGAGGTAGTCGCGGCCCAGCTTGTCGGTGCCGAGGATGTGTTCCCAGCTACCCTGGGCCTGCCATACCGGCGGGATCAGGCGCGCCGTCACATCCTGGTCGAAGGGATCGTGCGGCGCCAGCAAGGGTGCGAAGATCGCCGCTAGCACGATCACGGCCAGGATGACGGTGCCCAGCATCAGGCCACGATGGCCGAGCAGGCGGCGCAGCTTGCGGCGCCAGGCCGGCAGCGGCGGCAATGCCGCCTGCAGCAAGGGGGTGGAAGGCATGGTGACGGTGGTACTGGAAGTGGCGGTCATGTCGGCTCCCATGGGCTCAACGGGTACGGATGCGCGGGTCGAGCAGCGCATTGATGACATCGGCCAGGAAGGTCAGGCCGATGTAGAACATGGCGATGATCAGCACCACGGCCTGCACCACCGGATAGTCATTGCGGGAGATGGCGTCCCAGGCCAGCTGGCCCAGGCCCTGCATGGAATAGACCGACTCGATCACCACCGAGCCGCCCAGCATGAAGCCCAGCTCCACCGCCGCCAGCGCCACCACCGGGATGACCGCATTGCGCAGCGCATGCTTGAACACCACCCGCGACTTGGACAGGCCCTTGGCGCGGGCGGTGCGGATGTAGTCCGAACCCAGCACTTCCAGCATGCCCGAGCGCGTCAGGCGCATCATCGCTGGCATGGCGTAGTAACCCAGCGCCACCGCCGGCAGGACGAAGTGCTGCCAGCTCTCGTTGCCGGCCACCGGCAGCCAGTGCAGCGTGACGGCGAAGATCAGGATCAGTGTCAGCCCGAACCAGAAGCTGGGCATGGCCTGCCCGACCACGGCAATCATCAGCGCCACGCGGTCCAGCCAGGTATCGCGATAGATGGCCGCCAGCACGCCCAGCGGAATGGCGGTGAGAATGGCCAGCAGCAAGGCACTGCCACCCAGCTTGAAGGTGATCGGCAAACGTTCGGCGATCATCTCCATGACCTGCCCCTGGAAGTAGAAGGACTTGCCGAAGTCCAGCTGCACCGCACGACCGAGCCAGTCCGCATATTGCGTGGTGAGCGGACGGTCCAGACCGAACTGGGTACGTACCGATTCGACCTGGGCGGCCGTGGCCTCCGGCCCGGCGATGGAGACCGCTAGGTCACCCGACATGTGCAGCAGGGAAAAACTGACGACGGACACCGTCAGCGCCACGCACAGGGCGATGGCCAGGCGGCGCAGGATGTAGATCAACATGGCGACCCTTCCGTGGGGAGGCGTGGTGAGGCGTGAAGCGGCATGAAACGGCAGGCTGGGCAACGCGACGGACGGGTTCCCCCGTCCGTCGGCACTTATTTCCAGGAAGCCTCGTAGAAACGTGGCAGCTCATCCGGGTAACCCTGGAAATTGAGCTGGGCGTTGTAGGCGTAGAAGGTCGAATAGGAGAACATCGGCGCCACGTAGGCCTGCTTGGAAATCAGTTCCTGGGCCTTGGTGTAGTTGGCCTTGCGCACCGCCGGATCGATCGAGGTATCGGCCGTCTGCAGGTACTGCTGCAGTTGCGGGTCCTTGGTGATGTCATCGGCGCCGCCCTTGAAATAGACACCGGCGAAGGCCGAGGTATCGTTCATCGAGAACGAGCCCCAGGAATAGAAGCTCATCGGCGTCTTGCCGCTGCGGTACTCGGTCTGCAGGGCGGCGAACTTCATGTAGTGCAGGCGGGCACGGATGCCGACCTTGCGCAGGTCACCGATGATGGCCTCGGCCACTTCCCGTTCACGATAGGCATAGATGTCGGTATCGAAGCCGTTAGGATAGCCGGCCGCGGCCAGCAGTTCCTTGGCCTTGGCCGGGTTGTAGTCAAACTTGATGGCGGCATTGCTGTCGCAACCGAACTGGGTGCGGAAGCAGGCCGTATAGACCGGCTGGCTGCCGCCGCGCATCAGGTTCTCGGCATAGCCCTTGCGATTGATCGCATGGTTGACCGCCTGGCGCACGCGCACATCCTTGAACGGCGAATTGGGGGCCGAGGTACCGGTGGTGTCGAGGGTGATGAAACCGACCCGCATGGTCTCGCCGCTCTGCACCGCCAGCTTGGGATTGGTCTTGAGCGAATCGGCCTGGTCCGGCGGCACACGCCAGATCCAGTCGATGGCGCCGGTCATCAGTTGCGCGGCGCGGGTTTCCGGATCAGGGATCACCACGAACTTGATGTTGCCGATCGAAGGCTGGCCCTCCGGGCTGTCCTTGAAATAATTGGTGTTCTTGACCAGGGTCACGCCCTGCCCCGGCGTCACGCTGGTGACCTTGTAGGGACCGGTGCCGATGGGCGCCTTGGAAAAGCCTTCCAGGCCGACCTTCTTGAAGTAGGCGGCAGGATAGATCGGCAGCGGGCCGGCCAGGTATTCCAGCGCCGCCGGGAAGGGGCCCTTCAGGTTGATGCGCACCTTGTAGTCGCCCAGCTTGTCGACGCTCTTGATCCAGTCGGTGTTCTGGCGCGTGACCGCCTTGGATTCAGGCGAGACCGCATAGTTGAAGGTGAACGCCACATCATCGGCCGTGAACTTGTCGCCGTTCTGGAATTGCACGCCCTGGCGCAGATCCAGCACCAGTGCGGTGGGCGATTCCCACTTCCAGGCGGTGGCCAGTTGCGGCTTGTATTCGTTGGTCTTGGGATCACGGTAGATCAGCGTGTCCCAAATCAGATGCGCCAGGATCACGCCTTCACGCAGGTTGTTGTGATACTGGCTGATGTTTTCGACTTCGCTGTCGGAGGCATAGACCAGGGTGTCGTTGGCCTTGTTGGCATGCGCCGCGAAGGCCGTCATGCCCCCCGCCACCAACACCGCACAGCGCGACCAGCCCATGATGGATTTCTGTAGTGCGTTCATTCCAGCCCCTTCGTTCGAGTAAGAGAATTGTGAAAAAACCGCGACGTCGAAGGGCATACTAGGCTACGATTTATCGATGCCACAATCATCAAATTTCTAATCCTGCGTTCGTAAAACAGCAACGCAGAATTTGTGCACCACAATGTACAAGCCCCAGCCAAAGCCGCATCGCTACTGGGCCGCGGCCCTTGGCGCAGATGCAGCATCGCAGTGCGGGGAAAGACTGGAGGCACTGCACCAAAGGCGTGAGACTCGCACCAAATAAAGCAGGCTTCTTTTGTCCGGATGGATAGGAAAAAGCCATGCAGGACCGGTCAGGAACCGGCTCAACCGTATCGAACGAGGTCAATGATGAAATCACAGCATCTGCAAGACACCGCCCTGCGTTACTTCCTGGAAGTGGTCCGCTGTGGCTCCATCAGCGAGGCGTCACAACGGCTCAACGTGGCCAGCTCGGCCATCAGCCGCCAGATCAGCAGCCTGGAGGAAATCCTGGACACGGTGCTGTTCGAACGACGGCCACGCGGCATGGTGCTCTCGGCCGGCGGCGAGATGCTGGCCGCGCATGCGCGCAAGATGGCGCTGGAGGCTGACCGCGTGGTGGCCGACCTGCAGGCCCTGAAGGGCTTGCGCAGCGGGCGGGTGCGGCTGTCGGCTTCGGAGGGTTTCGCCATCGACTTCCTGCCGCGCGTGATCAATACCTTCCAGAAGAAGTATCCGGGCTTCGTGTTCCAGCTGTTCGTGGGCGCACCGGCGGTGGTATCGCGCCAGGTACGCGAGGGCAATGCCGATATCGGACTGACCTTTTCCCGCCTGCCCGAGCCGGAAATCAAGGTGGTGCACCGGCAGCCCGGGCCGATCGGGCTGGTGATGCGCAACGACCATCCACTGGCGCGTTTCCGCCAGGTATCGCTGGGCCAGCTCAAGCCCTATCCGATGGCCTTGCCCGACCCCACCACCACCCTGCGCCAGCTGTTCGACATCGCCTGCAGCCGGCAGCAGGTGGTGATCGAGCCGGTGATGACCAGCAACTACATCCAGACCTTGCACAACTATGTGCTGGACAATGACGCCCTCTCCATCACCGGCGACGTCACCGTGCGCTACCGCATCGCGCGCGGGGAACTGAGCATGCGCCCCATCCGCGACTGTCCTGCCGATGGGCGCTTCGTCGAAGTGCAGACGCTGGCCGGACGCACCCTGCCGCGCAGCGTGGAAATCTTCCTGGACTATCTGGTGGCCGAGCTGGGCAAGGATCTGTGACGGGCAGCGTCATCACACAGGGAGGCATCAGTACCGCAGTCTGCCTTTGCCATGTCGTTGCTCTCGCCTTCAAGCACCATGGCGATTGCGCGCATCCGCCGAGGCGGGTGCAAGAGCGTTGAAGAAACGCGGGGAAAACCAGCAGGAAGAAAAATCAGGCGGTGCAGCAGCAAGGAGGTGGACGGGCCGCCACGCCCGTCCGGGAAAGGCCATGGCTCAGCCTTCGGCATCTCCCCAGCCCAGCCCCAGCGCCTTCTGGATACCGATGAAACTGCGCGTGAGATTGGCCTCGGCCTGCAACAGGTTCTGTTGCGCGCTGATCTGCTGGCGCGTGGTGTCGAGCACTTCGATGAGTGTGCCGGTACCCGCCTGGTAGCGCTGCCTTGCCAGCGCCAATGCGCGGTCGGCGGAAGCCTTGCTGCGCGCCAGGGTGGCTACCGTGATGCGGCCGTAGCGGAAGCGCGAGAGCGAATCCTCGGCGTCGCGCAGGGCTTCCAGCACGGCCTGGCGATATTTCATCTCCGCTTCGTCGCGCACCTGTTCGGCTTGCGTCACGCGTGCCTTGGCACGGCCGAAGTCGAGGAAATTCCAGCTCAGCATGGGTGCGCCCAGGGCCGCGAAATCATCCAGGCGGGTCAGGTCGGAGGGATGGGTGCCACCCAGGCCGATCACACCAAACAGCTTCAGACTGGGATAGCGCGCAGCCTCGGCCTGGCCGATCTTGGCAGTGTCTGCAGCCAGGGTGCGTTCGGCAGCGCGCACGTCGGGACGGCGGCGCAGCAGTGCCACCGGATCGCCCACGGCCACCTGCTGCGGGGGCAGGGGCAGCGGCGCGGCGACGTTCAGTTCGGCGTCGAGCGTACCGGGCTCCTGCCCCAGCAAGGTGGCCAGCTGGTTCAGGTAGGCCTCGCGCTCGGCCTGCAGCGGCAATAGCTCGGCGCGGGTGGCATCGAGCTGGTTCTGGATACGGATCTGGTCCAGCGAGGAAGCCGTGCCACGTTGTACCCGCTGCGTGGTCAGGCCCAGCATGTCCTGCTGCGCCTGTATCGATTGCTCGCCCAGGGTAAGTCGCTGTTGGCGGTCACGCAGGTTGATGTAGGCATTGACCACTTCCGCCGTGAGACTGACCTGGACGTCGGCCAGCGTAGCCTCGGCCGCCTGAGCGCTGGCACCGGCCGCCTGGACGGCGCGTCGGTGGGCACCGAAGATATCGGCCTCCCAGCTGGCATCCACACCCAGGTTGTAGAGATTCACGCTGGAAGCGGAGGACCCGCCGGAGCTGGAACCGCCGGTCAGCGCGCCCAGGTTGGCCGGTGGCAGGCGCGCATGTGCGGCCAGGGCCGAGACGCCGACGCTGGGGGCGCCGTTGGCCTGTTCCAGATCGAGACTGGCGCGGGCCTGTTGCAGACGGGCGCGGGCCATGCCGAGATTGGGATTGGCCTGCAGCGCCTGCTGCACCAGGCGATTGAGCCGGGCGTCATTGAACGCTTCCCACCAGCGGTTCAGCGGAGCGCTGGCGCTGGCGACGTCAGCGGCGCGTACGAACTGTCCGCTGCGGGCGGCCTGGGGTGCAGCTTCGGGCGGACCGGCGTATTCCGGACCGAGCGCGCAGCCGGCCAGCAGGGCGGCGGCAGCCAGGGCGACCAGGCGTACGGGAGTAAAGAGAGGGAGAGTCTTGTCCATGTTCATCATCAATGAGAAGCCACCGGCGCGGCATGGGTGGGCAAGGGGCGCAGGAACAGCACCAGCGGCGTGACGCAGAGGATGGCCACGCCCAGCAGCCAGAACAGGTCGGCATAGGTCATGGTCAGCGCCTGGGCCTGGATGGTGGAGCCCAGCAACTGGATGGCGGCGTCCTGGCCACCCAGCAGTTGGGCTTGCGCGGCGATGCCGGATTGCACCAGGTCGGAATTGGCAGAAAGGCTTTCTTCCAGGCGGCGGCTGTGCAGCCACAGGCGCTGGTCCTGGATCACCGCGATGGCGGCCAGCGCCAGCGAGCCGCCCAGGTTGCGCGCCGCGCTGTAGAGACCGGAAGCGTCGCCGGCCTGCGAGGGCGGCACCGAACGGATCGCGGCCTGGTTCAGGAACAGCATGGCCAGCACGGTACCGACACCGCGCATCAGCTGCGAGGCCACGAAGGAGCCACCATAGGACAGCGGGCTGAGGTCGGTCTCGATGAAGGCGGAGGTCGCCAGCAGCAGGAAGCCGGTACCGACGGCGATGCGGATATCGACCAGCCGCATCAGCAGCGGCGTGAAGGGCATCATCAGGATCATCGGCACCCCGGAGAGCAGCACGATCCAGCCCGACTGCAGCGAGTTGTAGCCGGCAATCCCGGAGAGGAACTGCGGGATCACATAGGCCGTGCCGTAGAGCGCCACGCCGACGATCATGGCCATCATCACCACCGAGCCGAACTGGCGGTCCCGCAGCAGACGCAACTGGATCACCGGGTGGCGCGAGCGGATCTGGCCGATGGCCAGCAGCAGGAAGCCCAGCAGCGAGGTGGCCGCCAGCCAGCGGATGTCGGGCGAGGAAAACCACTGCTCGCGCTCGCCCTCTTCCAGCACCACCGTCAGGCCACCCAGGCCCAACGCCAGGCCGGCGATGCCGAACCAGTCGGCCTCGGCCAATTGCTCGAAGCGGGGGCGCTCATAGGGAATCGCCACCAGCAGCAGCGTGATCAGCGCCGCGCCCACCGGCACGTTGATGAAGAAAGCGTAGTGCCAGCTGACGTTCTCGGTCAGCCAGCCGCCCATCACTGGCCCCAGCACCGGGCCGAGGATGGCGGTGGCGCCGAACATGGCATTGCCCACCGGCTGCTGGGCGCGTGGCAGGCGGGTAGCAATGATGGTCATGGCGGTGGGGATCAGCGCGCCGCCGGTAAAGCCCTGCCCTACCCGCCCGATGATCATCATCGGTAGCGTCGTGGACAGGCCGCACAGCACCGAGAACAGGGTGAAGAGACTGGCCGCCGTCAGCAGCAGTACGCGCAGGCCGAGCAGGCGTTCCAGCCAGGCCGACATGGGGATGATGACGATCTCGGCCACCAGGTAGGCGGTGGCGATCCAGGTGCCTTCGGTCCCGGAAGCACCAATCTCGCCCTGGATGGTGGGCAGCGAAGAGTTGACGATGGAGATGTCCAGCGTAGCCATGAGCGCGCCCAGGGTGCCGGCGGCCACAGCCAGCCAGGCGCCGGCATCGGCCTTCTCCGGGTTGGCACCCTTGGCCTTCACCGCAGGGCTGGAGGCGGCGCTGCTCACTGCGGCTCCTTGCGGGTGGCGTTGGCTTCGCTGGTACGCTCGCGCAGCTCGCGCAACTCATCCTTGGCGGCGATGGTGTTGACCTCCACCGTCACCGACAGGCCGGCCACGAAAGAGCGGGTTTCTTCCGGCGTGGCGTCGATGGCCACACGCACCGGTACGCGCTGGACGATCTTGGTGAAGTTGCCGGTGGCGTTTTGCGGCGGCAGCAGCGAGAACTGCGCGCCGGTGCCGGGCGAGAGGCTTTCCACATGACCGCGGAATTCCACGCCGGGCAAAGCATCGACCTTGATGCTGGCCGGCTGGCCGATGCGCATCAAGCCGATCTGGGTTTCCTTGAAGTTGGCGGAGACGTAGAAGCGGGTCGGCACCACCGTCATCATGCGCGTGCCGGCCGAGACAAACTGGCCGACGCGCACCTGCTTGTCACCGATGCGGCCATCGACGCTGGCGCGGATTTCGGTATAGCCGAGGTTGACGCTGGCGGCATCGTACTGGGCCTTGGCGGTTTCGCCCTGGGCCTGAGCCTGGCGCACCTGGGCCTGCAGCGAACGCACCCGTAGCTGGGCTGCATCCAGAGCGGCACGACGCGCCGCCACCGTGGTACGGGCCTGGGCCTGCTGGTTGCGCAGGGTGGTCAGGCGTTCGCGGGTTTCGGCGCCGGAGGCGGCCAGCGGGGTGTAGCGCTCCACTTCGGAGGAGGCAAAGCGCGCATCTTCTTCGGCGGCAGCCAGTTGCGCCTTGGCCTGGGCGATGGCGGCCTGCTGTTCGGCCAGCTGCGCATTGGCCGCTTCCTGGCTGGCACTGGCGGCGTCGATCTGGGCCTTGGCTTGCGCTGCCTGGGCGGAATAGTCGCGGGCGTCGATGCGCACCAGCGGCTGGCCGGCCTTGACGATCTGGTTGTCGGCCACCAGCACCTGGTCCACGTAACCGGTGACCTTGGAGGAGACGGTCACGCTGTCGGCGTGGATGAAGGCATCGTTGGTGCTTTCCAGGTACTTGCCGCGGAACTGGTAGTACAGCACCCAGGCCACGACCACCACCAGCACCACCAGCCCGAGGGCGCGCAGGATGAAGCGGGCGCGCGGACTCATGCGCTTCTTGGGTGGGGTGTCCTTGTCGCCGTTGACATTACCGTTGGCGGCGGGCGCGGAGGTGGATGGCTCCGCTTGTTGCTGACTGGGCTGCTGGTTTGGCTGCTGACTGCTGGGTGTGGCGTCGGTCATCTTTTTTATCCTAATATCGGGGCGATGATGGCGTGGAGTGACGTTGGGGAATTACCGGGACTTCGATACGGCTTCATCAAGATTTCTGATCAGCAACATTACGCTTCATTTTTTTGCGAGCGAAAATATTAATGAGGTACCATATGATATGGTATCCAGGAAAATCATGTCTACAGGCTTTTCAAACGATTACAGCGGGGCCGCCGAGGCGCTGCGCGACTTCTACATCCGCTCGCACCGCACGCTGGACAAGCTCATGGCCGGCGAAGGGGCTTCGCTGGCGCGCAACAAGATGCTCGGCCACATCGAGCGCAACAGTCCGGTGCGGGCGGCCGACCTGGCCACGGCCTTCGGCTTCGCGCCGCGCACCATCACCGAGGCCATCGATGCGCTGGAGCGCGACGGGCTGGTGCAACGGACGGGCGACATCAGTGACCGGCGGGTCAAGCACATCGCTTTGACAGCCGCCGGCAAAGAAGTGCTGCGCGCCTCGGAGCCGGTCAAGAAAACCTTCATCGATGGCTTGTTCGCGGCGCTGGACGAAGAAGAAATCGCTACGCTGACGCGGGTGTTGGGCAAGCTCAACGGGCGACTGGCGGAACTGGAGGAAAACTATTCGGCCGAGGCCGCCAGCGCCGCCACTGCCGCCACCGCGGCCGGCGCCACGGATGAGCCAGCCGGCAAGCGCGGCCGCAGAAAAGACTGAGGCGTAAAAAAAGCGCTCCCCGTGAAAGGGAGCGCTTGGCGCCAGGCAGGTCGGAGGGTCTGCCGGTCCGCCGATCAGCCGCCGGCGAAGCGGTCGGTGGCGGCAACCAACTGGTCCAGGATACCGGGTTCGTTGTAGGCGTGGCCGGCGCTGTCGATCAGGTGCAGCTGCGAGCCGGGCCAGGCCTGGTGCAGATCCCAGGCCGACTTGGCCGGCGTGGCGAGGTCGTAGCGCCCTTGCACGATCACGGCGGGGATACCTTCCAGACGCGACACATTGGCCAGCAACTGGCCCTCTTCCATGAAGCCCTTGTGGAAGAAGTAGTGGTTCTCGATGCGGGCGAAGGCCAGCGCGAACTGCGCATCGTTGAAGGAATCGATCAGGCGTTCATCGGCCACCAGCGTGATGGTGCTGGCTTCCCAGCGGCTCCAGGCACGTGCGGCCTGCAGCTTGGCGGCTTCATCGTCGCCGGTCAGGCGCTTGCGGTAGGCATGCACCAGGTTGCCGCGCTCGGCGGCGGGGATCGGCGCGAGAAACTCGTCCCAGCGGTCCGGCACCATCCACGATGCGCCCTCCTGGTAGTACCAGTCCAGCTCGGCCTGGCGCAGCAGGAAGATGCCGCGCAAGACCATTTCGGTCACGCGCTGCGGATGGGTCTGGGCATAGGCCAGTGCCAGGGTGCTGCCCCAGGAACCGCCGAAGACCTGCCAGCGCTCGATGCCCAGCATCTCGCGCAGGCGTTCGATATCGGCCACCAGGTCCCAGGTGGTGTTGGCTTCCAGGTTGGCATGTGGCAGCGAGCGGCCGCAACCGCGCTGGTCGAACAGGACGATGCGGTATTTCTCCGGATTGAACAGACGCCGGTGCGACGGGCCGCAACCGCCGCCGGGGCCGCCATGCAGGAACACCACCGGCTTGCCGGCCGGGTTGCCGCAGACTTCCCAATAGATCTGGTGACCGTCGCCAACATCCAGCAGGCCATGATCATGGGGCTCTATCGGGGGATAGAGGCCGCGCAAGGAGGTGCTGGAGGAGGAAGTGGTCGAGGTCATCGGGAATCCTTGAAGGTGAATGCAAGACGGGAACAACGTTCAGACGTGAAACGCAAAGGTGAAGAAAGGTGAAGTATAGGACTGGAATCGAGATCCTTCATTCGACCACGAGTTCCGGATTGTTCTTCACCTCGTTGAGGACGAAGAAGGAACGCAATTGCCGCACACCCGGCAGGCGTAGCAGCGTATTGGCGTGCAGCCGGTTGAAGGCCTGCAGGTCCTTGACCCGCAACTTGATCCAGTAATCGAATTCACCGGCCAGCAGCAGGCACTCCTGCACGGCGGCGATATCGCGCACGGCCTTTTCGAATTCGGCAAAACTCTCCGGCGTGGAGCGGTCCAGCACCACGCCCACCGTCACCAGCACCGGCAGGCCCAGTTTTTCGGGGTCCAGGATGGCGCGCACTTCCTTCACATAGCCCTCGTCCATCAGGCGTTTGGTGTGGTTCCAGCAGGCCGTGGCGCTCATGCCCAGCTTCTTGGCCAGCTCGGCATTGCCGATGCGGCCATCCTTCTGCAGCGCCTTGAGGATGCGCTTGTCCATGCGATCTAGGGTCATGATGATTATTCCGATAATTTCTGTAAAGTCGAATGAATATTTTCACGAAATAATTTACTTCACTTCTTTCAACCGAATCATGCCATAAATTCGGAAGCACCATTTAAATGAGGCAGCGTAAAGTTGATCCCGGCGATTCGATGTGAATCGGACCACTTTTCCTGAATCCACCTGAACCGGAGCAACCCCATGCTGGCACTCGACAAACTCTTCCCGCGCAAGACGCTGGGCTTCTTCCCCTCCCCCATCCACAAGCTGGAACGACTCTCCGCCATGCTGGGCGTGGAAGTCTGGGCCAAGCGCGATGACGTGTCCTCGGGCCTGGCCTTCGGCGGCAACAAGATCCGCAAGCTGGAATGGCTGGTGGCCGATGCCCTGGCCAAGGGTTGCGACACGCTGGTCTCGATCGGCAATATCCAGTCCAACCACACGCGCCAGGTCTGTGCCGCCGCAGCAGCCGTGGGCATGAAGTCCTATACCGTGCAGGAAACCTGGCTGGAATGGGATGATCCGGTCTACGACAAGGTCGGCAACATCCTCTTGACCCGCATCATGGGTGGCAACCCCATCATGGGCGGCTACGGCTATTCGACCACCGAGAAGGACACCTGGGCCAAGGCACTGGAAGAAGTGCGCGCCAAGGGCGGCAAGCCCTATGCGATTCCGGCCGGCGCCTCCGATCACCCGCTGGGCGGCCTGGGCTACGCCAACTTCGCCGATGAAGTGGCGATGCAGGAACAACAGTTGGGCATCTTCTTCGACAACATCGTGGTGGCCACCTGCACCGGCTCCACCCAGGCCGGCATGGTGGTGGGCTTCGCCGCGCAGGAAAAGCGTCGCCGTGTGATCGGCATCGATACCGCCGACGATGAAGCCATGACCCGCCGCGCCGTCACCAAGATCGCCAACGACACCAGCGAGCTGATCGCCTCCAAGGGCGGCCAGCGCGTGGTGGTACGCGATGCCGACATCGAGATCATCCCCGACTACAGCGGCCCGGCCTATGGCCTGCCGAGCGAGCAGACCATCGCCGCCATCCGCACCGCGGCCGAGATGGAAGCGATGCTGACCGATCCTGTCTATGAAGGTAAATCCATCGACGGCCTGATCGACATGGCCAAGAAGGGGCACTTCAAGGGCCAGCGCGTGCTGTATGCCCACCTGGGCGGCGCACCGGCACTGAACGCCTATTACAAGGCCTTCGAAGATCCGGAAAACCTGACCAAGCTGGCACGCGAAGCACGCTTCAAAGAGTAAGTCCTGACGCGGCCTGACGGCCGCGCCCAGCTATACCACGACGATCCCGGCCCGGCCTGTGCAATGCAGGCCGGGCCGCTGCGTTTACAGTCACTCATGTGGCCGTTCGGCTGCTGTTTCTTTACCTTGTGCCAGCGCGCTTGATCGGCATCAAAGCCCGCTGTGCGCTTCACGCGTACCTTTCGCACATCCTCACTCGACAGGTAAAAACCGTGAAAAAAATCGTCACTCTCACTGCCGTCGTGGCAGCCCTGGCATCTTCGTTTGCCGCCCCCGTGTTCGCTCAGGAAACCCTGACCCCTTGGCAGGTGCGCGTACGCGGCGTCAACCTGAGCCCGGAAAACAAGTCCGACCCGATCGCCGGTCAAGGCCCTTCGGACCAGCTCACCATCAACAACAAGCTGATCCCGGAAGTGGACATCAGCTACTTCTTCACCCCGAACATCTCCGCCGAACTGGTATTGACCTATCCGCAGAAGCAGGATGTGCGCCTGTCCGGTACCAAGATCGGTACCTTCAAGCATCTGCCGCCGACCCTGACCGTGCAATACCACTTCCTGCCCCAGGCGCTCATCAGCCCCTACATCGGTGCCGGCATCAACTACACCCGCATCTCCGCCGTGGAGTTGCCCAACGGTCTGCAACTGGATAGCAGCAGCTTCGGCGGCGCCCTGCAGATCGGCGCGGACTACAAGCTCGACAAGAACTGGATGCTCAACTTCGACATCAAGAAGGTGCAGATCTCCAGCGACGTGAAGACTGCCGCCGGTGCCAAGATCTCCAACGTGAAGATCGATCCGTGGCTCATCGGCATTGGCGTGGGTTACCGTTTCTAAGGTATTCTTGCCGCACCCAAACGGCGCGATCCGTCATCCCTGATGACCGGTCGCGTTGTTTTTTGGGATCAGCGCTAACGTCGCCGCCATCGGTCCCGCACCGAACGCCCACACCTTTGCAAGCGCCATCCGCCATTGCAGCGTTAGCAGGAGCAGTCTCATGCGGCATGCTCACCCGTCCACCGTTTGAAAGTAGGAAGAGGTAAATTCGATGTCGACGACTTCGCACCCCAACACACCGGTCGCGCCAGGCGCACCGATGCCCCATCGCAAGATCATCCGCTCCTGGGTGATTCCGATCAGCCAGCGCAGCACGGCCATCGCGCTGGCGCTGTCGGTACTGGATTTCTGCCTGTTCGGCGCCAGCCTGGCAGCCATCGTCTGGGCTCCCTGGCTGTTGGCCAAGATCGCGCTGGGCGTGGTCAATGGCTTCATCATCGGCCGCCTGTTCATCCTCGGCCATGACGCCTGCCACCAGGCCTTCACACCCAACCGCAAGCTCAATACCTGGCTGGGTCGCCTGCTGTTCATGCCGTCCCTGACACCCTACAGCCTGTGGGCGGTCGGACACAACGTGGTGCACCACGGCTATACCAACCTGAAGGGATTCGACTTCGTCTGGCAACCACGTTCGCTGGAAGAGTTCCGCGCCCTGCCGCGCTGGCGACAGCGCCTGGAACGCATCTACCGCAGCGGCTTCGGCCCCGGCCTGTATTACATGATCGACATGTGGTGGAAGCGCATGTACTTCCCCTCGAAGAAGCAGATGCCCACCCGTCGCGCCGAATTCACGTGGGATGGCGTACTGGTGACCGTGGTCGCTGCAGTGTGGGTCGCCGGGCTGGCCTGGGCCGCGCAAGCCACCGAGCAATCCTTCTGGACGCTGCTGGTGACCGGCTTCGCGATTCCCCTGCTGTTCTGGAAGGCCATGATCGGCTTCGTGGTGTATGTCCACCATACGCATACCTCGGTGGCCTGGTATGAAGACAAGATCACTTGGGCCGCAGCCCAGCCCTTCGTCTCCACCACCGTGCACCTGACCTTCGGTCGCTACTGGGGCGCGCTGCTGCATCACATCATGGAGCACACCGCGCACCATGTGGACATGAGCGTGCCGCTGTATCGCCTGAAGCAGGCGCAGAAAAAGCTGGAAACCATGCTGCCGGGTCGGATCGTGATCCAGCGCTTCTCCTGGCGCTGGTACTTCGATACCGCGCGCCGCTGCAAGCTGTACGACTTCAAGCGCCTGTGCTGGACCGACTATCGCGGTCGTCCTACCAGCACCCCGCTGCCCCTGCCGGACATGAGCAAGGCCACGGCAGAGGCCTGATCGGAATGCCGCCGCACGGTGAGCGCAACCAGTTCAGATAGTCACGAAGTATCTGAAGCTTCAATAACAAGACGGTCGCATGGAAGGGCATTCGCGGGTCCCCGGTAACCCCGCGATACCGCCCACTTTCCCCCATCAAGGCCGCTCCTCTTCCCTTTCATCGCTGGCCGTACCGCGCATGAATGTCGTTTTCCATCGAAATCCCGCCGCTGCAAATCATGCCCGCAGCCGGTCTCGGCGATTACTTGGTCCATGTTTGATCTGGGACAAGAAATGCCGTCTGATTCGGGAATACTGTGCTGCCTATATCGTTCCGCGCACTTAAAATCGAGTCATTCGATTGCCACATGTCCGCCGGGAACATCGTATGAACCAGTCTTGCCACTCCACTCCGCTCGCCGCATCGGCCAATACCGCTGCCCCCCTGACCCAATGCTCGCCGCTGACCGCCGCCCGTGAGGCAGCCGCCAGTTCCGCATTGCGTAGCTGCACCGCCTGCGGGATGCACCAGCTGTGCCTGCCCATGGGGCTGGACGAATCCGACATGAAGCGCCTGGACAAGATCATCGGCCGCCGCAAGGTGGCGCGTGACGATTTCCTGTATCGCATCGGCGACCGCTTCACCGCCCTGTATGCAGTGCGCGTGGGCCACTTCAAGACCTATCAGGAAAACCTCGACGGTGATCGCCAGATCACCGGTTTCCAGATGCCTGGCGAACTGCTCGGCATGGATGCGATCAGCA
Source organism: Herbaspirillum sp. (assembly GCF_035644555.1). Taxonomy (GTDB): domain Bacteria; phylum Pseudomonadota; class Gammaproteobacteria; order Burkholderiales; family Burkholderiaceae_D; genus Herbaspirillum. The sequence continues at coordinate 42,314 of NZ_DASQOH010000054.1, forward strand.
CCGAGGCGCATCAATGCGATGCGGTGGCCCTGCAAGACAGCGAAGTCTGCGAAATCCCCTTCGCCCGCCTGGAACAGCTGTTCGGCCAGATCCCGCACCTGCTGCGCCACTTCCACCGGATGATGAGCCACGAGATCACCAGTGAACAGAACGTCATCATGCTGCTGGGGAACATGCGCGCCGAGCAGCGCTTCGCCGCCTTCCTGGTCAACCTGTCTTCGCGCTACGCGGCCCGTGGCTATTCGTCCACCCGCTTCCAGCTGCGCATGACGCGTCAGGATGTGGGCAACTACCTGGGCCTGACCATTGAAAGCATCAGCCGCCTGATCTCCAAGTTCCGCAAGCAGGGCTTGCTGGCCGTGGAGCAACGTGACGTGGAAGTGATTGATCTGGCAGCATTGAAGCGCCTGGCGGCCGGCGTGGAAACCTGCAATCCGGCAGCGGCCGCCACCGCACGCGCGGCCGGCTGAAGCAGTCTCCGTCCGGGCGCTCAGCCCTGGACGAAATGACGCAGGCGCTCACGAGGCAGCGCCTGGGTCAGCCGCACGGCCAACAGGCCGCACACGGCGAAACTCCCCCAGAAACAGAAGAAACCGACGGTATAGGCGCCCATCGCTTCCCATTCGTGGCCGGACACCATGGCCAGTTCATCGGGGTTGAACAGGGAAAAGAACAAGCCCTCGGCGGCGATGGCCATCAGGAAGGCCACCCAGAGGACGATGGCAAGATTGCGTTGCTGTTTGCGCATGGCTGTCTCCTTCAGTTATTTCATCCGTAGACTGACCGATCTTGTGGCCGGCTCATTGCAGCTTAGCGCATTATTCGGCCGGTGCGTAGGCCTCCGCGTTCATTTCCAGGCTGCGCTGTTGTGGCCACGCCCAGTTGCCGTGCAGGCGCCAGGCATGACTGCCATCTTCGGCCACCAGGCGCCAGCGCGCCTGCTCCAGTTCGGCCAGCGGCGCCGAGAAGCTGCCATCGGCAGCGGTACGGATCAGGAGGGTGCGGTCCTTGGACGGCTGGGTCGGGTGCACCAGGTTGATGACCAGGGTCTGGCCCTGCTCGCCAGCCGGCGGTGCGAGGCGCATCTGCAGCCGGCCGCGCAGTAGGGCCGCCGCCGGGTCGTAACTGACGCCGATGCTCGCGCCCAGGCGCTGCGCTTCATGGTCGCGCCGCAGATCCTTGTTGATGGCCTTGCCCTGCTTGTAGTAATCATCCGCCACCAGCGCATCGGCGCGGGAGATGGCCAGCCAGGCGGTGAAGACGCCGGCCACCACGACTACCGCCGGACCGGACATCAGCAGCCAGGGCCAGCGATGACGATACCAGGGCAAGGGGGTGGACAGCTTGGGAGACATGGTTTGCATGATTTCCTCTCGACAGGGGTGGGGTGTATGCGTCGCTCAGCGCCGGGGCACCAGGAATACTGCCTTTTCACTGACCTGCACCGACGGCTGGTCGTCAGCCTGCAGGACGATGCGGATCTTGTTGGAGCCGACCTCGCCGGCACCGTGCGGGGCACGCACACGGATCGGTACCATCAGCGTCTGGGTGGCCGCCAGTTCGATGGGATCGGCCGGATCGACCGTCAGTCCGTCAAGTCCGCTGGCGCTGATGCGATAGCGGTGTCCGCGTTCGTCGGTGTTGATGACCTGCAGGCGATAGACGTTCTCGATGACGCCGTCCTCAACTTCCCGGCCCATGGAGCCGCGGTCGCGGATTACATCCAGCTTCAGCGGCGTACGTATCCACAGCGAGCTGGCGAACAGGGCAATGACCACGCCCAGAATGGCGGTGTAGATCAGGATGCGTGGGCGCAGCAGGCGACGTCGGATTTCTGAGGTCGAGAAGCCCTGCTCGACGGCGTTTTCCGTGGAATAGCGGATCAGGCCGCGCGGGCGCTTGATCTTGTCCATCACGCTGTCGCAGGCGTCAACGCAGGCGGCGCAGCCGATGCACATGTATTGCAGACCCTGCCGGATATCGATGCCGGTGGGGCAGACCTGCACGCACATCGTGCAATCGATGCAATCCCCGGCCTTGCCGCCACTTTCCAGCCTGGCAGCCTTGGCTGCGGGCATGCGCGGCTCGCCGCGGGCGGCGTCATAGGTGATGATCAGCGAGTCACGATCGAACATGGCGCTCTGGAAACGTGCGTAGGGGCACATGTACTTGCAGACCTGTTCACGCATCCATCCGGCGTTGCCATAGGTGGCAAAGGCGTAGAAGCCGATCCAGAACATTTCCCAGGGGCCCAGGGCCAGGCCACCGATTTCCGGAAGCAGGTCGCGGATTGGCGAGAAATAGCCGACGAAGCTGATGCCGGTCCACAGCGCCACCGCGCCCCAGGCCAGGTGCTTGGCCGACTTGCGCCACAGCTTGTCGAACGACCAGTCCTGGCGATCCAGGCGCATGCGGGCGCTGCGATTGCCTTCGATGCGCCGCTCGATCCACAGGAAGATTTCGGTATAGACCGTCTGCGGACAGGAATAGCCGCACCAGACACGACCAGCCACGGCTGTGAAGAGAAACAGGCTGAATGCGCAGATGATCAGCAAGGCCGCCAGCCAAATGAAGTCCTGCGGCCAGAGTACCAGGCCGAAGAGATAGAACTTGCGGGACGCCAGGTCGAACAGCACGGCCTGACGCTCGTTCCAGTTGATCCAAGGCAGCCCGTAAAAGACCAACTGTGTCAGGAACACGCAAAGCCAGCGCAGGCTGGCAAACCGTCCCTGAATCTCGCGCGGGTAGATTGGTTCACGCGCGGCATACATGCGAATGACGGCGTATTCATCCTTGCCGTCGGCGCTCTGGGGTGGCAGGTCCCCCTCCTTGTCCTGCCCGGGTTTCGTCACGGCCTTATCCATGGTATTGCCTGATCTGCTTTCACTCTCTGTGCGCTTCCAGACTGTGGTGGGAAGCGCCTTTCACGAAACCGCCGGGAGCGTGCAGATCTTTGTCTGCATCAGTCCCGGCGGCGGATGACATCACGTCGTCAAGACGTCCTACTTGGCGGCCGCATTGCTGGGCTTGTTGGAGAGGCTCCATACATAGGCCGCCAGCACGTGGACCTTGGGTTCACCGAGGAACTCGCCAAATGCCGGCATGGTGTTGTCGCGGCCCTTGTTGATGGTTTCCTTGATGGTGTCGATGCTGCCGCCATAGAGCCAGATCTTGTCCGACAGATTGGGCGCGCCGAGCGCCTGGTTACCCTTGCCGCCGGGACCGTGGCAGGCCATGCAGGCGGCGAACTTGGACTTGCCCAGCTCGGCCTTGATCGGGTCATGCGCCGAATCGGACAGGCTCAGCACGTAGTTGGCAACGTTGTCGACATCCTTGTCGCTGCCCACCGCGGCGCCCATCGGCGGCATCACACCATGGCGACCCTTGAGGATGGTTTCCTTGATGATCTCCGGCGTACCGCCGTGCAGCCAGTCATTGTCGGTCAGGTTGGGGAAACCCTTGTTGCCGCGGGCATCCGAACCATGGCACTGCGCGCAGTAGGTCAGGAACAGGCGCTCGCCGATGGCGTGGGCCTGCGGATTGGCCGCAACCTCCTTGAGGTCCTGCTTCAGGAATCCTTCGAACAGCGGGCCATACTTGGCCTCGGCCGCCTTCACATCGGCATCGTGCTCACCAGTGGAGCGCCAGCCCAGGGTGCCGGGCAGATTGCCCAAGCCCGGATAGGCGATCAGGTAACCGACCGAGAAGAAGATGGTCAGGTAGAACAGCCACATCCACCAGCGCGGCAAGGGGTTGTTCAGTTCGCTCAGGTCTTCGTCCCAGACGTGTCCAGTAGTGGTGCCGGCGACCTGCTGGTCGCTCTTCTTGACCTTCCAGTTGGACTGCTGCCACAGCAGCAGGGCGCAACCTGCAATGCCCAGCACGGTCAGGACGATGATCCAGATATTCCAGAAACCATTGGTGAAATCAGCCATGGCGCACCTCCTTGTCGACGCCTTCCGCAGCCGGCTGGCCGATATCGCCGTCGGCAAAGGGAATCATCTCGGCTTGCTTGAAATCGGCGGGCTTGTGACCGACGTAGGTCCACCACAGGATCCCGGCGAAGGTGATGAAACTGATCAGCGTGATCAGGCTGCGTGGATCGGTAATCATTTCAATCATGGTCTTATCTCTCCGCCTTGATCAGGATACCCAGGCCTTGCAGGTAGGCGATCAGCGCGTCCTGTTCGGTCTTGCCGACCAGTTCGGCCGGGGCGTTCTTGATGTCTTCTTCGGTGTACGGGTCGCCGATGCGCTTCAAGGCTTTCATGCGCGAGACGATGTCGTAGTTGTCCAGCTTGGTCTGTTCCAGCCACGGGTAGGCCGGCATGTTGGACTCAGGCACCACGTCACGCGGGTTGTGCAGGTGGGCACGATGCCATTCATCGCTGTAGCGGCTGCCCACGCGGGCCAGGTCAGGACCGGTACGCTTGGAACCCCACTGGAAGGGGTGGTCGTAGACCGATTCGCCCGCCACGGAATAGTGGCCATAGCGCTCGGTCTCGGCACGCAGCGGACGGATCATCTGCGAATGACAGTTGTAGCAGCCCTCGCGGATGTACACGTCGCGGCCCGCCAGGCGCAGTGCCGAGTAGGGCTTCAGGCCGGCGATCGGCTCGGTGGTCGATTTCTGGAAGAACAGCGGCACGATCTCGGCCAGGCCGCCGATGCTCACCACCAGCAGCACCAGGCCGATCAGCAGCCAGGGGTTCTTCTCGATCCATTCATGCGAAAACTTCATATTTCCCCCAAATCAGTGCGCAGCGTTGGTCACGGCAGGAATCGGTGCGACGGCCAGTTCGGTACCGCGCATCGTGCGCCAGGTGTTGTAGGCCATCACCAGCATGCCGGACAGGTACATCAGTCCACCCATCAGACGGATGACGTAGTACGGATAGGTCGCCTTGACGCTTTCCACGAAGGTGTAGGTCAGGGTGCCGTCGCTGTTGACGGCGCGCCACATCAGGCCTTGCATGACACCGGCGATCCACATCGCGGCGATGTACAGGACGATGCCGATGGTGGCGACCCAGAAGTGGATCTCGATGAGGTCCTTGCTCCACATCTGAGTCTTGCCCGACAGACGCGGAATCAGGTAGTACATGGCACCCATGGTGACGAAGCCGACCCAGCCCAGGGCACCGGAGTGCACGTGGCCGATGGTCCAGTCGGTGTAGTGGGACAGGGCATTGACGGTCTTGATGGCCATCATCGGACCTTCGAAGGTCGACATGCCGTAGAAGGACAGCGACACCACCAGGAACTTCAGGATGGGATCGGTACGCAGTTGGCTCCAGGCACCCGACATGGTCATCATGCCGTTGATCATGCCGCCCCAGGACGGTGCCAGCAGGATCAGCGAGAACACCATGCCCAGCGACTGGGTCCAGTCAGGCAGTGCGGTGTAGTGCAGATGGTGTGGACCGGCCCACATGTAGGTGAAGATCAGCGCCCAGAAGTGCACGATCGACAGCCGGTAGGAATAGACCGGACGGTTGACCTGCTTGGGGATGAAGTAATACATCATGCCCAGGAAGCCGGCGGTCAGGAAGAAGCCCACCGCATTGTGCCCGTACCACCACTGGATCATGGCGTCCTGCGCCCCGCTGTACATGGAGTAGGACTTGGTCAATGTGGCCGGCATGGTCATGCCGTTGACGATGTGCAGTATGGCCACGGCGATGATGAAGGCACCGTAGAACCAGTTGGCCACGTAGATGTGCTGCACCTTGCGCTTGATGATGGTGCCGAAGAACACCACCGCGTAGGCGACCCAGACCACGGCGATCAGGATGGTCAGGGGCCATTCCAGTTCGGCGTATTCCTTGCCTCGGGTGAAGCCCAGCGGCAGCGAGACTGCCGCGCCGACGATGACCACCTGCCAGCCCCAGAAGGTGAAGGCGGCCAGGAAGTCGGAGAACAGTCGTACCTGGCAGGTACGCTGCACGACGTAATACGAGGTTGCCATCAGCGCACTACCGCCGAAGGCAAAGATGACAGCGTTGGTATGCAAGGGACGTAGCCGGCCGAAGCTCAGCCAGGGAATCCCCATGTTCAATTCGGGCCATGCCAGCTGGGCGGCGATGAACACGCCGACCAGCATGCCGACTACGCCCCACAGGATGGTCGCCACGCTGAACTGGCGCACAACCGTGTAGTTGTAGCTATTTTCTTTGCTCACGAAACTCTCCCCACTATGTTGAGTACTGATCAACGCGAGCTTACGGGGCGAGTTCCCCTGCGGCATTGACGTGTATCAAAACGGGGAGAAGCACGAAAACAAAGACCGATAAACAACAGGAAAAGCGCGCTGGCAGGCGGAAAACCCACCCCCTTGGTACAGGTTGCGCACGGGGTCAAGGTGTGCCGACGACATCCTCGGTGGAGGGCGCATCGTCGTCATGCAAAATGCGCATGGCCGGACCTTCGAGGTCATCGAACTGGCCGCTGTCGGACGCGCGGAAGAAGACCCAGATCGCCACGAACACCAGCAACGTACTCAGCGGAATGAGCAGATAGAGCGCTTCCATCAGAGCCCTCCAACCAGCACCGCCGGTGCCGGCGCAACGACAGGGCCGCTGCCGGTCACGCCGGCCTCGGCTCGCCGCCGGCTCAGGCGCAGGGCATTGCCTACCACCAGCAGGGAGCTGAGCGACATCCCCACGGCCGACATCCAGGGATCGAGCAGGCCGAACGCAGCGGCCGGAATGGCGAGGAAATTGTAGATACTGGCCCAGACCAGGTTCTGCCGCACCACGCGCATGGTCCGTTGCGCCATGCGCGCACAATCGGCCACCGCGTACAGACGGTCGCTCATGATCACGGCATCGGCACTGATCTGCGCCAACGCTGCGCCCTTGCCCATGGCAAAGGAAACATCGCCGGCCCGCAGCATGGCGGCATCGTTGATGCCGTCGCCGACGATGGCCACCACCGCCCCACCCCGCTGCAGCGCGCGCACATGATCGAGCTTGCCCTGGGGCGTACAGCCGGCGACCACCTCATCGATGCCGGTGGCGGTTGCCACCTCGGCGCATACCTCGGGCTGATCGCCGCTGAGCAGCACGGTGCGAAGGCCCAGCGCACGGAACGCGGCGACTGTGGCCACGGCGTCCGGGCGCAGGGCATCGGCCACGTCGAAGCGCGCCAGCCAGCCGGCGCTGCTGCCCAGGTACACCGAACCGACACCGGCCGCGGCTGGTCGCCTCAGGCCCTCGGGCAGTATCTCGCCGGCCAGTCGCGCAACGAAACTGCGCGAGCCGATGCGATGAAGTACGCCGGCGATTTCGCATTGCATTCCGGCACCGGTCACCGAGGCCAGTGCCGTGACCTCCACCGGCGGCACCTCGCATCGGGCGGCTTCCTGCAACAGGGCGCGGGCCAGCGGATGCAGGCTGCCACCTTCCATGGCGGCAGCGATCGCCAGCGCACGATGCGGGTCGGCTTCGCTCCAGAATGCGCTCAGCTGGGGCCGCCCCTGAGTCAGTGTGCCGGTCTTGTCGAAGACGATGGTATCGGCGCGTTGCAGGGTCTCCAGCACATTGCTGCGTACCACCAGCGTACCTTCACGCAGCAGCCGGTCGGTCGCCGCCGCCAGCGCCGACGGCGTGGCCAGCGACAGCGCGCAGGGGCAGGACACCACCAGCACCGCGATGGCGGTGGACCAGGCGCGCGCCGGATGGATCAGATGCCAGGCCACGAAGGTCACCGCCGCCAGCAGCAACAGCGCCACCACGAAGCGGGAAGCCACCACATCTGCCCATTGGGCCAAGGCCGGCTTTCCCTGTCCGGCCTGTTCCGCCAGCCGCGTGAGGGCAGCCAGGGTACTATCGCGCGAAGTACGCAGCACCCGCAGCAGCACCGGCTGGCTCAGGTTCACTGCTCCGCCGGGGACTTCCTGGCCGGGATGGAAGGCTTGCGGACGGCTCTCGCCGGAAAGCAGCGCCAGGTCCAGCTCGGTCGCGCCTTCGATCAGACTGGCATCCGCCGCGATGGTGTCGCCCGGTCGGGCCAGGATGACATCGCCAGCCTGCAGCTGCGTCGCTGCCACCAGGGTGGTATCGCGTTGTCGCGGATATGCGGCCAGTACCAGGGCCGAAGCCGGGAAGGCCTGCTGCATGCGTTCCAGCGCCGAGGCGGAGCGACGCCGCGCGGCCGTCTCCAGGTAGCGGCTGGCCAGCAGCAGGAAGATGAACATGCTGACACTGTCGAACCAGATCTCGCCCTCCCCGCGCCAGGTCGCGATGGCACTGCCGCTGAAGGCGGCCGCGATGCCGATGGCAACCGGCAGGTCCATGCCGGGCGCGCGGGCGCGCAGGCCGGCCCAGGCGCCGGTGAAGAACGGCAGCGCCGAATAGAACACCGCCGGGATGGTCAGAAACAGGCTGGCCCAGCGCATCAGCGACATCATGTCGGGATCGATGCCTTCGTGGCTCATGTAGACCGGCACCGCATACATCATCACCTGCATCATGGACAGGCCGGCGATGAACAGTTGCCGGAACAGGCGCCGGGCAGCGAGCCGCGCCTGCTCGCCCTGGCGCAGGGGATCGAACGGGTAGGCGGTATAGCCCAGTCCGCGCAGGCCGCGCAGGATCAGGGAAGTGGGACAGAGAGCCGGATCACGCCGGACATGCAGGCGGGCACTGGCCACGTTCATCTCGGCCAGGCGGATGCCGGGCAGGCGCGCCAGGTACTTCTCGATGAGCCAGACACAGGCCGCGCAGCGCAGGCCATCGACGGAAAGCACCAGTTCTTCGGCCTGGTCGTCGGTCTCCGGGACGCCGGGCTGTCCTGCCTGCAGCGGCAGGTCCACCAGCGCCAGCTCGGGTGGCAGCAACTGGTCCGGATCGACACGTGCCGACGGCACGGTACGACGCAGGTAGAAATCTTCACAACCGCTGTCGACGATCAACCGGGCCACGCTCTGGCAACCCACGCAGCACAATGCACGCGCCTGACCGCCGATCTGCAGTGACCATGCTCCACCGGCAGGCACCGGCTGGCCGCAGTGGAAACACAAGCTCCCCTCTCCGTTCCCTTCACCGCTCATGTTCACCCTCCATGCACCGGACTGATGCAGAACACATCGATCCAGCCGCGGGCAATGCCCATGCCGCCGATCTCGGCGGCACGCAGCAGACCCAATATGCCGAATGCCAGCACGACCACGCCCGCTGCGCGTCGCAGCGCCGGCCGTGCCGCCAGTTGCCGCAGGCGCGCACCGGACAGGCCCGCCGCCAGCAACACCGGCAAGGTGCCTGCCCCAAACGCGAGCATGGTCAAGGCGCCCCGTGCAGCGCTGCCGGCCATCAGGGCAGTCAGCAAGGCGCTGTAGACCATCCCGCAGGGCAGCCAGCCCCACAGGCTGCCCAGCAGCAGCGCCTTGGCCGGCGTATCCACCGGCACCAGGCGGGACGCATGCGGGCGTATACGCGCCCACAGGCCGCTGCCCAGCTGTTCGAGGCGGGTCATGCCGGACCACCATTGGGTCAGGTACAGCCCGAGCAGTACCAGCACGATATTGGTCATCACATAGGCCAGCGTCTGCGCCGGTGCCAGCCAGCCCAGCACATCCGCACCGCGCAAAAGGCCGGCCGCGATGCCACCGGCCAGAGCGCCGGCCAGCGCGTAGCTGGACAGGCGACCGAGGTTGTAGCTGAGTACGCGGACCATATCCTGCATAAAGGCCGCGGCCGGGACAGTGCCAGCGAGATGAAGGGGGATGACGCGACGAAGATGCCCGGATCCATCCGGCATGAGCGCCGCAGCCGGTGCGCGCGCCGGCGCAGCAGAGCTGAGGGCGCCGACGATGCCGCCGCACATGCCGATGCAATGGACGCTACCCATCAGGCCCACCAGGAAGATCGGTAGCAGGTGCACACCCACTCCGTTCAGACCGTCTGCGAATAGCGCTGCGGTGCGGCCTTGTTCTGGCTCGCGGCCTTCTCGCGGTCCTGCGTCAGGTAGCGGTCGAACACCATGCAGATATTGCGGATCAGGAGCCGCCCCTTGGGCTCGACGGTGATCCACTCAGGTTCGATCTTGATCAGGCCATCTTCTTCCAGCTGCTTGAGCTTCTCCATTTCGGGGGCGAAGTATTCGCGGAAGACGATGGGATAGGCAATTTCCAGCGAATTGATCGACAACTCGAAATTGCACATCAGGCGCTGGATGATCAGGCGCCGCAGCACGTCGTCCATGCCCAGCTGGATGCCGCGGGCGATGGGCAGCGTGGAGTTTTCCAGGCGCGCATAGTAACCGTCCAGGGTCTTTTCATTCTGACTGTAGCTGCCACCGACGGCGCTGATGGCCGATACGCCGCAGGCCACCAGGTCGGTCTCGGAGTGCGTGGAGTAGCCCTGGAAGTTGCGGTGCAGGCGACCCTGCTGCTGGGCGATGGCCAGATCGTCGGTCGGCTTGGCGAAATGGTCCATGCCGATATAGACATAGCCAGCCGCCGTCAGCTGGCGGATGCACAGCGACAGCATGTCCAGCTTGCTATCGGCACTGGGCAGTTCCTCTTCCTTGATCTGGCGCTGGGTCTTGAACAGCTGCGGCATATGCGCGTAGTTGTAGACTGCGATACGGTCGGGGCTGGCGGCGATCACCTTGGACAGCGTACGCGCCATCGACATTACGTTCTGCTTGGGCAGACCATAGATGAGGTCGATGCTGACCGAGCGGAAACCGGCGTCACGCGCGGCCTGGATGATCTCCAGCGTCTGCTGCTCGGACTGCACGCGGTTCACCGCCAGCTGCACCTCCGGGTCGAAGTCCTGCACGCCCAGGCTGATGCGGTTGAAACCCTGCTGGCGCAGCTTGTGGACACGTTCCACCGAGACCGTGCGCGGGTCGATCTCGATCGAGTATTCACCCACATGGTCGGGTGCGAGCGTGAAGCAGTGGCGAATGTGGTCCATCAGGTCGGCCATCTGCTCGTCCGACAGGTAGGTCGGCGTGCCGCCGCCGAAATGCAGCTGTTCGACCTGATTCATCCCGGCGAACAGCGAGCCCTGCATGCTGATCTCCCGCTTCAGGTAGCTCAGGTAGAGCGCGGCCTTGGCGCGGTTCTTGGTGACGATCTTGTTGCAGGCGCAGTAGTAGCAGATGGTGTCGCAGAAAGGGATATGCAGATACAGCGACAGGGCGCGCCAGGCACTCATGCTGCGGCGGTCTGAGACCGCATGCAGGTAGTCGGTGACGGCGAAGTCGTTGGAAAAACGGTCGGCCGTCGGATAGGACGTATAACGCGGGCCACGCTGGTCCATTTTGCGCAGCACGCTCTTGTTCATGCCGGCGAGACTGGCGGAAGGATGCAGGGTGGACGGATGGGCGACTTGCATGCGATGCTCCTGGCCGGCTGCCACGCCGGACTGACGCGGCGCGCACATGCGCTGGGCCGCGAGCCCACCGGGCGAGCTGGTATTGACTGGAGTTTGCAGGATAGTCACTTCATTGCCAGATCGCATTGATATGCATCAAAGGGTGGTGTCCGCCGTGGCCGTCCCGGCGCTTCCTGCGCACCTGCGGTGTCGGGTTATCATCCTGCCCTGGAGCCGTCCCGGGGGGGCAGGATGCCGCCCCCGACGGACGCGCCATTGACCAAGATCAAGGAGACACCATGAGCGCCCCCTCGCCCGCCCCGGCCCCGATCCCGTCTACGGCCACGGCCAGCCCCTACGACATCTGCGATCCGCGTTTCACCGCCCTGATCGTGCCCAGCGCCCGGCTCGATTGCCTGCACGGCGGCAGCCGCTGGACCGAAGGCCCGGTCTACCTGCCGGCCACCGACGAACTGATCTGGAGCGATATCCCCAACAACCGCCTGCTGCGCTGGTCCGAAGGCACAGGTGCGGGGGTGTTCCGCCAACCGGCCGACTACAACAATGGCAACACCCTGGATCGCGAAGGCCGCATCGTCAGTTGCCTGCATGGCACGCGCGCCGTGGTGCGCACCGAACACGACGGCCGCCGCACGGTGCTGGCCTCGCACTGGCAGGGCAAGCGTCTCAATTCGCCCAATGACGTGGTGATCAAGTCCGATGGCTCGATCTGGTTCACCGACCCCGCCTATGGCATCGACAGTGATTACGAGGGCTACCGGGCTGACAGCGAGATCGGCGGCTGCCACGTCTATCGCATCGATGGCCAGAGCGGTGAGCTGACCCGCGTCTGCGACGATTTCGAGCGCCCCAACGGCCTGGCCTTTTCGCCCGACGAAAAGCGGCTCTACATCGCCGACACCGGCCGTACCCACCGCGCCGACGGCCCGCATCACATCCGCGTCTTCCAGGTCGGCGAGCACGGCCAGCTCAGCGGCGGCGAAGTCTTCGCCGAGATCAGGCCAGGCCTGGCCGACGGCTTCCGGCTGGACGCGCTGGGCAATGTATGGACCAGCGCCGGGGATGGTGTGCACTGCTATGCACCCGATGCGGTCCTGCTGGGCAAGGTCAGGGTTCCGGAAGTGGTTTCCAACGTCTGCTTCGGCGGCCCGCGCCACAACCGCCTGTTCATCACCGCCACCACTTCGCTGTACGCGATCTACCTGGCGGTCAACGGCGCCCTCCGCCCCGATTGACAAGGCGACACGCAAGCGGCCGCGACTGTGGCGACAATGGAACGCGGCCGTTCGCCGTCGCCGGTTTTTTATTGCCGACCGGCACTGTCGCGCTTTACACCCGCGTGGCTCGCCCCCTAGGCTGGAATGGTCAGGCGTCTGTCCGCCTGCGCCATCATTTTTCTATCATCCGGGGGATTCTTCGTGCGACGTCTTCAACTTTCCTGCGCCTGCTTCATCGGTCTGGCCACCTTCGGCAGCGGCTTGGTCCATGCCGCCAATCTCGCCCTGAGCGGCGAGCTGGGCACCACCGGCGTGGGCGCTCACCTGAGCGTACCGCTGGCACCGACGCTCAACGCGCGTTTCGGTATCAACTACTTCGATTACTCGTTCAACTCCAGCACCAATGACGTCAATTACGACGCCCGGGCCAAGCTGCGCACCTTCGACGCCCTGCTGGACTGGTTCCCGTTCGCCAATGGCTTCCGCCTCTCCGGCGGCGTGGTCTACAACGGCAACAAGATCGACGCCACCGGCAAACCCAAGGCCAACGGCATCTATACCATCAATGGCAATATCTACACGGCGTCCCAGGCCGGCCAGGTCGATGGTCGCATCGATTTCAAGAAGTTCGCGCCCTACCTGGGCCTGGGCTATGGCAATGCGGTGGCTCCCGGCCGTGGCTGGGGCTTGACGGCGGATCTGGGTGTGATGTTCCAGGGTAATGCCTCGACCTCGGTCAGCAGTTCAGGCTGTACCGCCCCGGCCCCCTTGTGCGCCCGCCTGGCCACCGACCTCGCGGCGGAAAACGCCGAACTGAGCGACAAGGTCCATGGCTACAACCTCTACCCGGTGGTCCGGGTGGGCGTGAGCTACAGGTTCTGAGCCGGATCTTCAGGACGAGGCCGGGCCGCCTTCGGTGTGATGGCCGTCCGGCCCGGACTGCGGGTGGCGCGCCAGCACAGGATGGAGCCGGCGCAGACCAACGCCGCGCCGACCCAGAACGCGGCCGGTAGCGGCGTGCGCAGCAGCAGTGCCGACAGGGCCGAGGACAGCACCGGGATGAAATAGGATGCACCCGCCAGCACCGTCACCCGGCCATGCAGGATGCCCACGTTCCATGCCGCATAGCCCAGTCCCATGGCGGCCGCCGCCAGCAACAGGTAGAACAGCGCCGGCAGGCTCCACGACAGCGCTTGCACCTGTCCGCCCCACAGGAACTTGCCCCACAAGGCCAGTGCCACCAGCATGAAGAACGGCGTCACCCCGTTCTTTCCAGCCGCCATGCGGGTGGTCACCGTGCAATAGGCCGCCCAGATGAGCGCCCCGGCGAAGGCCAGACCGTAGCTCAGCGGATTGTCCTGGATATTGAGCAGCATGCCGGCCGGATCAAGGCCCTGGTCGCCCCCCAGCACCCAGCAGATCCCTAGCATGGACAGCAGGAAGCCCGGCACCACCAGCAGGCTGGCACGCTGACCGCCGAACAGGATGGCCGCAATCATGGTGAAGGTCGGCCACAGGTAATTGACCATGCCCACCTCGATGGCCTGGCGCCCGGTATGGGCATAGCCGATCGACAGCGACAGGCACAGTTCGTAGGCCACGAACAGCAGGCTGCCCCACAGCAGATACGTGCGCGGGAAGCTGGACAGGCGCGGAAATCCCACCGCAAACAGCAGGATCACCGACGCCACCGTATAGATCGCCGCCGCCCCGCCGGTGGCGCCCAGATGTTCGCTCACGCCGCGGATCAGGCCGACGATGGCGCTCCACAGGACGACGGCGCTCAACCCGATCAGGGTTGCCTTGTTGCTGTTCATTGCACTGCCCAAAAACGCAAGAGTGTATCGCAACCGGCGACCACTATCCGGGTCCCGCGACCGCACTGTGCTAGAATCATGCCCCTTTCGCGCCGGACGGCATGCCGTGACACGCATGCGACCGGCAGATTCCATGGGTTCCCTCGCCCCCATTCATCAAAAAGGTCCCGATGACGACTCTCGACTTGCGCCGCCACGCGCCCCTGCTGACCTGGCTTTCGCTGTTCCACCTGCTGGTGATCACCTCCAGCAATTACCTGGTGCAGTTGCCGGTCTCCATCTTCGGCCTGCATACCACCTGGGGCGCCTTCAGCTTCCCCTTCATCTTCCTGGCCACCGACCTGACCGTGCGCTTCTTCGGCGCGCCCCTGGCCCGTCGCATCATCTTCGCGGTGATGCTGCCGGCGCTGTTCATCTCCTACGGCATCTCGGCGCTGTTCTACCTGGGCCAGTGGCAGGGCTTCGAAGCGCTGACGCACTTCAACCTGTTCGTGGCGCGCATCGCGGCAGCCAGCTTCATGGCCTACGTGCTGGGGCAGGTGCTGGACGTGCAGGTCTTCAATCGCCTGCGCGCCTCGCGTCACTGGTGGCTGGCGCCTTCGGTGTCGATGATCTTCGGCAATGCCAGCGATACCGTCGCATTTTTCTCGATTGCCTTCTGGCGCAGCAGCGATCCCTTCATGGCCACGCACTGGGTAGAAATCGCACTGGTCGATTACGGCTTCAAGATCGCCATCAGCCTGCTGTTCTTCCTGCCGGCCTATGGCGCGCTGATGTCGGTGCTCAAGAGCTGGTTCACCCGTCCGCTGGCAGCCGATCCGGTCTGAATCCTGCAGCCGATCCGATACGACGGTAAACTTGCGCCTTTGCGCGGCCTCCACGTCGCGCCCGCTCCTCCACCCCACCCTCGACCTGGATCGCGCATGAACTGGCCCCTGTTTGCCCTCGCCGTCGCCGCCTTTGGCATCGGCACCACCGAATTCGTCATCATGGGCTTGCTGCCCGATGTGGCCCGCGATCTGGGCGTGTCGGCGCCCGCTGCCGGCATGCTGGTTTCCGGTTATGCCCTGGGCGTGGCGGCCGGCGCCCCCATCCTGGCCATCCTTACCGCGAAATGGCCGCGCAAACAGGCGCTGGTGGGGCTGATGTGTCTGTTCATCCTGGGCAATGTGCTGTGCGCGGTTGCTCCCAACTATGGTTTCCTGATGGTCGCCCGGGTGGTGACCGC
The DNA here is from genome assembly GCF_035644555.1 of Herbaspirillum sp. Classification (GTDB taxonomy): domain Bacteria; phylum Pseudomonadota; class Gammaproteobacteria; order Burkholderiales; family Burkholderiaceae_D; genus Herbaspirillum. The sequence goes on from NZ_DASQOH010000054.1 coordinate 57,921, forward strand.
GTTCTGCCACGCGGCCTTCTTCGGTATCGGCTCGGTGGTCGCCGCCGAACTGGTGGCGCCGCACAAGCGCGCGCAGGCCGTGGCGCTGATGTTTACCGGGCTGACCGTCGCCAACATCCTCGGTGTGCCGCTGGGCACCGCTTTCGGTCACGCCGCCGGATGGCGCTCCACCTTCGGTGTGGTGACCGTCATCGGCGTGCTGGCCGCCGCCATGCTGTGGACCATGCTGCCCCGCAAGATTCCCATGCAGGGCGGCAATATCTTCCAGGAATTCCGCTCCATCATCGATACCCGCGTACAGCTGTCGCTACTGACTTCGACCCTGGCCTCGATCAGCATGTTCAGCGTGATCACCTACATCGCCTATATCCTGCTGGACGTGACCGGTTTCACGACACAGCAGGAAAGCTGGGTATTGCTGCTGTTCGGCGCCGGCATCACCGTCGGCGGCCTGGTCGGCGGCAAGCTGGCCGACTGGAAGCTGATGCCGGTCATGTGCGGCGTCTTCCTGTGCATCGCCATCGTGCTGGGACTGTTTTCCATCACCAGTCACTACAAGTGGCCCACCCTGGTGACGATGTTCGCCTGGGGTGCCTTTGCCTTCGCCGTGGTACCGGGGGCGCAGATCCGCGTGCTCGACACCGCGCGCGGCGCTCCCAACCTGGCCTCGACCCTGAACCAGGGCGCCTTCAACCTCGGCAATGCCACCGGCGCGTGGGCCGGCGGACTGGCCATCTCGGCCGGCCTGCCGCTGACCGATCTGCCGCTGATCGGCTCGGCCTTCGCCTTGCTGGGCCTGGTGACGGTCGCCTTCTCGGCCTCCCTGGACAAGCGGGTGCGCGCCCCCGTCTGAAGCTTGCCCGATAAGAAAAAGGCGCTTGCCCCTCACACGGGACCAGCGCCTTTTTGCTGCCTGCGGTAGACGTTCAGGCCGCAGCCAGATGGGCCGAAGCGATGAAGTTGTCGAAGAAGCTCTCACAACGTGCCAGTTGTTCCAGGGTGACGAACTCGTTGGGCTTGTGGGCGTGGACGATATCCCCGGGGCCGCAGATCACGGCCGGCATGCCCGCCTGGCCGAACAGGCCACCCTCGGTTCCGAACCCGACCTTGCGCGCCCGTTCCGTACCGAGGATGCGCAAGGCAGAGCTGACCAGCGGATCATCGGCCGGCGTGCTCATGCCGGGATAGGCGGTCAGCGTCTCGAATTCGATGCGCCCTTGTGCGCCCTCGATCTGCATCTGCGGCACCAGCTCCTGCTCGGCAAAACGCTTCACTTCCTCGAACACCTCGGCCGGATCGATGCCCGGCAGGAAACGATGCTCGAAGACGAATTCGGCCTTGTCCGGAATGATGTTGGGCGCATTACCGCCATTGGACAGGGTCGTGACGATGGAGGAATACGGCACATCGAAGTCATAGTCCTGGGCCTCCGAATGGCGCACACGCAGGGCGATTTCACGAATCTTCAACTGCATCATCGCGGCATAGTCGATGCTGTTGATCCCCAGGTGCGGGCAGGAGGAATGCGCGGCATGGCCGTGCACGCAGCAACGATACGAGCGCTTGCCCTTGTGCGCGATCACGGGCTGCATCATGGTCGGCTCGCCGATGATGACGCCGGTGGGCCGGATGTCGTTCTGCTGCAGGTCGGCCAGCAGTTCGCGCACACCCAGGCAGCCAACCTCTTCATCGTAGGAAAAGGAAAAGTGCAGGGGCGTATGCAGGCGCGCCTGATTGATCGCCGGCACACGTGCCAGGCAGACCGCGATAAAGCCCTTCATATCGCAGGCGCCGCGACCAAACAGCTTGCCATCGGCGACATGCGCCACGAAAGGATCGGTATCCCAGTTCTGCCCCTTCACCGGCACCACATCGGTGTGCCCGGAGAAGACGGTACCGAAGCGACCCGGCCCGGCATCACCGAGGGTCGCGAACAGATTGGCCTTGCGCCGCTCGGCATCATAGGTGAGGCGGGTGACGGCGCCGTGGCGTTCGAGATAATCGCGGACCCACTCGATGAGGCCCAGATTGGATTCGCGACTGATGGTATTGAAACCGATGAGGGTCTTGAGGATATCCAGCGTCTGCTTCGTCGGTTCCGAAGCGGCTGTTTTCAATGGTGCGTTCATGATGATGTTTTGCCTGTTCAAATCCGGAACACCGGGCTGCCTGCAGGAAGGACTGGCGGCCTCCGGGTTCCAGCACGAGCGCAGCAAGCCTCGTGCCACCACGGATGGCCACTGGGCCAGCGCCTTGCCCGGTTGCAATCGGGTCAATCGTTCCCAAGAGACCACTCCCACGCGACGGGAATCGCATCAGGGAAAGCCGCCATCAGGTCAGGTGAAGTCAGACAGCTTACACCGCTATTGTGCATCGCTGGGCGTGGATGATCCCTGAAGCCCTCCAGCCAGACGAAAGTGTGCCGTCATTGAGTGGAGTTTGAGCCTCAGCCGGGCAGAAATCGGCCCTATCAGGAAAATCATGATATGAGTTTTCGATCAGTTTTGTCAGACTACAGTTGAAGTTAGGCGCCACGAGAATCGCCCGCAGAGGCCATAGAAAATTCCCACGGTGCAGGAATGGTGATCAGGGTCACTAGAAGAGAAGGACAAGACCATGAAACCGCCGATCATACTGATGATTGAGTCGAACGGCGAAGCCGTCGAGCTGGCGCGGTTTGCGCTTTGGCGCAACAATTTTCATTGCCTGCTGCAATGGTATGACGAGGCAGACGCCGCCATCGAGCGTCTCTTGCGAAGCCGTCGACAGGACGGTGACCACGAATTGCCGGACCTGATCTTCCTCGACCCGGGCATGATGGAAAACAATGGACTGGACTTCATCCAGGCGATGAAGTCCGGCCGCGCCACCCGCGCCGTTTCCATCATCGTGTTCCCCGACAGCGACTACCCGCCCGCGATGCCTGAACTGATCGAGGCCGGTGCCGTGGAATATCTGCTCAAGCCCGATTCCAGCCAGCAGTACATGGAGGTGGTAGTGGACCGCGCCCGGCGCTGGAGCAAGCGGCGACGACGGCGCGCCGCCACATCCGGCAATGCCGGCCAGGACGGCGGCACCGGATCCTGAGAGCGGGCACCCCCACATGAAAACGCCGCGACGAGCAGGCGTCACGGCGTCGGATCCCTGCTCCGCCTGGGTGGCGGGATAGAGATTATTTCTTCACACGCGAACTGATATGAGCATCGAATTCGCGCTGTGCCGCTTCCAACTTCCTGAGAGCATCCTGCCAGGGCTGGTAATCGGCTTCGGTCAACCAGGAGCCGCCGGGATTCTGCTTCCACTGCTCCAGCTTGACCGTCATCTGTTCATATTCCTCAAGCTGCGCCACCAGCAGCGCTTCCATCTGCGTCTTGAGCTCTTCGGCGCGGGCGATCCAGGGATCCTGTTCCGACATGGACATCTCTCTTTCGTGAAGGATGAAGGTTTGCTGCGCATGCTAACACGAAGCGGACCGTCATCGAGCCTGGCCGGCCATGAGACGGAACGGGCTTAGCTGCTGGCCCCAAACCTGGCCGCAAGCGAATCCGACATCGCCTTGCCACCTTGCCCAGACCTGCTTTTGGTCAAACGTACTTCAGATGACCCTGACAAACCAGCCGGCAACGATTGTCGGCACTTCCAGATTGACCAGTCCCAACGCGGTTTGCAGCAGATATTCCATGATTCTCTCCTGATGGATTCGATTTTTCGCGCCCCGCATTTCCGGGGGCCAGCGGCATTACGTGAGCAAATTGCTAGTGCGGGTTTTCCTGGCTGACGCGGCGCTCGCCCAGAATACGCCGGCCCTGCCACCGAGAAGCTCGCCCACTCTGCAGAAGTGGCCAGCCATGTGCATGAGCGGACCAATGGTCAGATGCAGGCTTCTTTCAATCATGTTGTTCTCCTGTGAAGAAGTCTGGATCAACGGAATTTTTCACGAACCGGGAGACCGGTAGCCTTGACTATCGACACCAGGTATTGCCCGACATCAGAGGTCAACAGCCAGTTATCCACGCGCTCAAGGATATTGGCGTGCGCACTGGAAGTGCATGCCGGCATTGCTGCGATGACGATGATTTTGCGCATGATGTTTATCCGTTCGTGCCATCGCGGTATTGCGTCTGGCCATGTACGCATCATGCAGAAGGACGGCTTCCCGTTCATTTCAATTCTTGCGGCCACTATTACAAATGAAACGGGTGAGACAAACCCGTACGAGAAGAGGCCCGTTTAAGGCCTGTTCCAGGGAGACCAATTGGCGAGCGGAAGACCCAAGATGCGGTTTCTACCGAAGAAATCTGGAGGACAGGCCAGAAAAGGCTGGCCCATCTGGGAAACACCCTGGGTGCAGACATGCAGCAGACGCGCATTGGGGGACCGGGCTCTATGAAAAATCGATGTCGTCGCCGAAGGCGAGAATGTCTGGGCTGAATACAACAATGCCGCTGAGAAGCTTTTGATCGCTTCTAGCGGCATGTCATTAAAACTGGTTGCGGGGGCAGGA
>NZ_DASQOH010000055.1:0-19059 GCF_035644555.1 Herbaspirillum sp.
GATCGTGGACATCATCGGGGTGATCGACGGCATCGCCTTCCAGACCAATATCCTGGCCCTGAATGCCGCCGTGGAAGCGGCCCGCGCCGGCGAACAGGGTCGCGGCTTCGCGGTCGTCGCCACCGAGGTGCGCAACCTGGCCCAGCGCAGCGCGGCCGCCGCCAAGGAAGTCAAGCAACTGATCGACGCCTCGGTCAACAACGTCGAAGCCGGGACCCGCCTGGTGGAACGTGCCGGCGAGACCATGGAACAGATCGTGGCCAGCGTGCAGCAGGTGACCGATGTGATGGGCGAGATTTCCACCGCCAGCCATGAGCAGAGCGTGGGCATCGAGGAAGTCAACAAGGCCATTGCCCTGATGGATCAGGTGACCCAGCACAATGCCGCGCTGGTGGAACAGGCCAGCGCCGCCGTGGCCACGCTGCAGGAGCAGGCGGTGAACCTGAATCAGGCGGTGGGCGTATTCCAGCTGGAAGCACCGGACGCGCTGATGCCGGCACCGGTGGCGGGGGTGTCCGCGGCAAGGACAGCGCAAACCGCACCGCTGTTGCGTACCGTACAGGTCCCGCTGCAAGTGGCCCCGGCACTGCCGATGGAAAAACTGGCGGCCTGATGCTCAAGTGAAGTGATCTGGTGATCAGGGGGCCTCGATCCGGGGCCACCTGCTCTTCCCCCGCGAGTGGGCAGGCGCTGCTGGCGCTCCCCCATCCGCACCGCCCTCCCCCTCACAACTCCTCCAGGAAATCCTCCACGAACGCGCGCATGCGTGCCTGCCGTGCGCTGGCCATGGCCGCTCCGCTGGCGGTCTGGAAGCCCTCCTGCAAGCGCAACAGCTTGGCCGGGAAATGGTCCAGCGCGAAGCGACGATCCTCCAGTACCCGCCCGTGCGCCTGTGGGTCCAATGGTTCATAGAGCGCCGACCCCATCCGCCCTGCCACATAGAAACAACGTGCCACGCCAATGGCGCCGATGGCGTCCAGCCGGTCGGCATCCTGCACGATCTTCGCCTCCAGCGATTGCGGCGTGATCTGCGCGGAGTAGCTGTGAGCCTGTACCGCATGGGCTACGCGGTCGGCGTCTTGCGCGGTCCATCCGAGCGCGTCGAGGATTTCCCGCGCACGTTGCGCCGAGAGCGTCGAGGCCTGGGTGCGCAGGGGCGAATCCTTTTCCACCCGCACGCAGTCATGCAAGAGCACGGCGGCCAGCAGGATGCGCAGGTCACCGCCCTCCTCCTGCTGGAGGCGGCGTGCATTGTTCCAGACCCGCAGCAGATGCGAGAGATCATGCGAACCGTCACCGGCGTCGTCGAGGACATGGGGCAACAACGATAGGGCCAACTGCTCCTGTGGCAGGAAGGCGACGGCGGCTTGAGAGAGATTCATGGCTGCAACAGATGAATGGATGGCAATTCATCAGTATCGCCGATCAGGGAACTTCAGGCCCTGGCCACCATTCCGATTTTCCGACAAGTGTTTTTGACTTGTCCGATACACCCAGGCCCCACGCCTATGAGATGATGCGGCTTCCATGGCTTCCAGCCTGTCGCGGGCCAGCCCCGGATCACGATAGCGGCCCTGCTGCCGCAACGATCCGCCAGCCACGCATGAAGCCGCGCCGCAGGCCAACCTGGCCTGTCCTGCGCCCGCCGCATCGGCGTCGCCCGCCGCCCCCTTTTTGGAGTTTGTTGCATGTTCAGCTGGTTCGAAAAACTGGTCCGTCCCTACCCGGAAACCCATCCCCTGCCGCCGCCGCGCGGCTTCATGCGTTTCATCTGGTTCTGTACCCGGGGCGTGCGCCCCTACATCGCCGCCATGACGCTGATGACGGCCATCATCGGTGTCTTCGAGGCACTGCTGTTTGCGGCGCTGGGCCGTATCGTCGATTGGCTGTCCAAGATCGAGCCGGCGCGCCTGTGGGTGCAGGAGGGACATACGCTGCTGTGGTTGCTGCTGATCCTGGCGGCCAGTCCGCTGCTGATCGCACTGCAGACCATGTTCAAGCACCAGACCCTGGCCGGCAACTTCCCCATGCTGCTGCGCTGGAATTTCCATCGCCTCATGCTGAACCAGAGCATGAGCTTCTACCAGAATGAATTTGCCGGACGGGTCGCCACCAAGGTCATGCAAAGCGCGCTGGCGGTGCGTGACTTCTGCATGATCGTGGGCGACATCCTGGTCTTCATCACCATCTATTTCGCGACCCTGATCGGCGTGGTCGGCAGCTTCGACATGTGGATGCTGGCGCCCTTCTTCGTCTGGCTGGCGACCTTTGCGGTGGCACTGCGCTACTTCGTGCCACGCCTGTCGGCGGTGGCGCGCAACCAGGCCGATGCGCGTTCGCTGATGACCGGTCGCATCACGGACGCCTACACCAACATCGCCACCGTCAAGCTGTTCTCGCATGCCGGCCGCGAGGCTGATTACGCCCGCAGCGCGATGCGCGAATTCCTGACCACGGTGCATCGCCAGATGCGGCTGGTCTCGGGTTTCGAGGTGGTCAACCACATCCTGAACATGATCCTCATCATCGGGGCCGGCGGGGTCTCGCTGTACCTGTGGACCCAGGGCAAGGTGGGCATCGGTGCGGTGGCCGCCAGCACCGCCATGGCGCTGCGCCTGAACGGCATCGCCCACTGGGTGATGTGGGAAATGTCGGCCCTGTTCGAGCACGTCGGTACGGTGCAGGACGGTATCAATACGCTGGCGCTGGCGCATGACGTCAAGGATGCGCCGGATGCCAAGCCCTTGAAGGTGGCGCAGGGCGAACTGCGCTTCGAAGGCGTGAGCTTCAGCTATGGTGGCGCGGCGCCGCGTCCGGTGGTGGACCGCCTGGACCTGGTGATCAAACCCGGCGAAAAGATCGGCCTGGTCGGCCGCTCCGGTGCCGGCAAGTCGACCATCGTCAACCTGCTGCTGCGGTTCTACGATATCGAGGGTGGCCGCATCACCATCGATGGCCAGGACATCGCCCACGTCACCCAGGACAGCCTGCGCGCGCAGATCGGCATGGTCACCCAGGACACCTCCCTGCTGCACCGTTCGGTGCGCGAGAACGTAATCTATGGCCGCCCCGATGCCAGCGATGCCGAGATGGTCCACGCCGCCGAACAGGCCGAGGCGCATGATTTCATCGGCACCCTGGCCGACGCCAAGGGCCGCACCGGCTACGACGCCCATGTCGGCGAGCGCGGCGTGAAGCTCTCCGGCGGCCAGCGCCAACGCATCGCGATTGCCCGCGTGATGCTCAAGGACGCACCCATCCTGCTGCTGGACGAGGCCACCAGCGCGCTGGATTCGGAAGTGGAAGCGGCCATCCAGACCAGCCTGTACAAGCTGATGGAAGGCAAGACCGTGGTCGCCATCGCGCACCGCCTGTCCACCATCGCGGCCATGGATCGCCTGATCGTGCTGGACCAGGGGCGCATCGTGGAGCAAGGCACGCACAGCCAGCTGCTGGCGGCCAACGGCTTGTATGCACGGCTGTGGGCGCACCAGAGCGGTGGCTTCCTGGGTGAAGAGGAAGACGAAGCAGCAGCGGCCTGATGCCGTCACTGTATAAATGATTTATATCATTTATGCAAAGCCGGCCCGGAAATGAAAATGGGCACACTCTGTTGGGTGTGCCCATTTTTCTTTGCCTGACGAAGATCCGCATGATCTTCCATGGCGGTTCCCATCTCATACCGTTCGGGCTGAGTAGCGGCAACGCCGCGTATCGAAGGCGCGCCGTCGGCGTTCATTTCAACAGGCTGGGGAGCGCCTTCGATACGGCCCCACAGGGCCTACTCAGTCCGAACGGAAGTCCGACTGATGGGAGACCTATCGCCCTTTCCGCAGACCCTTACTGCAGATTGAACGAAGCCGTCTTCACCTCCTTGGAATCCAGGCCCACCTGCACCTGGAATTCGCCCGGCTCGGCCACGTATTCCAGCTTGGCGTTATAGAAGGACAGGGCCTTGCGGTCGATGCTGAAGCGCACCTGCTTTTCTTCTCCCGGCTGCAGCATCACCTTGCGGAAATCCTTCAACTCCTTGACCGGACGCACCACCGAGGCCGCCACGTCGCGGATGTACAGCTGCACCACCGTCGCTCCAGCGCGACGGCCGATGTTCTTCACGGTGACGCTGGCCTCCACCTTGCCATCGGCCTGCATGGTCGGCTGCGACAAACTCACCTCGGAGAGCTTGAACTCGGTATAGCTGAGGCCATAGCCGAAGGGATAGAGCGGGCCATTGGGCTCGTCGAAGTATTGCGAGGTGTAGTTGCCCGGCTTGCCCTCGGTGTAGGGACGACCGACGCGCGGATGGTTGTAGTAGCTCGGGATCTGCCCCACCGAACGTGGGAAGGTCAGCGGCAGCTTGCCGGAAGGATTGACGTCGCCGAACAGCACATCGGCAATCGCATTGCCCCCCTCGGTGCCGGTGTACCAGGTCTCCAGCACGGCCGCGGCGTTCTCGCGTGCCCAGTTCAGGTCCAGAGGGCGGCCATTCATCAAGACCAGCACCAGCGGCTTGCCGGTGGCCTTGAGCGCCTTGAGCAGATCTTGCTGGCTCTGCGGCAGCGACAGCGAAGTGCGGCTGGAGGATTCATGCGACATGCCACGCGACTCGCCCACGGCGGCCACGATGACATCGGCATTGCGCGCCGCCTTGACGGCTTCATCGATCATGGCCTTGGGGCTGCGCTTGTCCTGCACGACTTCCGGATCGTCCCAGTTCAGGAAGTTGAGGTAATCGACAATGTGCTTGTCGTCGGTGATGTTGGCGCCACGGGCATAGACCAGCCTGCCCTGCGTGCCCACTGCGGCCTGCAGGCCCTGGCGCACGGTGATGGTCTGCTTGTCGCGGCCGGCGGCCGACCAGCTCCCCAACATGTCGATGTGCGAATCGGCCAGCGGGCCGACCAGCGCGATGCGGGCATTCTTCTTCAGCGGCAGCGTGGCGTTGCGGTTTTCCAGCAGCACCATGGACTGCTGCGCCACTTCACGGGCAGCGGCGCGATGCAGGCGCGCATCGGCATAGACATCGGCCGGATCATCGGCCGCACGGCCGATGCGCACGAACGGGTCCTTGAACAGGCCCAGGTCGTACTTGGCGCCCAGGATGTCGCGCACGGCGTTGTCCAGTTCCTGCTGCGAGACCTTGCCCGAGCGCACCAGCTCCGGCAGTTGCTTGATATAGACCTGGTCGGCCATGCTCATGTCGGTGCCGGCCTTCATGGACAGGCGCGCCGCTTCGCTGTCGTTCTGCGCCACGCCGTGGTTGACCAGTTCGGTGATGGCGCCGTGGTCAGACACGGTCAGGCCCTTGAAGCCCCAATCGCGGCGCAGCAGGTCCTGCAGCAGCCAGGTGTTGGAGGTGGCCGGGGCGCCATTGATGGAATTGAGCGCCACCATCACCGCACCGGCGCCGGCATCGATGGCGGCGCGATACGGCGGCAGGTAGTCGTTGTACATGCGTTGCGGGTCCATGTTGACCACGTTGTAGTCGCGCCCGCCCTCCACCGCCCCATACAGCGCGAAGTGCTTGACGCTGGCCATGACGCGATTGGCGGCGATGGGCCGGGTCTCGCCCTGCAGTGCGCGCACTGAGACATCGGCGATGCGCGAGACCAGGTAGGGGTCTTCACCGAAACCTTCCGAGGTGCGGCCCCAGCGCGGGTCGCGGCTGATGTCCACCATCGGCGCGAAGGTCATGTCGATGCTGTCGGCCGCGGCTTCCTCGGCGGCCGTGCGCATGGCCTTGGCAATCAGATCCATGTCCCAGCTGGAGGCCAGGCCCAGTCCGATCGGGAAGGTGGTGCGGTGGCCGTGGATCACGTCGTAGGCGAAGAACATCGGGATCTTCAGCCGCGAGCGCATCGCGCCTTCCTGCAGCGGCCGGTTCTCGGCGCGGGTGACCGAATTGAAGGTGCCACCGACGCGGCCGGCGGCCAGTTCCTCGGCCAGCTTCTTGGCGGGCATTTCCGGGCCGATGCTGATCAGGCGCAACTGGCCGATCTTTTCTTCCAGCGTCATCTGACGCAGCAGATCGTCGATGAAGGCGGTCTTGTCGCCCAGCAAGGCGGGGTTGGCTTGCGCATGGGCCGCGGGGCCACTGAGGGCGGCACTACAGGCCAGCGCGCACAGGGTGATGGCCAAGGCCAGGCGGGGGCGGCGCACGGGCGCGGCTTGCCGCTCGGTAAGCTTGTGGGACACGGGTTTCCTCTCTTTTTCTAAACTTTGGCGGCGCGCTGCTCTCTACAAGGGGCAGCGGCCCGTCGAAGGCGGTCTGGCCGGCGGGATCAGTTATTGCTTGTCTTCTATGATGCTTAGCCGGCCGGACGGTTCGCTATATTATTCTGTTTTGATGCCTGTAGGACAGACAGGACCATGGCGGTGACCAGCCCGTTTGTGCTGGAATGCCGCCTCTTTGTGGAGAGATGCATTGATCAAACGTGGATTGAAATGGAGTTTCCTGCAGGGCATGGTGCTGACAGCTTCGCTGCTGGCGGCCTCGGTGCAGGCGCAGAGCAACCAGGGCTTCGACCTCAACCAGGCGGTGGCACGCGCCAGGGCGCTGGCTGACAAGCCTTACCAGAAACCGGCAAGCAATCTCTCGCCGACCTTTGCGGCGATGCAGTTCGCCGACTACATGAAGATCCAGCCTAAGAGCGAGAAGTTCGAATGGCGCGACCAGAAGACGCCCTTCAAGCTGGCCTTCTACCACCAGGGCATGCAGTTCAACGCGCCGGTGGCGATCCACGAGATCATCGATGGTCGCGTGCAGGACGTGGGCTACAGCACCGACCGCTTCAACTTCGGTGACCTGGCGCTGGCCAAGGACAGCACCGCGCACCTGGGCTATGCGGGCTTCCGGGTGGTCTATCCGCTCAACCGCGATGACAAGGAAGACGAGGTCATGAGCGTGCTGGGCGCGAGCTATTTCCGCGTGATCGGCAAGGGCCAGGTCTATGGCCTGTCGGCGCGCGGCCTGGCCATCGATACGGCCATGCTGAGCGGCGAGGAATTCCCGCACTTCACCGAATTCTGGATCCAGCGTCCAGCCCCGGGCGAGAAGCAGCTGACCTTCTATGCGCTGCTGGATTCGCCACGCGCCACCGGCGCCTACAAGTTCACGCTGACCCCGGGCCAGGATGCGCTGCTGGATGTGCAGGCCCGCGTGTTCCTGCGCAGCGAAGTGGGTCGCCTGGGCATTGCGCCGCTGACCAGCATGTTCCTGTTCGGCCCCAACCAGCAATCCTCGCGCCGCAACTTCCGCCCGGCCATCCATGACTCCAACGGTCTGGCGATCCATACCGGCAATGGCGAATGGCTGTGGCGTCCGCTCAACGATCCGCAGAACGTGGAAGTGAGTTCCTTCGAGGTGACCAATCCGCGTGGCTTCGGGCTGCTGCAGCGGGGCCGCGAGTTCTCGGCCTTCGAAGACCTGAAGGACCGCTACGACCTGCGTCCTTCGGCCTGGATCGAACCGCGTGGCGACTGGGGTCGTGGCGCGGTGCAACTGGTGGAAATCCCCACCGCTGACGAGACCAACGACAATATCGTGGCCTACTGGCTGCCGTCGCAATTGCCGGCCCGCGGCACGCCGGTGGCCTACGACTACCGCATCCACTGGACCATGGACGAGCCGGCCATCCTCAACAACGAGGTGGGTTGGGTCAAGCAGACCTTCCATACCGATGGTGAACTGACGCAGGCCAACCTGATCCGCGCCTTCGACGGCACCACGGCCCTGCTGGTGGACTTCACCGGCGGCCCGCTGGGCAAGCTGCCGGCCGGGACCCAGGTGCAGCCGCAGGTGAGCGTGTCCAACAATGGCGAGCTGATCGATGCGCAACTGCAGCCCAATCCGGCCATCAACGGCTGGCGCCTGACCTTGCGGGTGAAGATCCGCAACGTCGCACAGGCGGTGGAATTGCGGGCCGCGCTCACCGCCAACGGCAAGCCGCTGACCGAGACCTGGAGCTATCAGCTGCCGCCGCGTTCGGACGTGCAGCGGACCTTCTGATCCCGAGGTACAGAAACAGTAAATTATTTATATCAATAAGAATGGGCTGCAAGTGACATCACTTGCAGCCCATTTTTTTCGGCATCGCATCTTGCCTCGTGCCGTGCATCACATCAGGCGCAAACATGCGCAAGCTGGCGATCAGCTCTCCACCGATTCGCCGCGCAGGCGGGCGATGACGCCATCCAGGGCGTCGAGGTCGTTGAAGTTGATGATCAACTGCCCCTTGTTGCGGGCGCCGGTCTTGATGCTGACCTGGGTCGCCAGGAGGTCGGAGAGTTCTTCTTCCAGGCGGGCGATGTCACGCGACTTGTCGCGGGCTTCGCGTGGCTTGGCGGCCTGCTCGGCGGAGGCGCGGGTGACCAGCTTTTCGGCGTCGCGCACCGACATGCGCTTGGCCACGATCTGGTTGGCCAGCTGGATCTGGGTCGCCGAATCCACCGCCAGCAGCGCGCGGGCATGGCCCATGTCGATGTCGCCGGCCATGAGCATGGTCTGCACCGGCTTGGCCAGGTTCAGCAGGCGCAGCAGGTTCGACACTGCACTGCGCGAGCGGCCTACGGCCAGCGCTGCCTGCTCGTGGGTGAAGGCGAAATCGGTGATCAGGCGATGGATGCCCTGGGCTTCTTCCAGGGGATTGAGGTCCTCGCGCTGCATGTTTTCGATCAGCGCCATGGCGGCGGTGGTCTGGTCGTCCACATTCTTGACCAGCACCGGCACTTCGGTCAGGCCGGCGATCTTGGCAGCGCGGAAGCGGCGCTCGCCGGCGATGATCTCGTAGACGTCGCGGCCGTTCTTCTGGCCGATGGCGCGGATCAGGATGGGCTGCAGCAGGCCCTGTTCCTTGATGGAAGCGGCCAGCTCGTTGAGCGCGCCCTCGTCCATGCGGGTGCGCGGCTGGTACTTGCCGGCCTGCAGCTCGGTGACGGCCATCACGCTGGGCAGGCCGGCCTTGGCCGCTTGCGCCTGTGCTTCTTCGGTGATGTCGGAGGAGCCACCCAGGAGTGCGTCCAGTCCGCGTCCCAGTCCCTTGGATTTTTTCGGTAGAGTTGCCATGCGATTGCCTGATGAAAACGATGCCTGATTACAGCGTCTTGATGCGCTCGACCATTTCCGCGCCGAACGCGATATAGGCCTGCGCACCCTTGGAGGAAGGATCGAAGGTCACGCCCGGCAAGCCGTACGAAGGCGCTTCGGCCAGTCGCACATTGCGCGGGATGACGGTCTTGAAGACCTTGTCGCCGAAGTGCTGTTCCAGCTGGTCCGAGACCTGTTGCGACAGCGTCATGCGCGGGTCGAACATCACCCGCAGCAGACCGATCACCTTCAGTTCCGGGTTCAGCTTGGCATGCACCTTCTTGATGGTATTGACCAGGTCCGACAGGCCTTCGAGTGCGTAGTATTCGCACTGCATCGGGATGATCACGCCATGCGCCGAGCACAGGCCGTTCAGGGTCAGCATGGACAGTGCCGGCGGGCAGTCGATGAGGATGAAGTCGTAGTCTTCCGCCACCTCGGCGAAGGCAATCTTCAGGCGCGCCTCGCGCTGCTCCAGTTCGACCATCTCGACTTCGGCACCGGCCAGCTCACGATTGGCCGGCAGCACGTCGAAACCGCCCGCCTCCGAACGCTTGCGCACGCTGCGGATATCGGACATGCCCAGCAGCACTTCATAGATCGACGCTTCCAGCGTGGCCTTGTTGATGCCGGCACCCATGGTGGCATTGCCCTGGGGATCGAGGTCGGCCAGCAGCACGCGCTGGTTCAGCTGCGCCAGACCGGCGGCCAGGTTGACCGCGGTGGTGGTCTTGCCTACGCCACCTTTCTGGTTGGCGACACAAAATATTTTTGCCATATCTTTTTATGTGAGCGTTATTGCGTGGTCAACTTGATGCCGAAACCGATCAGGAAGACCCCGGCCGCACGCGAGGCCAGCTTGGCGACGGTGCGGTTGCGGGCCATGCGACGGGCGGCGGCATTGCCGACGAAGATCAGGAAACTGCCGTAGAACAAGGTGCAGGTACTGATCACGGCGCCCATCGTCAAGAAGGTGAGCGAGCCCTGTTGCGTGGCGGGGTCCAGGAACAGCGGGAAGAACGCCATGTAAAACACGATGGCTTTCGGATTGAACAAGGTCACCAGAAAGCCGCGCCGGAATTCTGCGGCGTTGGAAAAGGGTACGACTGTACCACCGCCCTCGCCTCTTGCAAACAAAAGACGCCCGCCGAGGTAGGCCAGGTAGGCCGCGCCCAGGTATTGCAGGCCGTGGAACAGCAAGGGGTTGGCATGCAGCAGCGCGGCCACGCCGGCCGCCGCCAGGAACATGAGCACGATGTCACCCAGCATGAGACCCGCCTGCGCCATGAAGCCACCCCGCAAGCCGCCCTTGGCCGCACAGGTCAGCACGCAGAAGGTACCGGGGCCGGGCAGCAGCAGGAACACCATGGTGGCGGCAATCAGTTGCCAGATATCGGTGATGCCGAGGGAATGAAAGATCGCCTGCATGGTGGGTCTCCTTGAATGTGAGCGGCCCGGGTTGCTGCCCGGGCCGCCGGCCTGATGTTAGGTGCCGTATTTACGGCTTGCTCTTG
This sequence comes from Herbaspirillum sp., assembly GCF_035644555.1. Taxonomy (GTDB): domain Bacteria; phylum Pseudomonadota; class Gammaproteobacteria; order Burkholderiales; family Burkholderiaceae_D; genus Herbaspirillum. The sequence goes on from NZ_DASQOH010000055.1 coordinate 10,600, forward strand.
ACCACCCGCGCGGTATCGAAACCCTGCTTGGTGGCGTTGTTGAGCGCGTTCTCGTATTGCTCGTCGCTGATGGTCGGCGTGCGCGAGAGAATCCACAGGTATTCGCGCGAGGGGCTGCCGACGGTGGCCAGCGTGTATTGCTCGTCCAGGTCCATGATCCAGTAGTCGCCCCAGACCATCGGTATCCACGACAGCCAGGCTGGCGCAAAGCGCACTTCCAGCTTGCTGTTGTTGCTGCCCGGGACCACCCGCGCCACGCCTTTGGCTTCATCGATGCCATCGGCGGTCTTACAGCGGTTGGTGACGTCGATCATGCCATCGTCACGGCCAGCATACTCGGCGCTGGTGCCGGAGATGCATTTTTTCTGGAAGCTGTTGGGAATCTTGGCGATTTCGTACCACTTGCCCGCATAGCGCTTCAGGTCCACGGAGGGCACGGTCTTGACTTCCTGGGCGCTGGCGGTGGCGATGACGCCATAGGCTGCCATCGAGACCATGGTGGCCACCAGGCCCTGTTTGAGTTTTTTCATCAGGTCGCTCTTTCCATGAAGATGAGATGCCGTTCGGCATCCAGGCCCGGCACCTGCAGGGGCTGCACTCGCTGCACCTTCCACCCCGCCGGCAACCGGTCGATTTCCTCTTGCGGCAGCACACCCTTGAGGGCGATGTACTTGCCACCTTGTTGCAGGAGGTGGTTCGACCATGTAACGAAGTCCTTCAGTTCCGCAAAGGCGCGCGACGTGATGACATCGTACTGTTGCTCGACTGGCAACTGCTCGACGCGGGCATGCAGGACCGTGACATTGCCCAGTTGCAATTCAGCCTTGACCTGGTTGAGGAAGGCGGTCTTCTTCTGGACCGTATCGACCAGGGTGATCTTCATCTGCGGCTCGGCCTCGGCGGCCCAGATCGCCAGCACGATGCCCGGCAGCCCACCGCCGGCACCGACGTCCAGCACGCGCTGCGCGCCGGCAAAGGCGGTCATGGCCGACAGCGAATCCAGCAGGTGGTGCGACACCATCTGGGCCGGGTCACGCAAGGCGGTCAGGTTGTAGACCTTGTTCCACTTCGCCAGCAGGGCCTGGTAGGCCATCAGCCTGGCGATCTGCGCCTCCGAGAGCGTGAGCCCGAGGGCCTGGGCCCCCTCCTTCAGGGTGCGGGTCAGTGAGGTCAGGTCTGCAGTGTTGCTCATCCGTGATGCCTTGTTATTGATCTGGGTCGGTAGTGCCGTGGGCGGTAATGTGAAGCCTTGCGCAGCCTCAGGCCGCCTGGTTGTCGCTGGCGGCCAACTGCTTCAGGCCGCCCTTCTTCAGATGCACCAGCAACAGCGACAGCGCCGCCGGGGTGACGCCGGAAATGCGCGAGGCCTGGCCCAGGGTTTCCGGACGGTGCTTGTTGAGCTTCTGGCGTACTTCGATGGACAGGGCCTTGACGTCCATGTAGTCCAGATCGGCGGGCAGCTTCAGGTTTTCGTTATGGTCCTGGCGGCTGATCTCGTTGGCCTGGCGGGCGATGTAGCCGGCGTACTTGACCTGGATCTCGACCTGCTCGCGCACCGGGCCATCTTCGATGCCGGGGCCGGCCAGAGGCTGACCTTCCGTACCGGTGAGGCTCATCAGGCTGTCGTAGTTGACATTGGGACGGCGCAGCAGGTCCAGCAGGTTGTATTCGCGCTCGATGGCCTTGCCCAGCACGCGCTCTGCTTCGGCGGCGGCGAGGATGCGCGGATTCACCCAGGTGGATTTGAGGCGTTCCATTTCACGTGAAACGGCTTCGCGCTTGCGTTCGAAGGCTTCCCACTGGGCATCGCCCACGCAACCCAGTTCGCGGCCGATTTCGGTCAGGCGCAGGTCGGCATTGTCTTCGCGCAGCGAGAGACGGTATTCGGCGCGGCTGGTGAACATGCGATACGGCTCCTGCACGCCCTGGGTGACCAGGTCGTCGACCAGCACGCCCAGGTAGGCTTCGTCGCGGCGCGGAGTCCAGGCATCCCGGCCCTGGGTCTGCAAGGCGGCGTTGATGCCGGCCAGCATGCCCTGGGCGGCGGCTTCTTCGTAACCGGTGGTGCCATTGATCTGGCCGGCGAAGAACAGGCCCTGCACCTGGCGGGTCTCCAGTGAGGACTTCAGCCCACGCGGGTCGTAGTAATCGTATTCGATGGCGTAGCCAGGGCGCAGGATGTGGGCGTTTTCCATGCCCCTCATCGAGCGCACCAGTTCCAACTGCACGTCGAACGGCAGGCTAGTGGAGATGCCATTGGGGTAGAACTCGTGGGTGGTAAGGCCCTCGGGTTCCAGATAGATCTGGTGCGAATCCTTGCTGGCAAAGCGATGGATCTTGTCTTCGATGGAGGGGCAGTAACGCGGGCCCACGCCTTCGATGACGCCGGTGTACATGGGGCTGCGATCCAGGCCGCCACGGATGATGTCGTGGGTACGGCTATTGGTATGGGTGATCCAGCACGGCATCTGGCGCGGATGCATGGCGGCGTTGCCCATGACGGAGAACACCGGTACCGGATCGAGATCGCCCGGTTGTTCTTCCAGGATGGCCAGGTTGATGCTGCGGCCATCGATACGCGGCGGCGTGCCGGTTTTCAAACGGCCTTGCGGCAGCTTCAATTCCTTCAATCGGGCGGAAAGCGAGACGGCAGGCGGATCACCGGCGCGACCGCCGGAATAATTGTTCAGTCCTACGTGAATTTTCCCGTCGAGGAAGGTACCCGCGGTCAATACCACTGCGTGGCCCGCGAAACGGATACCGGCCTGGGTCACGGCGCCGACGACGCGGTCACCTTCCAGCATCAGGTCATCCACTGCCTGCTGGAACAGCCACAGGTTGGGCTGGTTCTCCAGGCGGGAGCGGATCGCTGCCTTGTACAGGATGCGGTCAGCCTGGGCGCGGGTGGCGCGCACGGCCGGCCCCTTGGAGGAGTTCAGGATGCGGAACTGGATGCCTGCCTCGTCAGTGGCAATGGCCATCGCCCCACCCATGGCATCGACTTCCTTGACCAGGTGGCCCTTGCCGATCCCGCCGATGGAGGGATTGCAGGACATCTGGCCCAGGGTCTCGATGTTGTGCGTCAGGAGCAGGGTTTTCTGGCCCATGCGTGCTGCGGCCAGTGCAGCTTCGGTGCCGGCGTGACCGCCGCCAACGACAATGACGTCAAATTGTGTGGGGAATAGCATGATGCGGGCCTCGTGGTGAGGTGAGAACAGAGGCGAGATTATAAGACCTTTTATCCGGGCGGGTCGGCAGGCAGGTCCCTGGCTGTTGGTTTACCGCACTTCCCTGCCCTGTCGGACGCTATCGGCGATGACTTCCGATAGGTATAGCTGATCAATGAAACATCATCGCTACTGTTTCACGTGGAACATCGGGAGGATGTCTTTGTGCTTAGGTGGAGTACAACGAGCAAATAAAAACGGAGCCTTCGGCTCCGTCTCCAACTTCATTCATGCTGTTTCACGTGAAACATCAAACATGTTTTCTAACGAAGAAACGCGTCGTACCCGGACTTCAGGATCAACGCCCCGACCACGATCAGGAACAACTTACGCACAAACACGCTGCCGTGTTTCATCGCCAGTCGGGTACCGACCAGTGAGCCTCCAATATTGAATACTGCCATCAACAGGCCCAGCTGCCAGATCACATGACCGCTATACCCGAACCAGCACAAGGCTGCGAGATTGGTCGCGATATTAACGAACTTCGAGACCGCCGAGGCCGACAGGAAGTCATAGCTGAACACTCGTACGAACAGGAAGACCAGGAAGCTTCCTGTACCCGGACCGAACACACCGTCGTAGAAGCCGACCGCAGCACCGATCAGGGCTGCATAGATCATCTCCCTGCTCCCGCTCAGCGTGGGCGCATGGGTCGTACCGAAATCCTTCTTCTTCAGCGTGTACAGCGCCACCGCGATCAATACAAAGGGCAGGGCCTTGCGGATCAGATCGGTCGGGATATGGGTGACCACATAGGCGCCGAAGAAAGAGAACGCAAACGCCGCCATGGCCGCCGGGGTGACGGTACTCCAGCGCACAGCCACCTTGCGCGCGAAATTGACGGCAGCCGCACTGGTCCCCATGACGCCGGCCACCTTGTTGGTACCCAGCAGCGTGGCCGGTGCGGTATTGGGAAAGACCGAGAACAAGGTCGGCACCAGCACCAGCCCTCCTCCACCCACCACCGCATCGATCAGACCGGCAACAAACGCGGCGCCACACAGGATGACGTAATCAAGCATGCCCTACCTCCATGACGAAACGGACCGGGCCGGCATGAGGTGATGTGGACAAGGAAAAAGATGGGGCCGATGGCAGTGACGCAAGGCTGTGCATAAGATAAGGCGCGGATTGGTAAGCTGGATAATCGGAGAACGGGAAAACGGGAATGGCGGACACCTGGCGCCGACCGCCCTCCGACCAGCCCACATTCTACCGCCCCGGCTCCACCGGCATCAGCAACAGATAACGCCTGCATATTGCTGTTCCGGAACATGAACGATCTGTTATGCCTGGCACAGGACGACCAAAAGCCTGTGGACAAAAAATTACCGCCGGGAAATCACCTGATCGGTGACTTGCCGGCGGCAAGCGGATCACCCTGGGGGTGCCCCGCGCTCTGTCGAAGATGGGCTAGTGCGAGCTCTTGGCCGGCCCTTTCCCGATCAGCGCCTGGATTTCCCCGACGATGCCCTTGCGGAAGGCCAGCACACAGACGATGAAGATGAAGCCGGTCACGATGGTCACCGAGTCACCCAGCGTATTGAACCAGTCGATATTGGTGGCGCTGGCCAGCCAGGTACCGATATCACCCAGCTTGTTCTCCAGCATGATGATGATGACCGCACCGACGATGGGACCAAGGATGGTGCCCAGACCGCCGACCAGCGTCATCAGCACCACCAGGCCGGACATGCTCCAGTGCACGTCAGTCAGGGTCTCGAAGCCCAGCACCAGCGTCTTGGTGGCACCAGCCAGGCCCGCCAGGCCAGCCGACAGCACGAAGGCCAGCAGCTTGTAGCGCGCCACATCATAGCCCAGCGAGATGGCCCGGGGCTCGTTCTCCTTGATCGCCTTCAACACCTGGCCGAAGGGCGAATGGATGGTGCGCACGATCAGGGCAAAGCCCGCCACCGCGATGGCCAGCACCACGTAGTACAGGGTCATGTCGCTTTCCAGGCTCAGGAAGCCCAGCAGCTTGCCACGCGGCACGCCCTGCAAGCCATCCTCGCCGCCGGTGAACGGCATCTGCAAGGCGACGAAGAACAGCATCTGCGCCAGCGCCAGGGTGATCATGGTGAAGTAGATGCCTTGCCGGCGGATCGCCAGCAGACCCATCACCAGGCCGATCAGGGCGCCCACCAGGGTGCCGATGATCAAACCCAGCTCGGTTGGCAATCCCCATACCTTCAGCGCCTGGCCGCACATGTAGCCGGCCCAGCCGAAGAAGGCGGCGTGACCGAAGGACAGCAGGCCGGTGTAGCCGATCAGCAGGTTGAAGGCGCAGGCGAAGAGTGCGAAGCACAGCATCTTCATCAGGAACACCGGGTAGATGCCGAACGGTGCAGCCAACAACAATATTAGTAAAACAGCAATTCCGATTTTCTTGTTCATGCCGGTCTCCGATTATTTCTCTTTGCCGAACAGGCCGGCCGGACGGACCATCAGGACGATGGCCATGATGATGAAGACCACGGTGGCCGACAGCTCGGGGTAGAACACCCGGGTCAGGCCCTCGACCAGGCCGAGCATCAGCCCGGTCAGGATGGAGCCGAGGATGGAGCCCATGCCCCCGATGACCACCACCGCAAACACCGTGATGATGAGGTTGGAGCCCATCAGCGGCGAGACCTGGATCACCGGTGCGGCCAGCACGCCGGCAAAGGCCGCCAGCGCCACGCCGAAGCCGTAGGTCAGGGTCACCATCAGCGGCACGTTGATGCCGAAGGCTTCCACCAGCTTGGGGTTCTCGGTACCGGCGCGCAGGTAGGCACCCAGGCGGGTCTTTTCGATCACGAACCAGGTGGCGAAACAGACGATCAGGGACGCCACCACGACCCAGGCGCGGTAGTTCGGCAGCACCATGAAGCCGAGGTTGGTAGCGCCCTGCAGCAGGTCAGGCACCGAATACGGCTGGCCGGAGACGCCATAGATGGAGCGGAAGATGCCCTCGATCATCAGCGTGATACCGAAGGTCAGCAGCAGCCCGTAGAGGTGGTCCAGCTTGTAGAGCCAGCGCAGCATGGTCTTCTCGATGACGATGCCGAATGCGCCCACCAGGATCGGTGCCACGATAAGCATGACCCAGTAGTTCAGGCCGAGATAGGACAGGCCCATCCACGCCAGGAAAGCGCCCAGCATGTACAGCGTGCCGTGCGCGAAGTTGATCACGTTGAGCAAGCCGAAGATCACCGCCAGGCCCAGCGAGAGCATGGCGTAGAAGGAGCCGTTGACCAGTCCCAGCAGGAGCTGGCTCAACAGGGCTTGCAGGGGTATGCCGAATAGTTCCATAAAAACCCGTTCATCCAGATGGGTGAAAATCACCATCGCCCGGCGCCTTACAGCAAAAATCTGCCATCCCCGCGTGAACAGAAATGACAGATTTTGCTGGGCTGTGCGATGGCCTTACTGCTTGTTGCGCGCTGCTCGGTGCGTCCTGCTTACTTCCAGGCCGCGCACTTGGATTCAGCCTTGGTGGTCCAGGCCTGCTCGGCAGGAATGGTCTGCACCAGCTTGTAGTAGTCCCACGGATACTTCGATTCCGACTGGGCCTTGACCTGGTACAGGTACATGTCGTGCATCACGCGGCCGTCGGCGCGCAGGTAGCCGTTCTTCTGGTACATGTCGTTGAACTTGGCCTTGCGCAGGGCAGCCATGACCTTGTCCGAATCGTCGGTACCGATTTCCTTGACCACCTTCAGGTATTGCAGGGCGGCCGAGTAGTCGGCGGCTTGCAGGGACGACGGCATTTTCTTGCGCACGGCGAAGTAGCGCTTGGCGAAGGCACGGGTCTCTTCGTTGGCATCCCAGTACCAGCTGTCGGTCAGGTACAGGCCTTCGGTGTTCTTCAGGGTCAGCGAGTGCACGTCGTTGATGAACACCAGCAGACCGGCCAGCTTGGCGGTCTTGGTGATGCCGAACTCGTTGGCGGCCTTCACCGAGTTGATGAAGTCGCCACCGGCGTTGGCCAGGCCGATGATCTGGGCCTTGGAGCTCTGCGCCTGCAGCAGGAAGGAGGAGAAGTCGGACGCGCCCAGCGGGTGCTTGACCGAACCCACCACGGTGCCACCAGATGCCTTCACGACGTTGGCCGTGTCGGATTCCAGGGAGTGGCCGAAGGCGTAGTCAGCGGTCAGGAAGAACCAGCTCTTGCCGCCCTGCTTCACCACTGCCGAACCGGTACCCTTGGCCAGGGCCACGGTGTCGTAGGCGTAGTGCACGGTATAGGGCGAGCACTCTTCATTGGTCAGACGGGCCGAACCGGCGCCGATCTGCATGTAGACCTTCTTCTTCTCGGCCGCTACCTTGGCGCTGGCCAGGGCGGTACCGGAGTTGGTACCGCCGATGAGCATGTCCACGCCCTGCTGGTCGAACCATTCACGGGCCTTGCTGGCGGCCACGTCAGCCTTGTTCTGGTGGTCGGCCACCAGCAGTTCGATCTTCTTGCCGTTGATCGCGCCGCCCATGTCGGCGATCGCCATCTTGATGGCTTCTGCGCCACCCTGGCCGTCGATGTCCGAATACACGCCCGAGATATCGGTGATGAAACCGATCTTGATCACGTCGCCCGAAATCTGGGCCGAAGCCGGTGCCGTCGCGAATGCTGCCGCTGCTGCGGTGATCGCCAGTGCCATTGCCTTAAGTTTCATATTCATCTCCTCTGTTATGAAGCCCGCGTGTGGTGTTGAAGCGAGACAACTTGGTGGAACGGGGAAAGGATCGCTCACCCCGCTGACGTACTTGTTTGGCAGTACTTCTTGTTCTGGTGATGCAGGTGCTACGGAAAAAATCAGGAAGGCGGCGCAGCCGTGGCGCCGCGCACGTGAGCGCGGATCGGGATCAGACGCCCAGCAGTTCGTTCAGGGTCTGCATCTTCGCTTCCAGCTGCGAAGACTCGAAGGACTCGACGATCTGGCCATGTTCCATGACATAGAAGCGATCGGCCAGGGGCGCGGCGAAGCGGAAGTTCTGCTCGACCATCACGATGGTGTAGCCCTTGGCCTTCAGGGTCGTGATCATGCGCGCCAGTGCCTGCACGATGACCGGTGCCAGGCCCTCGGAAATCTCGTCGAGCAGCAGCAGACGGGCGCCGGTGCGCAGGATGCGGGCCACCGCCAGCATCTGCTGTTCGCCACCGGACAGACGCGTGCCCTGGCTGTTGCGACGTTCCTTCAGGTTGGGGAACATGTCGTAGATCTCTTCGATCGACATGCCCTTCTCGGTCTTGGAG
>NZ_DASQOH010000056.1:0-7225 GCF_035644555.1 Herbaspirillum sp.
GCGATGGTGATGGGCAGCCAGTAGCCCTGGCGTTCAGCGAAGCGGCCTGTCAGGAGCGCCGTGGGGATCATCACCAGCTGCGCCACGATCACCGTGAGCGCGGTATAGAGCGCCGGATCGGCCCCCCCACGCGCCACCACCGACTGGCTCAGCAACGGCAGCATCGCGGCGTTGGCCAGGTGGAACAGCATCATCGCCAGGGCCAGCAACATCAGCGGCCGCGATGCCGCCAGCACACGCCAGGTGGAGACCGGCTGGTCCGCTGCAGCGCGTTCCGGGTCCAGCCCGCGGGCAACGTCGTGATCGATGTCCTGCGGGCGGATGCGCGACAGGCAGACCAGCGAAGCCAGCGCCATCACCGCCATCAGCACGAACACGGCCGGCAGGCCCCAGTAGTAACCGAGCGCACCGGCCAGGGCCGCCGAGAAGACATTGCCGGCGTGGTTCCAGGCTTCGTTGCGCCCGAGCTGGGCGGGCAAACCCTGCTGGCCGACGATGCCCAGGGTGAGGCCGGCAATGGCCGGGCCGATGACGGCGCCGACGATGCCGGTGCCGACCTGGGAAATGGCGGTCAGCGTGAAACTGGGGGCCACCAGCAGCAGCAAGGAGCCGGCCACCACCAGCACCGATCCCAGCCCGACCACCAGGCGCTTGGCGCGCACCGCATCGGTGAGCGCGCCGGCCGGGGTGGTGGCGAGCATGCCGGCGATGCCGCCCAGCGTCATCACATAGCCGATGTCGTCGGCGGCCCAGCCCTGCCCCATCAGGAACACCCCGAGGAAAGGCCCGAGACCGTCGCGCACGTCGGCCAGGAAGAAGTTCAGCCTGGACAGCCAGGCAATGGAGCCGGCCTTGGCGTTCATCCTATCGGCCCCTTGAAGATGAAGAAGGCGCCCAGGCAGATGCAGCCAAACCCGACCAGATGGTTGATGGTGAACTGCTCACCCAGGTAGAGCACCGAGAAGATCGAGAACACCACCAGCGTGATCACCTCCTGCATGGTCTTGAGTTCGGCGGCGTTGTAGACGCTGTGGCCGATGCGGTTGGCGGGGACGGCGAAGCAGTATTCGGCCAGGGCGATCATCCAGCTGACCAGGATCACCAGGTACAGCGGACGGTTCTCGAACTTGAGATGGCCGTACCAGGCAAAGGTCATGAAGACGTTGGAGATGATCAGGAAGACGATGGGAAGGACTTTGGGCGACATGTTTTTTGTTCTTTATGAAAATGACGACAAGGAGGAAAAGAGGCGCAACCGATGGCACAAAGCCATCAGCTGCGCATCGACGGGACCATCAGTGACGCAGCCAACTCAGCCAACTCAGCCAGGCAGGGCAGCCTCAGCGCACCCGGCTGTACAAGGGTTGCACGCTGTCCGCGCTGGCACCGACATCAATTGCCTCGATGGCGGTACCTATGCTGTTGCGGGTGCCCAAGCCATTGGCAGCAAACGGCGCGCCGGGTTCCAGCGACATGCGCACGCTGTCGGGCGCAAAGCGGGCGATGCTGCCGTCATCGAGGATGACGCCGTTGGCTTCGCCGCGCGGGCCGGTGAGGACCATGGCGATCTTGCCGCGCACCGACAGCTGGCGCAGCTGCGCCGCGCGCAGGTGCGGCGGCAGCGGCGGGTTGGCGTCGAAGGCGGGCGGACGGTCGATCACGGTCTGGCCGGTGGCGAGATTGACGATGGCATCGGCCTTGATGGTGCCGGCCGCTTCACCCTGGCCGAACACGCGCACCGACTGCCCCGGCTTGACCATACCCTGCAAGGTCTGCGACAGGTGCGGCGGGAACTTGACCACGGTGCGTTCACCCACCAGCAGGCCATCGACCTCGCCGTAGGGATTGATCAGCAGGCGGCTGACGCGGCCTTCCGTGACCGGGGCCTGGGTCGTGAGGGCGGCTTCGTAGGTGGCCGGCGGCGGTGGCGGCGGCATGGCCGCACCGGCAGCGGGCGCCGGTGCGGCAACCGGTGGTGGCGGCAGTGCCTGGGCATGGGCGGCTACCAGCGAAGTCAGCAGGGCCAGGGTCGAGGCAGCCGCCAGCGAGCGCAGCGAGGCTGAAAGCGGGGATGAAGAAAGATTCATGACAACTCCTTGAGGGGTGAGAGGTATTCCCTCTTTTGCAAGCCCCGTGCCCGCCACGAATCCCTTTATATTCAATCACTTAGGAACTCAGCTTGCCGCCAGGTGTCCGTTTCCGTGACACTTCAGCGTCCGCAAACGGACACTGTCCGCCGCCATCTCTCGTTGACCCAGGAGCCTGCCCATGTCTATTCCCTCCCCCACCTCCTCTCCTTACCTGACCCTGGCCGTGGCCATCGTGGCCGAAGTCATCGCCACCACCGCCCTCAAGTCTTCCGACGGCATGACCCGTGTGCTGCCGGCCCTGGTGGTGGTGCTCGGCTATGGCCTGTCCTTCTACTGCCTCTCGCTGACCCTGCGCAGCATGCCCACCAGCGTCGCCTATGCCATCTGGTCGGGGGTGGGGATCGTGCTGATCACGCTGGCCGCCTGGCTGATCCACCACCAGCGCCTGGACGGGCCGGCGGTGGCCGGGATCGCCCTGATCGTGGCCGGGGTGCTGGTGATCAACATCTTTTCCAGCAGCGCCGCACATTGAGGGGGGCGCGAGGCCGGTGACGGGATCCGGTCAGGATGTCCGAAAACACCACCTTCTGCGTCATTCCGGAAATCGGCCGCCGCCATAAGATGCTCTCCATCGCAACCGACAACCCAAGGAGAACATCATGACCCAGTCCCAAGCAGCAAGCCAACGCGGTACCGCCCTCATCACCGGCGCTTCGTCCGGCATCGGCGCCCTGTATGCAGATCGTCTGGCCCGTCTGGGCTACGACCTGATCCTGGTGGCCCGCAACCGCGAGCGCCTCAATGCCCTGGCCCAGCGCATCAGCAACGACACCCGCCGTACCGTCGAAGTGCTGGAAGCCGACCTGGGCCAGGCCCAGTCGCTGGCCCAGGTGGAAGACAAGCTGCGCAACGATGCCAGCATCACCCTGCTGGTCAACAATGCCGGCATCGGCACCCATACCCCGCTGCTGCAAAGCAATGTCGATCACATGACCGACATGATCGCCCTGAACGTCACCGCGCCGACCCGCCTGACCTATGCCGTGGTCCCCGGCTTCGTGGCACGCGGCCAGGGCGCGATCATCAATATCTCTTCCATCGTCGGCGTGGCGCCGGAGGTACTCAACGGCGTCTATGGCGGCAGCAAGGCCTTCGTGCTGGCTTTCTCGCAATCGCTGCATCATGAACTGGCGGCCAAGGGCGTGCAGGTGCAGGCCGTGTTGCCCGGCGCCACCGCGACCGACTTCTGGGCCATCGGCGGACTGCCGGTGGAACACCTGGACCCGGCCATCGTCATGCCGGCCGACCAGATGGTCGACGCCGCCCTGGTCGGCTTCCAGCGCGGCGAACTGGTGACCATCCCCTCCCTGCACGAGGAAGACGCCTGGACCCGTTTCGAGACCGCCCGCCAGGGCCTGGCCAGCAAGCTCTCGGCCAATGTCCCGGCAGCGCGTTACACGGCCGTGCACTGAGCCGATCCTGCGGCCACCCCGCCGCACACCGACACCCCAATGATTCGATCCGGAATGACTGCCCCTGCGCAGTCTTCCTCAGCCCCTACGACCATATCTTCAGAAAGGCAACATCATGAAACTCACCGACAACGTCATCTTCATCACCGGCGGCACCTCCGGCATCGGCCGCGCCCTGGCAGAGGCCTTCCACAAGCTGGGCAACCAGGTCATCATCGGCGGCCGCCGCCAGGCGCTGCTGGACGAAGTCACCGCCGCCAATCCGGGCATGGATGCCATCGCCTTCGACGTCTCGGAGCTGGCCAGCATCGAAGCCGCCGCCGCCACCCTGAAGGCGCGTCATCCGGGGCTCAACGTGCTGATCAACAACGCCGGCATCATGCCCTTCGACGACGCCGGCGGCAGCATCGACGATGAAGTCAGCCGCAACATCATCAACACCAACCTGCTGGGCCCGATCCGCCTGACTTCGGCCCTGATCGACCTGCTCAAGGCCCAGCCCAGCGCCACCATCATCCACAACACCTCGGTGCTGGCCTATGTGCCGCTGGCGGTGACGGCGGTGTATTCGGCCACCAAGGCGGCCCTGCACTCCTACGCGCTGTCGCAGCGCTTCATGCTGCGCCAGACCAATGTGCGGGTGCAGGAAATCGCGCCGCCCTGGGTCGACACCGACCTGGTCAAAAAGAGCGGTGATCCGCGTGCCATGCCGCTGGATGCCTTCATCGCCGAAACCATGGCCAAGCTGGCCAGCGATGACGAGGAAATCCTGGTCGAAGCCATCAAGCCACTGCGTGACAACCCGGGCGCCAACGAGCACGCGCTGGTCAACGGTTTCAACGAAGCGCTGATCGCCAATCCGATCCCGGTCTGATCCGTCATCGCGGCACCAGCCGGCCCGCGCCCCGGGGGCAGCAAGCTGCCCCGCCGGCACCGGCCGGCCGCCTTCCTACCATCGAGGAATCGCATGAACTCCACTCCTACCCCGCCTGTCGCGCAGGCTCCCGCCCCCTCCGCAGCGCCCCACCAGGGCTCGCTGCTGACCGCCGGGTTCCTGGCCCTGGGTACCTTCGCCATCGGCACCGAGGGCTTCATGATCGCCCCGCTGCTGCCGCGCATGGCGGCCGACTTCGGCATGAGCGTGTCGGTGGTGGCCAGCCTGGTGATCGTCTTCACGCTGGTCCTGGCGCTGAGTTCGCCCATCACCACCGTACTCTCGGCCAACGTCAACCGCCGCAACGTGCTCATCGGCGCCATGGGCATCTTTACCCTGGCCAATCTGGCGGCGGCGCTCTCCACCGGATTTGCCGGCCTGCTGCTGTCCCGCCTGCTGATGGCAGTGGCCGCCGGCCTCTACACGCCCAATGCCAACGCCCTGGCCGGCGCCATCGTCAAGCCCGAGCAGCGCGGACGGGCGCTGGCCATCGTCAGCGGCGGCATGACCATCGCCATCGCCCTGGGTCTGCCCCTGGGTTCGGTAGTGGGACATGCCTTCGGCTGGCGCGCCACCTTCCTGGCCGTAGCCGCGATGGGTGCGCTGGCGGTGGTTGGCATCTGGCTGGGTGTGGATCGCCGGGCCGGCGGCCAGCTGCACGTGGCCAGCCTGCGCGAGCGGGTAGGCGTAATCGGCCAGGCGCCGGTGCGCCGCCTGCTGGCCGTGACCCTGTTCTGGTCGGTCGGCGCCTATGCCGCCTATCCCTATATCGCCCCCTACCTGGCGCATACCCTGAGCTTCGGCGAAGCCGGCATCGGCATGACCGTGACCCTGTGGGGCGCCGCCGCCGCCGTGGGCGTGAGCATCGGCGGCACCCTCAACGACCGCTTCGGTTCGCAACGCGTGGTGCGTAGTGCGCTGCTGCTGCTGATGCTGTCCTTCTGGGCCCTGGCAGCGGCCACCTGGCTGACGCCACGACATGCCCTGGTACCGGTGCTGGTCGCCGTGGCCCTGTGGGGGTTCGCCGTGTGGGCCTTCTTCCCGGCACAGATGGCGCGCCTGATCGCGGCCGGACCGCCAGCGCAGGCCTCGGTGTCGCTCTCGCTCAATACCTCGACCATGTACCTGGGCTTTTCGCTGGGCAGCGCCGTGGGGGCCGGCATCCTGGGCCTGGGCGCGGTCGGCGGGATCGGCCTGTTCGCCGGCTGCTGCGCCTTGCTGGGCTTGCTGCTGGATCGCAAGGCCCGGCTGCCCTGAAGCAGGGTCGCAATCCGGGCCGTGGCAAGAAGTTTTTCCGGCGCCGTGATAGGCTCCCGAACCGGGGAAACAGTGGGCAACCAGTCGGGGCTGGTTGTCCTTGAACATGTCCTTTTTCGTCATGGCCGGGGCGGACGGGTGGCCTATCATCGACCTGTCTTGCAAGGCCAGCGAGGCGCCGGACGCGGAACGCATCCGCACATTGCATTCATACAACAGGGGAAATCATGGATAACGCTAACAAAAAGGGGCGCTCGCTGAGCGTGGCCGCGCGTCTGGGGCTCAGTTTCGCGCTGGTGCTGGTGATGATGCTGGTACTGACGGTGGTCAGCATCAGCAAGGTCAATGCGATCGAAGGCAGCCTGACCAAGGTCAGCGACGACAACAACGTCAAGCAGCGCTATGCGATCAACTTCCGCGGCAGCGTACACGACCGCGCCATCGCCCTGCGCGATCTGACCCTGGTGGAGGATGCCGAGGTCAAGGAGGTGGTGGCCCTGATCAACAAGCTCGATGCTGATTACCAGAAGTCGGCGCAGCCGCTGGATGCCATCTTCGCCAACCAGGGTGCGCATGCGCCCAATGCCGAAGAGCGCGATGCCCTGGCCCAGATCAAGGCCGCCGAAGCCCGCGCCATGCCGCTGTCGGCACGCATCATCGCCGCCCGCAGCAGCGGCGATATCGACGGCGCCCGCAAGATCATGCTGGGCGAAGCCAAGCCGGCGTTCATCACCTGGCTGGCCACGGTGAACAAGTTCATCGACCTGCAGGAAAGCATGAGCCAGGCCGAATCGACCAAGGCGCGCAGTACCGCGCGCGGCTTCCAGGCCTTCATGCTGGTACTGCTGGCGGCGGCCATGGTGGCCGGCGTGGTGCTGGCCGGCCTGATCACCCGCTCCATCGGTCGCGCCCTGGGCGCCGAGCCGGACGAGGTCAAGCAACTGGCGCTGGCCGTGGATCGCGGTGAGCTGTATCACCAGGTGGCGCTGCGCCGCTACGATGGCGGCAAGCGCCAGAGCATCATGGCGGCGCTCTCCGAGATGAGCGGCAACCTGCGCAATACCGTCACCGAAGTGCGCGATGCCGCCGCCGGCGTGGCCACCATCAGCGCCCAGATCGCCGCCGCCAACGGCGACCTCTCGGCCCGCACCGAAGACCAGGCCGCCTCGCTGGAAGAAACCGCCTCGGCCATGGAGCAGTTGACCGCCACCGTCAAGCAGAACGACGGCCATGCCCGCGAAGCCAACCAGCTGGCCCGCAATGCCTCCGACATCGCCAAGCAGGGCGGTGCCATCGTCGATGAAGTGGTCGATACCATGGCCGCCATCAATACCTCGTCGCGCAAGATCGTGGACATCATCGGGGTGATCGACGGCATCGCCTTCCAGACCAATATCCTGGCCCTGAATGCCGCCGTGGAAGCGGCCCGCGCCGGCGAACAGGGTCGCGGCTTCGCGGTCGTCGCCACCGAG
>NZ_DASQOH010000057.1:0-12750 GCF_035644555.1 Herbaspirillum sp.
GCCACGGCGGTGCCAAGCGACAGGGCCAGGGCCGTCAGGATGGGGTGGCGCAGGATGAAGGGCGAGGGCGCATGCCCAGCTTGGCTGGTCATGGTGTGGCGTCTCCGGGCAGTCTTGTTATGGCGCCCAGTGTAGCCGATGCAGCCGGGAGGCGGGCGCTGGCTCAGTTGGCGATGGGGCGCCAGTTGTGCTCCTGGACCACGTGCAGGCAGGCATCCACCACCACTGGGTCCAGACGGCTGCCGCGTTGGCGCTGGATTTCTTCCAGCGCCACGGCCATGCCCAGCGACTTGCGGTAGGGTCGATCGGCCGACATCGATTCGACGATGTCGGCCACCGTCAGGATGCGCGACTCGAAGGGCAGGGCGTCGCCGCTGATGCCACGCGGATAGCCGCTGCCGTCGAGGTATTCATGATGGCACCAGACGATCTCGGCCAGGTTGAAGGGGAAGCTGATCTTGTTGAGCATTTCGTAGCCGAACTGCACGTGAGTCTTGAGCACGCCATATTCGTCGGCCGTGATGCGGCCCGGCTTGGTGAGCAGTTCCAGCGGTATCCTGGCCTTGCCGATGTCATGCACCTGAGCTGCCATGTGCAGCACGTCGATGCGCTCGGCGGGCAGGCGCAGATGCCGCCCGATCATGACCGCCAGCTCGGCGGTCTGGTCCTCGTGATTGGGCGTATAGCCGTCAGTGAGCCGATGCATGGCGATCAATGCATCAATGATTTCCTGATAGATCTTGTTCGGTTCTGAAACTGGCATTCCTGTCCCTGCGAGATTGCAGCCGCCGGCAGCATCGGTCGCTCAGAGTTGCGGTTCGATCCGTGATCTGCAAGGGGGCATGCGCCCTTCTTGCAAGCTGGCAGGTCCGTTGGCTTCTGATTGGCTCCCCTGGGGGTGGCCCTGCACCGCGGTGTCCGACAGCGCATGACGATGCGCTTTCCCGGTTGTCGGATAATAGCGGTTTGCAATACTGAAACTCATTTCAGGATAGAAATGGTTTTCGCGCAGTGTACATTCCTGACTTATCGATGACAACCAAGCCGTCTTCTTCCCGTCCTGCTTCTACTTCGCGCCTGATCTGGCGCAAGTTTGCCATTCCCCTGTTTTTCCTGCTGCTGGGAATCGTCTTTGCCACCTGGGCCGCGCGCATTCCCGCCATCCGGGATCATCTGCAGCTGGACGCGGCCACGCTGGCGCTGGTGCTGCTGTGCGGCGGGATCGGCGCGGTCGGTTCGTTCCCGCTGGCGGCCTGGATCACCGGGCACTATGGTGCGCGCCACAGCACGCTCTACGCCGGCCTGGTGTTGCTGGTGTCGCTGCCGCTGCTGGGCCTGGCGCCGGGGCTGGCGAGCCTGATGCTGATCTGCACGCTGTATGGCGCTGCCTCCAGTTGCTTCGACGTCGCCATCAACGCGCTGGGTGCGCAGGCCGAACGCGATGCCGGGCGTCCCATCATGTCGATGCTGCACGGCTGGTTCTGCGTGGGGACCTTCTCGGGCGCGCTGGTCGCCAGTGCGGTGGCGGGGCTGGGCATCACACCGGTCTGGCATTTCCTGCTGGTAGCGGCGCTGTTCCTCTATCCCCTGTACGCGGCCTACGTGGCCCTGCCGGACGACCGCCCGGAACATGATCCCGAACGCAAGCTCTTCGCCATGCCGCATGGCCACCTGGTGGTGCTGGGCGGGATCGCCTTTTGCGGCGCCATCGTCGAGGGTTCGGTGGCCGACTGGAGCGGCATCTACATGAAGGATCACATCGGTGCCAGCGATGGCGCCACGCCGCTGGCCTATGCCGCCTTCGCCGGCATGATGCTGATCATGCGCATGATCGGTGACGGTCTCAAGGCCCGGTACGATGCGCGTCGCGTGGTCTGGGTCGGCACGCTGGTCGCCAGCGCCGGCATCGCGCTGGCGGTGGTCGCGCCCGGCATGGCCGTGGCCATCCTCGGGTTTGCCATCGCCGGCACCGGTGTGGCGGCGGTATTTCCCTTCGTCTTCAGTGCCGCTGGCCGACATGGCTCGACGGCACTGGCGGCGGTGGCCACGCTGGGCTACAGCGGCAGCCTGATTGGCCCGCCGCTGTTCGGCTTCCTGGCGCATGGCTGGGGTCTGCAGGCGGCGCTGGCGCTGCTGGGCGTGCTGTGCCTGGCCATGGCCGGCTCCAGCCGACGCGCGCTGTGGCTGCAGTAGCGGCCGTGCCCGCCTACAATATCGCCTCTTTTCATACAACCGATGCAAGGGAAATCACGATGCGCCACCTGGTCCTGCTGCCGGGCTTCATGCTCAACGAACACCTGTGGGACGACATGCGGGACGATCTCGCCACGCTGGGTTCCCTGGGCTTTGGCGACCTCGGCCAGGACATCGGTATCCAGGCCATGGCCGATGGGGTGCTGCGGCAGGCGCCCGAGCGTTTCGTGCTCTTGGGCTTTTCCATGGGCGGCTTCGTGGCGCAGGCCATTGCGCTGAAGGCACCCGAGCGGGTGTTGGGGCTGGCATTGCTCAATACCTCATCCCGGCCGCAGACCGAGCGCGAATCGCAGGGCACGCTGGCGCAGATCGACATGGCCCGGCGCACCCCGTTCAAGGGGCTGACCTCGCGGGCGCTGGCGTCGTCCCTGCACCCGGCGCGCAGTGGCGACCGCTCTCTTCTGGACCGGCTGCAGGCAATGGCTCTGACCAATGGCAAGGAAGTCTTCCTGCGGCAATTGCAGACCCTGCGCGACAGTACGGCAGAGTCGCTGTCGCAATTGCGTTGCCCGGTGCTCATCGTCAGCAGCGACCAGGACAAGCTGCGCAGTGTGGAGGAATCGGAAGAGATGGCGCGGCAGATACCGCAATCGCGCCTGGAGATCATCAGCGACTGCGGTCACATGACGCCGATGGAAAAGCCGCAGGAATTGTTTGCCCTCATTTCGGACTGGGTCGCCCGCTCGGGTCTGTAGAGCGACCCGCGGCAGGCTGAGCAGGCGCCCCCCGGTCCGCGGATCGGGCGCCTGCTCAGCCTTCGTCCAGTTCCTTGGGAGGTGCGCCAGCGGCGCGGCCGCCCGGTCCCTTGTTGACTTCATCGAGACCGCCGGTGCCGCGCAGGTCGGTATCGACCTGGCCCTTGCGGATATCGTCGTAGGCCTGACGGATCTCGGGCCGGTCCACCTTGTGGCCGCTGCGCGCCGGGTCCTGGCGATCGACGTTCTGGTCCTGCTCATGGGGCAGGCGGGGTTTGTCGTGTTTGGGATGACGATCTTTTCTGGTTCTCAGGAAGCTGGTCATGGTGAGGTCCTCGCATCAAATGGTTGACTCTTCTTTTGCTGCAGGGCCGAGGCCGTAGGGCAACTGCGCGTGGCCACAGGCGAAACGGCGCCTTGCGAATGCAGAAAGCGAACAGATACGACCGGGCCTCGCACAAGAAGTGCCGCCAGTTCCGGGGTAGATCCAAAAATGGGATTTTGTCCGTCAGACGATTCGCACAAGAGCCGCGAAAGCCGCCTGGCATAAGGAAGAGCTGGAGGTTTGGACGCGCCAGGACAGGGCGCGTTCCCCCGCTCTGGTGCAGGTCTGCACAAAAAACAATCAGGCCGAGGACGGGCCTGCGCTCGGGTTTGCAAAGGCAACCAGCCACCACCTCCGCAGAACGCAGCCCCGGTGAGCGTACGCGCCCGGCTCGGCAGTCAGGTGAGGGGGGGCGGCCTGGCATCCCCCCGGCACATGCTCAGAGCGCCAGCAAGCGGTCGCGCGCCGCGCAGTATTGCACCTCTAGCCGGTCAACCATCTCGGCCACGCTGGGCACGTCGTCCATCAGGCCCACGCCCTGGCCGGCTCCCCAGATGTCGCGCCAGGCCTTGGCCTTGCTGCCGCCTCCGGAACCGAAGTTCATCTTGGTCTTGTCGGCCTCGGGCAGATTGTCTGGGTCCAGCCCGGCATTGACGATGGATTTTTTCAGGTAGTTGCCGTGCACGCCGGTAAAGAGGTTGGTGTACACCACATCGGCCGCGGCGGACTCGATGATGGCCTGACGATAGGCTTCATCGACGTTCGATTCGCGGGTCGCCAGCCAGCGCGAACCCACGTAGGCGAAGTCGGCGCCCATGGCCTGCGCTGCCAGGACCGCGTCGCCGGTGGCGATGGCGCCGGACAGCACCAGCGGCCCCTGGAACATCTTGCGTACCTCGCCCACCAGCGCGAACGGGGACAGCGTCCCCGCATGGCCGCCGGCCCCGGCCGCCACCAGGATCAGGCCATCGACCCCGGCTTCCAGCGCCTTTTCGGCATGGCGCAGGGAGATCACGTCATGCAGCACGATGCCGCCATAGCTGTGCACGGCGTCGAGCATCTCGCGCGGCGGCGCGCGCAGGCTGGAGATGATGATGGGCACCTGGTGCTTCACGCAGGTCGCCACGTCCTGTGCCAGCCGGTCATTGGACTGGTGCACGATCTGGTTCACCGCGATCGGGCCGACCTTGCGTGCCGGATGCTCAGCCTGCCATTGCGCCAGCTCCTGCTGCAACTGGGTCAGCCAGACATCGAGTTGCTCGGCCGGGCGGGCGTTGAGCGCAGGAAACGATCCGACCAGTCCGGCCTTGCACTGGGCCGCCACCAGCGCCGGACCGCTGGCGATGAACATGGGCGAGCAGATGATGGGCAGGCGCAGATCTTGCAATGCCTTGGGGTAAGCAGGGGCTGGTGGCATGGTCGTCTCTCTTCGGTTGTCGTTATATCAAGGCGCAAGGCCGCTTTTGTCCGACGATTATAGGATAAAAGACGACAAAATATAACGGTCGTGCTTTTTGTTGCGCGAATGGGAAATTCCAGGAAATTATTTATATTATTTACTGTCTCATCCCGACCATGTGCTATGTTTTCCACAAGCCTGGCGCAAAAACAGGCCACGCGGGCGCTACCGGGGGCGTCGTGCGGGTCCGGCTCAGCCGGAAGGGCCATGCCCGAGTTTCATCAGCCGTCATCTGTCGCAAGGGGGAGTCATGCAACACTTCGATCTCGTCAATGTTCTCATCATCGTCCTGGCGGCCGTCGCCCTGATCGTGGGCGCGGTGCTGCACAAGCGCGCCTTGAAGAAGGCCCTGATCGAGGCCAACAAGCTGCCGGTACGCGGCCTGCGCCGTTATCGTCAGCAGTGAGCGGGTGCGGCGGCCACCGCTCCGGTCGCCGCCGCACCGCGATCCGACCGGCTCAGCCCGGACCTCAGTACGACCATTGCACACTGAAGCCGCCCGTCAGGGGCGCCGTCGGGAACAGGGCTGGCTTGACCACCGGGGTGGCCACGAACAGCTCGTAGCCCAGTCCTGCCCATTGCCCACGCATCCCCAGCGCGGCACCGCTCAGGCGGCGCCCGATCAGTTGTCGCGCCGTCGGCCCGGCTACCGCGCCGGTATCCAGGCCGGCATATACTTCCTGTCCACTCTCGCCCAGGGCCAGAGCCAGTTCGTTGCGTACGAACCAGCCACGCTCGGCCTGTAGCGTCAGCTCGCCATCAAAGCCGCGCACCGTGTAGCGCCCCCCGATGGCGAACTGGTCCTGCGCCGGCAGCGGCCCCCGGTTCCACTGGGCGCGTACCGCCCCGCTGTAGCGCAAGCGCGCCGGTCCAGCCAGCCAGGGCAGGTTCAACGTGGCATCGGCCAGCCAGAGTCCATAGCGGCTGACGATCTGTGGTAGCGCCAGCGGGTCGTCCGTCTGCGGCCCCTGGCGATCCACCGCGCGCCGGTGGCTGAGGCTGACATCGGCCACCGCCGTCGCGATGAAATGCCGGTGCTGTACGCCCAGTTCCCAGGCCGACATACGGCGCTGCTGCGGCTCCAGGGCAATCCCGTCGATGAAGTTGAAGGACCGACGCAATA
The DNA here is from genome assembly GCF_035644555.1 of Herbaspirillum sp. Classification (GTDB taxonomy): domain Bacteria; phylum Pseudomonadota; class Gammaproteobacteria; order Burkholderiales; family Burkholderiaceae_D; genus Herbaspirillum. Next base: position 5,856 of record NZ_DASQOH010000057.1, read on the forward strand.
GCAGCTTGGCGGCCACGCTGGTCTTGCTGCTGGCGCTACGATGGAGCAGGCGGGTGAGCTTCAGCTCGCTGTTTTCCGCGTGGCCGCTGTAGATGACCGGTTCGAAGGCACCTGCCACCGTCTGGTGATACAGGCTGGTGGAGCTGGTGGCCGACAGCAGCCAGTAGCCGAAGGGGAGCGAGTAGTGCACGGTGTGACCCCGGCTGCCGCGGTCGCCATAGCGCCCCAGGCTGCGGTTCAGGCTCACATAGAACAGGTCGTTGAGCGTCCACCAGTTGTCGTAGGAGATCGTCGCACCTGCCTGGTAGCGGCCGGTCGCGCGGGCGCCACCGTCGTCCAGCGATGTCGCCAGGCGCAGGGGGAAGCCTTGACGGTACTGCACCAACAGGTCACTGTCGCCGATCTGCGCGTCGCTGTCTTCGGATGGCGTGATCTGGATGTCGGCCTCGGCCGTCGGCACACGCTTGAGATTCTCCAGACCTTGTTCGATGGCGCGCAGGTTGAGTAGATCTCCCTCGGAGAGCGGCAGGGCATTCAAGGGTGTACCACGCCCATCCGCGCCCTCGGCCATGCGCACCTTCCTCACCCGGCCGGGTATCACCGTCAGTATCAGCCGGCCTGCACTGAGGTCTTGCGCCGGGGCCAGTACGCGCGTGGTGGTGAAGCCGCGTCCGATGATGGCGTTCTGCACATGCGCGATGAGCGTCTGCACTCCTTGGCTGCCCAGGCAGCGCCCGGTAGCGCCACCATCGGCGGCACGTCGGTTGACGGTGGCCAATGCAAAGCCGAAATGTCGCGCGGCTTCTCCCTCCAGGCTGATGGCCTCGATGCGGCTGCATGGTCGTTCATCCTCCGGATAGGTAAGTGCGGGCGCAGGTGATGCCGGCAGACCCAGCGTGAGCACATCCGGCGCTTGCTCCAGGTATTGCCGCAGGATGCGTTCGCGCTCGCGCTGAAGCTGTTCCTGCTGAATGCCGAGGGTCTGTGCCGAGGTTAAGGCATGAGGCAGGACCGCTGCCAGAGCCGCGCACAGTGTCGTGTTTAAAATGCGTCGTTTCATGAGAAGTTTTGGCGGCTTTCACAACTCAGTGCGTGTGTTCGCCGCAATCGAAAAGAAGTTGAGATATCGCAATTTCTTCTTTTATCGCCCCCCAGGAAACGAGACATTTCTCGTTTTTTCAGCCCCTTCAAAAAAATAGACTGCCTCTCGAATCGACGTGCCATCCGGCATGGTCGTCATTGACGAAGGCATGACATGAATCGGCAGCGCTACAAACTGATCTTCAATCGTCACCGTGCGATGCTCATCGCGGTGGCCGAAACGGCATCTTCAGTGGCCGGCCAGCCAGGGAAAAATACTGCTCGGACCGGCGGGATGAGGGCGCCGGGAAGATGGTGCTTTTCGCCCTTGTCGTTGGCGATGGCGCTGGCCTGGTCCACCGTTGCGCATGCGCAGATCCTGGTAGATCGCAGCGCGCCTGCCTCCCAGCAGCCCTCGGTGATCACGAGCGGCAATGGCGTACCGGTGATCAATATCCGCCAGGCCAACGCCAAGGGCCTCTCCGTGAATCGCTATCGCCGCTTCGATGTGGACGGCCGTGGCGTGATCCTCAACAACGCCGGCCGGGGCAGCCAGACCGAACTGGGTGGTTATGTCGGTGGCAATCCCTGGCTGGCCGGCGGTGGCGCGCGGGTGATCGTGAACCAGGTGCATTCATCCGACGCCAGCTACCTGCGCGGGTTTGTTGAGGTTGCCGGTAACAAGGCTCAGGTCATCATCGCCAACCCCTCCGGCATCACCTGCGCCGGTTGCGGCTTCATCAACGTGCCACGCGCTACGCTGACCACCGGTACGCCGATCATCAATGGTGGGGATCTGGAGAGTTACCGGGTGAGTAGTGGGGTGCTTGGCGTCGATGGCAGTGGCATGGATGCCCGGTCAACGGACTATACCGAACTCATCGCGCGCGCTGTCCAGGTCAATGCACGCATCTGGGCCAATCGGCTCAAGGTCAGTGCCGGGCTCAACACCGTCAGCGCTGACCATGCACAGGTAGTAGCCGGCGTGGCACCGACGGATTCGGCACCCGTGCGCGCCATCGATGTCGCCCAACTGGGCGGCATGTATGCTGGCCACATCTACCTGAGCGCGACCGAGCACGGTGTGGGCGTGCACAACGGTGGCACGCTGGCCGCCACCGAAGGTCAACTGATCGTGACCGCAGCGGGGCGCCTGGAGAATACCGGCACGCTCGCCGCACGCATCGACACTCAGATCAACGCAGCCGGCGCCGTCAGCAACACCGGCACGCTGGGGGCGGAGAACGCAGTGCGTCTCCATGCGGCGGCATTGGAGAATCGCGGTAGCCTCAGTGCCAGCCAGAGCCTGCATGTACAGATTGACGGCGCCGTGACGAACACCGGTACGCTGGGTGGCACGACGGGCAGTACGCTGGAAGCAGCTTCGCTGGAGAACAGCAAGGATGCCACTATCGGCAGCGCCGGTCCGACCGTCCTGCGCATGGGCGGCGCGATCCGTAACGCGGGCAGCATCGGCGGCGACACGGGAGTCACCCTCAATGCCGCTACGCTGGACAACAGTGGCAGCCTGATCACACCCGCCGCGCTGGCGCTGCGTGTCACCAACGGCGTCGTCAACCTTGGCAAGATCGGCAGCAATGGCATGCTCAACGTGCGGGCGGGGGTGCTGGAGAACCGGGGCGAGCTGTACTCGGCCAGGTCCTCCGTCCAACTCGACATCGCCGGCGCACTCTTCAATAACGGCAGCATCGAAGCCAGGCAGAGGCTGACCGCGCAAGCAGCCGCGATCGAGAACCGTGGCCGCTTCATCGGAGAAGACGGCCTTGGGGCCACCAGCACGACGAGCTTCGTCCAGGCCGGTACGTTGGGCAGTAAAGGCGCCGTCGAACTCACGGCAGCGGGCCTGGACAACGCAGGTGCCGTCAGTGCCGGTGCTGCACTCGCGTTGCATGTTGCCGACCGGCTGCGCAACGATAAAACCATTTGGGCCGCCACCGACATTCGTATCGACGCCACCACCCTCGAGAACGGCGGCAAGAGCAGCAATCCGCGCACGCCGACGGTGGACCTCGGCCTGCCCGTCAATGCGCTCTATCAGGTCAACCAGAACAGCTTGACGGCACCATTGGTGCAGACCGATCCACGCTTCATCGGCAATCGCAACTGGCTCTCGTCAGACTTCCTGATCCGGCAATTCCAGGACACGTCCGGCCTGGCTCCCAGCTACCGACGTTTCGGTGACGGTTTCTACGAGCAGCAACTGATCCAGCGCCAAATCCAGGACGCCACCGGGCAACGCTACCTCACCGGCTTCAACAGCAACGAAGCCCAATACCTGGCCCTGATGCAGGCCGGCTTGCAACAGGCGCAGGTCCAGCGGTATGTCCTGGGCATAGCCTTGAGCGACACGCAAATCGCGCAGCTCAAGACCGATCTGGTGTGGCTGGTCAAGCGCAGCGTCACCCTGGCCGACGGCAGCACCGAGGAAGTTCTGGTGCCGCAGGTCTATCTGCAGCCCTCCAGCGTCCAGGTCACCGGCAGGCAGACCCTGATCGCCGGCAACGAGCTGGCCTTCCAGACGGTGCAGGACATCCTCAACAAGGGAGGCACCCTCGCCGCCCGCCGCGGTGTCTCACTGCGCGCCGACCGGATCGGCAACCTGGGCGGCCGCATCACGGGGGGCGATATCAGGCTCGCCGCCACGACCGATATCGACAACGCCGGCCACATCGATGCCGAGCAGGGCCTGGTCATGACAGCCGGGCGCGACATCGCCATCAACAGTACCCGGGCGAGTAGCGTCAACACGACCACGACCGGCAGCAACATCAACCAGATTGCCAGCGTCAGCGGCGAGCAGGTGGCGATTGCCGCTGGCCGTGACCTCATCGCCAATGCCGCCGTGATCGCGGCCCGTGGCGACGCCAACCTTTCGGCAGGACGCGATGTCAGCCTGGGCAGCGTGACCGAGGAGTTCCGGCAGGACATCCGCTGGGGCACCGGAGCAAGTCAGGCTCGGTGGGCATCGCCTACGGCACGGATGGATTGGTCTTCAATGCCAGCGGCTCCGGCAGTCGCGGTCGGGGTGACGGTAGCGATGTCGAGCAGGTCAATACCCATGTCGAAGCCGGCAACAAGGTCAAGCTTGAATCCGGCGCCGACACCACAGTGCGCGGCGCAGTCGTGGCGGGCAAGCGCGTGGAAGTCGAGGTGGGCGGCGACCTGAACATCGCCAGCCTGCAGGACAGCAGCACCTACCGGAGCAGACAGCAGGCCGTCGGCGGAAGTATCTCGGCTGGCGCGGGCAAGTCGGGCGGTAGTGTCAATGGCAGCCTCAGCCGGGTCGAAGGGGACTTTGCGAGTGTCACTGAACAGTCAGGCATCCGGGCCGGTGATGAGGGCTTCCGAGTCGATGTGACCGGCAATACCGACCTCAAGGGCGCCAAGATCGCCAGCACCGACAAGGCCGCAGCAGAAGGCAGGAACAGTCTGAGTACGGCCACGCTGACGCAATCTGACATCGAGAACCGCAGTCGTTACAAGGCCGAGGGCATCAGCGCAGGGACCGGCGTGGACGGTGCCAAGGGATCGTTGGCGGGCATTGGAGTAGGCATCGGTAGTGCAGGCGGCAACGAGAGGAGTGCCACCCGCAGTGGCATCAGTCAGGCCGATATCAAGATCACCGATGATGCAGCCCAGCAGGCCAGAACGGGCAAGTCGGCCGAGCAGACGATTGCGAGCATCAATACCGATGTGAGCAGTGATCGGGATAGCAGCGCAAAGCTGACCAAGACGTGGAATGCGCAAGCCTTGCAGGCGGATGTGCAGGCACAGGCGCAGATCATGGAGATGTTTGGGAAGAATGTTGCGAAGGAGATTGGCAACTACGCGACCAGACAAGTCGATGAGCTTGACGCGAAGATCATGCAGGCTAAAACAGATGCTGAAAAAACGGCGCTGTTATGCAATCGTGGATGCAGCTGCGGAGAAAGCTGGAAAGAGCGATGAGAGTGCCAAGCAGTTTATTGCTCTTAACAAGACCAAGGGTCTGTTTGAAGTGGACTATAAAGGTCGGAATAATCCATTCCTCAACGGTAATAGTGATGGGTCTTGGACGCAGGAACAGCAAGCTAGGTTTGGCGCGAAGAATCCGACTGAGTGGGCTGCCCAGCGTGTTGCAAATGCAATGGCCGTATCGGCGCCTTGCACAAGAGCTACTGGATGTAGTTCAAAAATCGATGCGATCGTAACCGCTGTCGATGCGTTGGAGCAGGAAAAGCAGCTATACCAAAACGATCCTAATCGAAAGGCGCAGATAGAGGTAAAGCAGGCGACATTGCTAAGCAAAATATCGGAAAAAGATGTTGAGCTTTCGAAACTGGATGCTGCGGATCAAGCAACTCTGCTTGAAGCACTTGGGCTAGCTGGATTGCCATCTGGCGCAGGGCGGTTGGGACAGACCATCTCCAATTTACTAAGTAAATTTTCCGTTGGAAAAGCTGTGCAAATGGATGCCGCGCAGATCCTCAAAGAGGCGGCAGCAGCGAATCCACAGAATCGTCTTTTGGTTGATGCGACTCCCAGAGACGGAAGTCGGCTGGTGCTCAATCAGGGGAATGTTCCAACCTGTGGGCATAATTCATGCGCTATGGTAATGGATACATTTGGCAGGAAGGTCGATGTAGCAGAGCTTGTAATTGAGGCAGCTCCGTCTGAGAAAGGAATAAATATATACAAGGTCGCAGACTTATTTAAGTCCAGAGGGGTTGATGCATTGCCTGTTGCAGGTCGCAATGTGGATGATTTGATCCGCTATACTGCAACAGGAACCCCTGTTGTAGTTCGTATCGCAGATAGAGCGACAGACTTCTCTCATTTTGTGGTTGTTGATGGCGTTACCACTCGTCAAGGAGTGCAGGTCGTCGCGATTAGAGACCCTCAGGGTATTCAGTACTTTAGTCCGGTAGAAACGTTCAAGAAGAGTTTTACTGGAGAAGTAGTTCTTCCACGAATAAAGTGATTTCAAAATGTATTTAAATATCATTCTCCCAGAGAATCTTTATACGAAATCGATGTTGGAGCTGGCTCATATTCCCTGCTTCTGTAAGAAAGGAGGGGGGAAGCTTGAATTGTCGTTTCTTCATCCTTTGCCTGAAGCTACAGGATTAGTTCACGACTGGGAATCAGAGAAGATTGATGAGCGCGCTCCAGCAGGAGCAGGTGGGATCTATACGCATTTTGGATTCGCGACAGTTACGTTAAAAAAAATTGATAAAGAAAACTACACAATCGTTGATCTTTCATTTTTTGAAACTTGCTATCCAGGATGGTTTCCTATTGTTAAAGACGGAGAGTGGGCAGAACCAGTGTCTATAAATACACCGGAGGAGATGGCAGAAATCAAACGGCTTGACGCACTGTATCCCCCAGTGAAAATGTCAAAAAAGCAGCGGCGACGATTGCCTCGGGGTTCGATTGACTAAACAATCCATTCAAAATAAGAGGAGTGGATTGGAACGTTATTGGGAGAGGATAGCGGGAAATTCCTATCAGCCCGCAGGTACGGGTTCCGCCCAGACCATCAAAATGCATGTGACCTGCGTCGGTAATTTGTAGCCAGTCAGGCAGTGAGTCGGTTGTCGATCATATTCGATTCCAGCCAGGCTCGACGGACCGTAGCTGGAGGTTGGTACTGATGTGCGCTATGCGGCCGACGCTCGTTGTAGAACTGACGCCATCTTTCGATCAGCACTTTCGCTTCTGCCCGGCTGCGGAACCACTCCCGGTTAAGCAGTTCGTCACGCAGCTTGCCATTGAAGCTTTCCACGAATCCGTTCTGCCATGGACTGCCTGG
>NZ_DASQOH010000058.1:0-102695 GCF_035644555.1 Herbaspirillum sp.
TCCATGCCGGAATCGCGGTCCAGGCCCAGGGTCAGCTGGGTCAGGTCGTTGGAACCGATGGAGAAGCCGTCGAAGTGTTCCAGGAACTGCTCGGCCAGGATGGCGTTGGACGGCACTTCGCACATCATGATGACGCGCAGGCCGTTCTCGCCGCGCTTCAGACCATACTTGCCCAGCAGGCCGATGACCTTTTCAGCCTGGCCCAGCGTACGCACGAACGGCACCATCACCTCGACGTTGGTCAGGCCCATGTCTTCGCGTACGCGCTTCATGGCCTGGCATTCCATCTGGAAGGCTTCGGCGAAGTCATGCGCCAGATAACGGGCTGCACCACGGAAGCCCAGCATCGGGTTTTCTTCGTCCGGCTCGTAGCGCGAGCCGCCGATCAGCTTCTTGTACTCGTTGGACTTGAAGTCCGACAGGCGCACGATCACCGGCTTGGGCCAGAAGGCCGCAGCGATGGTGGCGATGCCTTCGGCCAGCTTGTCCACGTAGAAAGCCTTGGGCGAGGCATGACCACGGGCCACCGACTCCACGGCCTTCTTCAGGTCGGCGTCGATGTTCGGGTATTCCAGGATAGCCTTGGGGTGTACGCCGATGTTGTTGTTGATGATGAATTCCAGACGCGCCAGGCCGACACCGCCGTTGGGGATAGACTGGAAGTCGAAGGCCAGCTGCGGGTTGCCCACGTTCATCATCACCTTCAGCGGGATCGGCGGCAGTTCGCCACGGGCCACTTCGGTCACTTCGGTTTCCAGCAGGCCGTCGTAGATCTTGCCTTCGTCGCCTTCAGCGCAGGACACGGTCACCAGGGTGCCATCCTTCAACACGTCGGTAGCGTCACCGCAACCGACCACCGCCGGCACGCCCAGTTCACGGGCGATGATGGCAGCGTGGCAGGTACGACCGCCACGGTTGGTGACGATGGCCGAGGCACGCTTCATCACCGGTTCCCAGTTGGGGTCGGTCATGTCGGCCACCAGCACGTCGCCGGGCTGCACGCGTTCCATTTCGGCCGGGTCGGTGATCACGCGCACCGGACCGGCGCCGATCTTCTGGCCGATGGCACGGCCAGTGGCCAGCACGGTACCGGAGCTCTTGAGCTTGAAGCGCTGCTGGGCGTCGGTGGCCTTTTGCTGCGACTTCACGGTTTCCGGGCGAGCCTGCAGGATGTAGAGCTTGCCGTCACGGCCGTCCTTGCCCCACTCGATGTCCATCGGACGCTGGTAGTGCTTTTCGATGATGGTGGCGTACTTGGCCAGTTCCACCACTTCGGCGTCGGTCAGGGAATAGCGGTTGCGCAGTTCCACCGGCACGTCCACGGTCTTGACCGAGCGGCCAGCCTTGGCTTCGCCGGTGAACTCCATCTTGATCAGCTTGGAACCCAGGTTGCGACGGATCACGGGCTGCTTGCCCAGTTCAAGCATGGGCTTGTGGACGTAATACTCGTCCGGGTTGACGGCGCCCTGCACCACGGTTTCGCCCAGGCCATAGCTGGAGGTGATGAAGACCACATCCTTGAAGCCCGATTCGGTGTCGATGGTGAACATCACGCCAGCCGCGCCCACGTCGGAGCGCACCATGCGTTGCACGCCGGCCGACAATGCCACTTCCGCGTGGGTGAAGCCCTTGTGGACGCGGTACGAGATGGCGCGGTCGTTGTAGAGCGAGGCGAAGACGTGCTTCATCGCTTCCAGAACGTTGTCGATACCGACCACGTTCAGGAAGGTCTCCTGCTGACCGGCAAAGGAGGCGTCAGGCAGGTCTTCTGCGGTGGCGGAAGAACGCACGGCGAAGGACATCTCGGCGGTCGAATCAGCCACCAGCTTGTCGTAGAAGGCACGGATCTCCTGGTCCAGGCGCGGCTGGAATGGCGTGTCGATGATCCATTGACGGATCTCGGCGCCGGCTTGCGCCAGCGAACGCACATCATCGATATCCAGACCTTCGAGGCGCTTGGCGATACGGGCGGCCAGCGTCGGGCCACCATCGGCACTGTGTTCCAGGAAATCGCGGAAAGCTTGCGCAGTCGTGGCGAAACCGCCCGGCACGCGTACACCGGCACCGGCCAGCTGGGAAATCATTTCTCCCAGCGATGCGTTTTTGCCACCGACGGACTCGACGTCCGTCATGCGAAGAGTTTCAAAGGAGGCTACGTATACCGCCCCCTGGGTGTTTACTGCGTTGGACATGACTACCCCTAGCTTGATGATAAGAAATCTTCGCGGGCGCGGCATGGGTCGGTTTATTTTTGTTATTCTGCGACGGTTGCGGCAGCAGGTGCGGCATCGAGGAATGGCCCAGAGACATCAGCAGACGTGCGCCGGCACCGAGGACGTTTGCCAGTGCAAACATCGTCAGGAACTCGTTCATATTGCGCAGACGAATGACGGTCATCAGGATGGGCTTCTCGAAAAGTTGCTAGGCATTGTACCGCGTGAAATCCATTTTGTTCATTGCACCAAACTTTTTTTCAATTTTTCCAAAAGACAAGATCCTCCCATCATGCTCGACCCCATGCCGATCCCGCATCCTTCGCCCGTTCTGGCCGCCAACCGTACCGTTTTCTTCGTCTCCGACGGCACCGGGATCACCGCCGAAACCTTCGGGCATTCCGTGCTGAGCCAGTTCGAGTTGCGTTTCAAGCAGATCCGCCTGCCCTTCATCGACACCCTGGAAAAGGCCCACGACGCCACCCGCAAGATCAACGAAGCCTATGCCGTGGATGGCAAGCTGCCCATCGTCTTCTCGACCCTGGTCAAGTCGGAGCTGTCCTCGGTGATCCGGCGTGCCAAGGCGATGCACATGGACCTGTTCCAGACCTTTGTGGAGCCGCTGGAGCAGGAACTGGAAATGAAGTCCACCCACACCATCGGCCGCAGCCACAACACCACCGATTCCGAGGAATACCGCAATCGCATCGAGGCCATCAATTTCTCCCTGGCCCATGATGACGGCCAGTCCAACAAGAACCTCTCGGAAGCGGACGTGATCCTGGTGGGCGTCTCGCGCTCCGGCAAGACCCCGACCAGCCTGTATCTGGCCATGCAGTTCGGCATCAAGTGCGCCAACTACCCCCTGATCCCGGAAGACTTCGAGCGCGAAAAGCTGCCCAGCGGCCTGGTGATGCACAAGAAGAAGATCTTTGGCCTGACCATCGCTCCCGAACGCCTCTCTGAAGTGCGCAATGAACGTCGTCCGGGCAGCAAGTATGCCGCGCTGGAAAATTGCCGTTATGAAATCAATGAAGCCGAGAAGATGATGCGGCGTGAAGGCATCCGCTGGATGTCCTCCACCACCAAGTCCATCGAGGAAATCGCTGCCACCATCCTGCAGGAAATCAAGCTGGAGACGCGCTGACCTCGGGCTCGACCTCAGGCCCGCAGCGACGGGCCACGGTCAGCACGCGGGTGCGCTTTTTAGGACCGTTGATGAAGGTTTCCATGGTGAAGGAATCTTCAGTATCGAGGGTGTAGGCGGCGTTGTAGCAATCCGGGCCGCAGAGGTGGTCGGCGGCCGGAACCAACATCTTGCCACACAGCAAATAAGACTGATAAGGCTGGCCGACGCGCTCACCGTCGGCGAACAGCACCGCGACCCGGTCGGCGCCAAAACGGTAATCGAAGAGACGGGAAAACAGGATGGGGCGCCCCAGTGCCCCTGCCAGCATGCGCAGCTGGCCACGTTCGCGGTAGAGCAACTGGCCCGGCACTTCGCCCGAAATGAAATCGAAGATGCCGACAGCCGTAGCCTGCGGCATCTCGCTGCCTTCCCAGATGGTGCGATCGAACTGCCATTGCCCAAGGAAGTAGGCAGCCAGGGCAGCCAGGTCAGGGGGAGGAAACGCCGTCGTGACCGCCCTCGTCACCATGATGCTCTCTCAGTGCCCCAGCGTGCGCTGGCGCAGTTGTTCGAACAGGCAAACGGCCGCCGCAGCGGCCACGTTGAGCGACTCCATCTGCCCCAGATGCGGGATCACCACTTCTTGCGTTGCGGCCTCCTGTAAGGCCGGCGAGACGCCCTGCCCTTCATGCCCCAGCAGCCAGGCCACAGGACCGGAGAGGTCGCAATCGTAGATGGTCTGCGCGGCGTGCGAGCTGGTGGCCAGCAACGGGATGCGGCTGGCGGCACACAGCGCCACCAGATCCACGTTCTCGAAGATATCCAGCACGAAATGCGCGCCCATGCCGGCGCGCAAGACCTTGGGCGACCAGGCGGCCACCGTGCCGGGCGAACAGAACACCTGCTTCACTCCCGCAGCGGCTGCGCTGCGCAGGATGGAACCGAGATTGCCCGGGTCTTGCAGACCATCCAGCAATACTGCCGAATCCCGCAGCGATTGGGGCGCGACCGCCTGTGGGGTCATCACCAGCAAGAGCAGCCCGACACCGTTTTCGACGGTGCTGATGGCGTCATACAGCTTGTCGGCCAGCACCAGACACTGGGCACCCAGCGCTTCACTACGGGCCAGGATGGGGGCGACCTCGGGATGGTACTGGGCGCCCTCTGCCACCACGCAGAGCTGTGGCGCACCGCGATACTGCAGCCAGGCCTGGGCCAGGTGCACGCCGTCCAGCAGGCTCTGGCCGGCGCGGCGGCGCGCCTGGCTGCTGGAGGCCAGCTGCTTCAGATCCTTGAAGAGCGGATTGTCTTTCGAAGTAATCAGTTTCATGCGCCCTCCCTACGCCACCATGACGGCCGGGCTTGATACTACCTGGCCTGACAGCAGGGCCTTGACCGGAGCGTAGGAGCGGCGGTGCACCGGCGACACGCCATGCAAGCGCAGCATCTCCAGATGCAAGGGGGTTGGATAACCCTTGTGGCGGTCAAAGCCGTAATGCGGATAGGCATCGTGCAAGACCATCAGTGCCGCATCGCGCGCGGTCTTGGCCAGGATGGAGGCGGCCGAGATCGAGGGCACCTTGTCGTCGCCCTTGATGATGGCTTCGGAGCGGATGCTCATCACCGGGCAGCGATTGCCGTCGATCAGCGCCAGCGTGGGCAAGGTGGAGAGTGCTTCCACCGCGCGTCGCATGGCCAGCATGCTGGCCTGCAGGATGTTGAGCTCGTCGATTTCCTGCTCGGTGCAGGAGGCGATGGACCAGGCCAGCGCGCATTCCTTGATCTCCAGCGCCAACCCATCGCGGGCGGCTTCGCTGAGTTTCTTGGAGTCGCGCAGGCCCTTGACCGGGCGCGCCGGGTCGAGGATCACGGCGGCCGCGAACACCGGACCAGCCAGCGGCCCGCGGCCCGCCTCGTCAACGCCGCAGATGATCTCTCCGGTGTGGTCGTCGAACAAGGCCATTGTCTGCGGCGCCAGCTTGGGCATGGGAATTTCCTTCTTCAAACTTGATAACGGACCGTCACTGCCGAGGTCAGCGGCGACGGGCGCCGATGACCTCGCACACGGCGTTGGCACTCTCGCGACTGGTATCGCGCAGCAGCGCATGGTGCATGTCGGCAAAGCGCCGCAGCAGGCGCTGCTGGTGGGCGTGGTCTTCCAGCTGATGCCACATCGCGTCGGCCAGCGCGGTCGGGGTCGCCTGATGCTGCAGCAGTTCCGGCACCAGGAAGTCCCGGGCCAGGATATTGGGCAGGCCGACCCAGGGCTGGTAGGCCATGTGACGCATGATCTGATACGAGGCCCAGTTGACCTTGTAGGAAATCACCATCGGCTTCTTGTACAGCGCCACTTCCAGCGAAGCGGTCCCGGAGGCCACCAGTACCGCATCCGAGGCTTCCATGGCGCAGTGCGACTGGCCGCGGATGACCTGGATGTCCAGATCTTCGTAGCCACTCTGGCGAATCTGTTCCTGGAAGAATGCCATCTGGTGATCACCGGCCATGGGCGTGACGAACTGCAATTGTGGGTCACGCTGCCTGAGCAGGCGCGCCGCCGCCAGGAAGCCCTCACCATTCTGCTTGAGTTCGCTCATGCGGCTGCCCGGCAGGATGGCCACCACCCGGCCGGGACCGGTCAGACCCAGGCGCTGGCGGGCGCCGGCCGTATCCGGTTGCAGCGGAATCACCTCGGCCAGCGGATGGCCGACATAGGTCACCGGCACGCCCGCCTGGCGGTAGATGCTTTCCTCGAAGGGGAATATGACCAGCATGTGCGATACCGCACGCTGGATCTTCTTGATGCGCCAACCCCGCCAGGCCCAGATCTGCGGCCCGATGAAATGGATGGTCGGGATACCGGCCTTCCTGAGCTGTTCTTCCAGGCCCAGGTTGAATCCCGGGTAATCGACGCCGACGAAGGCGTCCGGCCGGTCGGCCAGCAGCTTGTCGCGCAGCGCTTCCTGGATGCCCCTGATCTCGCGATAGCGCGGAATCACCTCGAACAGACCGCGCACGGTCAGCTTGTCCATCGGCCAGTGGCTGGTGAAGCCTTGCGCGGCCATATGCTCGCCGCCGATGCCGTGCAGACGCGCCTCCGGCAGCCGTTCACGCACGCCAGCCAGCAGGCGGCTGCCGAGCAGGTCGCCTGAACTCTCGCCGGCCACCAGCGCAATCGACTGGCGCCGCGTGATGTCAGCGGATGATGCCACGGGCCGAAGCCTCGATGAACTCGCGCAACATGCGGATGTACTGGGCAGCATCGGCGGACTTGGCTTCCATCTGCGCCAGTTCCTGCTTGGCCTGCTCCAGCGGCAGGTTGGCACGATAGATCAACTTGTAGGCGCGCTTGATCTCCATGATCTGCTCGCTGCTGAAGCCACGGCGCTTGAGGCCTTCGCTATTGATGCCGGCGGGAACCGCGCGATTGCCGGCAGCCGTCACGAAGGGCGGGACGTCCTGGCTGACGGCGGCGGTAAAGGCCGTCATGGCATGCGCGCCGATATGGCAGAACTGGTGCACGGTGGTGAAACCGCCCAGGAAGACGTAATCACCCAGGTGAACGTGCCCGGCCAGCGTGGCATTGTTGGCCAGGATGATGTTGTTGCCCAGTTGGCAATCATGGGCCAGGTGGACGTAGGCCATGATCCAGTTGTCGTTGCCGATGCGGGTGGCACCGGCATCCTGGACGGTGCCACGGTTGAAGGTGACGAATTCGCGAATGGTGTTACGGTCACCGATCTCGACGGTGGTGGGCTCGCCGGCATACTTCTTGTCCTGCGGCGCCGCGCCGATGGAGGCGAACTGGAAAATCTCGTTGTCCCGACCGATGCTGGTGTGGCCTTCGATGACGACGTGCGGACCGATACGGGTACCGGCGCCGATGCGCACGTCAGGACCGATGACGGCATAGGCACCGATCTCGACCGACTCGTCGATCTGTGCTCCGGGAGCAATCACTGCGCTTGGATGGATCTTGGACATAACCTGTACTTCGCTTGGTTTCGCTGAATGCGCACATTGCAAAACAGCAATATGCACAATGATTCAGGCCCGGCGCGACCTTGCCGATCGCCGCCGGGCCTGCCTTGCAGCCTGCCCTCAGGCCGGCCGGGAATCAGGCGCTCTGGCTGGCGTCGGCGGCGCTACGCATGGTGCACATCAGATCGCCCTCGACCGCCACCTGGCCATCCACGGTAGCCACGGCACGGTACTTCCAGATTCCGCGCGCACGACGGGTGATCTCGACTTCCATCTTCAACTGGTCGCCCGGCTCCACCGGACGCTTGAAACGGGCATTGTCGATACCCACGAAATAGACCACGGTGTTTTCGTCCGGCTTGCGGCCTTCGGTCAGGAAGGACAGCAACGCAGCCGTCTGGGCCAGGGCCTCGATCATCAGCACGCCCGGCATCACCGGCTTGTGCGGGAAGTGGCCATTGAAGAATTCTTCATTCACGGTCACGTTCTTGATCGCGGTGATGGTCTTGCCGCTCTCCCAGTTCAGCACGCGGTCGACCAGCAGCAGCGGGTAGCGGTGCGGCAGGTACTGTTTGATTTGATTGATGTCGAGGCTATTCATTCTCTTTTTGATTCTCTGAAAACGGGGCTTGGCCCACTTGTTCTTGTGTCAACGTTTTGAGCGATTTTTCCAACGCCCGGATTTTCTCACGCATCGTGCCCAGATTGCGCACTAACGCCGCCGATTTTTCCCAGTCGCGGTGTTCCGTGATGGGATAGAAACCGGTGTACTGGCCCGGCTCCAGGATGGATCGCAGGGCCAAAGTGCCAGCCGAGACATGGACCTTGTCAACGATGGTGATGTGGCCATGGATCATGGCCGCCCCACCGATCGAGCAGTACTTGCCGATCCTGGCGCTGCCGGCGATGCCGGCGCAGGCGGCAATGGCGGTATGGGCGCCGATGTGGCAGTTGTGGGCGATCTGGATCTGGTTATCGAGCTTGACACCCTCTTCGATCACGGTATCGGCCAGCGCGCCGCGGTCGATGGTGGTATTGGCGCCGATTTCGACGTCGTCGCCGATCATCACGCGGCCGACCTGGGGAATCTTGATCCACTGGCCCGCCTCATTGGCGAAGCCAAAGCCATCCGCACCGATCACGGCGCCGGAATGGACGATGCCACGGGCACCGATCTCGCAGTCATGATGCAAGGTGGCGCGCGCGTGGAAATGGGTATCCTCGCCGACCCTGGCATGGTGACCGATGAAGCTGCCGGCATCGATGCGGGCACGCGCACCGACGGTTGCGCCGGCTTCGATCACGACCAGCGGACCGATGACGGCATCGGCCGCCACGCTGGCAGACGGGTCCACGACGGCACTGGGATGGACGCCGGCCGGCGGCACCACCTCGGCCAGGGCCTGGAACATCTGCGCGGCACGGGCGAAATAGGCGTAGGGATTGCGGGTGACGATACGGGCTCCGGCGTAGCCCTGCACCTGGGCGTCGTCGGCCTCGGACAGGATCAGCGCCGCAGCCTGGGTCTGGTCGGCTTGTGCGCGGAATTTGGGATTGGAGAGGAAGGTGATGTGGCTGACACCTGCGGCATCCAGCGGCGCGATGGCCTGGACGGCGATGTTCGCATCACCCTTCAACTGCCCGCCCAAGCGCTCGACCAATTGCGCCAGTCGAATACTCATCTTGGCTTTCCGAATGATAGGCGTTACCTGGAATGACGATAGAACGAAAGCCGCCTGCATGGCGGCCCCTGAAGCGACATGCGGGCGCCAGGGCGTTGCCGCCCCGCGCCCGCACGGCATTGCGCCAATTACTTGGCCAGTTCCTTCAGAACCTTGTCGGTGATATCGATGCGCTTGGAAGCGTAGACGGCTTCCTGGAACACGATGTCGTACTTCTCGGCATCGGCGATCTGGCGGATCACCTTATTGGTGCGCTCCAGGACCACGGCCAGTTCTTCATTGCGGCGCTGGTTCAGATCTTCGCGGAACTCGCGTTGCTTACGCTGGAATTCCTTGTCCAGGTCGGACAGGTCACGCTGGCGCTTGGCGCGGTCGGAATCGGACAGCACGGCCGCGTCCTTGTCCAGCTTGTCGGACTGGGCCTTCAGGCGGGCGGCCATGTCTTGCAGGTCACGGTCACGCTTGGCGAATTCGGCTTCCAGCTTGGCCTGGGCCGCCTTGGCCGGCGCCGCTTCGCGGAAGATGCGTTCGGTGCTCACGAAGGCGATTTTCGAGCTTTCCTGCGCATGGGCAGGAGCGAAGCTCAACAGGCAGGCCGCCATCACAATGGTCTGCAGGGACAGGAACGATTTGGTCATGAACTTCAAGATTACTCTCCGTATTACGAATCAATGATGACCGCTTTAGAAGCCGGTACCCAGTTGGAACTGGAAGGTTTGAGACTTGTCACCCGTCTTCAGGTTCAATGGCTTGCCGAAGCTGAGCTTCAGAGGGCCGATCGGCGACACCCAGCTAATACCGACACCGGCCGAATAGCGCAGGTCGTTGATCTTGATGTTTTCGCCATCGGCGAAGACGTTACCGCCGTCAAAGAAGGTGAACCAGCGCAGCGTACGATCCTGACCGGAGCCCGGGAACGGGAATTGTAACTCCACGTTGCCGTACAGACGAGAGGCGCCACCCATGGAGTCGCCGTACTGGTCCTTGAGGTTACCCAGCGACGAAGCCTCATAGCCGCGGACGGTGCCGATACCACCGGCATAGTAGTTCTTGAACACCGGATAGGGCTTGTTGCCCAGGCCGCGGCCGTAATCCACTTCACCGTTCAGGGCCAGGGTCACAGCCTTGCTGAAGAAGGGCTGGAAGTACTGGTGCTGATAGCTGGCACGGTAGTACTTCAGGGTACCAAGGTACGAGACTTCCAGGTTGGCGCGCTGGTAGCGGCCCGAAGTCGGCACCAGAGCCGAGTCACGGCCGTCACGCTGCCAGGCCACCGTCAGCGGAATGCTGGTGGTACGGGCACTGCCGATACCGCAGGTCGCGCTGGAGGAAACATCGGTCACATCGCAACCGGAGGCCCCGGCACCGCCGAAGTCACGCACGTACTGGCGATACAGCGAGGGGCTGGTGCTGTCGGTACTGACGTTGGTGTTTTCCAGACCGATACCGAAGAACACGCGATCCAGTTCCGAGAACGGGACACCGAACTTGATGCTGCCACCCAGCGTCTTGACGCGATAGTCACCGGTCGTATAGACCGAGGGACGGATCGTGCGCAGGTAGATTTCGTAGGTGCGGCTGATGCCGTCATCGGTGAAATACGGATTGGTGGTCGACAGCGAGATCGTGCGATAGCGCGAGCTGGTGTTGATGTCGATGCCCACGGTATTACCGCTGCCGAAGGCGTTTTCCTGCGAGATCGAGCCGGTCAGACTGAGCTTGTCGGACTGCGAGAAGCCGGCGCCGACCATGATGTTGCCGGTCGGCTTTTCCTCGACCTTCATGTTGACGTCCACCTGGTCGCTGGTACCCGGCACTTCCGGCGTATCCACGGTGACTTCCTTGAAGTAGCCCAGACGGTCCACGCGGTCGCGCGAGAGCTTGATCTTCTCGCCGTCGTACCAGGAATCCTCGAACTGGCGGAATTCGCGGCGGATCACTTCGTCGCGGGTCTTGGTGTTGCCGGCGATGTTGACGTGACGCACGTACACACGCTTGCCCGGGTCGACCATGATGGTGAAGGCGACTTCCTTCTTTTCGCGGTCGACATTGGGGTTGGCGTTGACGTTGGCGAAGGCATAGCCGAAGTTGCCCAGGCGCTCGCCGATCTTCTTGGTGCTGTCGGTGAGCTTGGCGCCAGAATAGACGTCACCCGGCTTCAGTTGCACCAGCTTGGCCAGTTCCGGCTCCATGCCGAACATCTCGCCTTCAAGCTTGACCCCGGAGACGGTGTACTTCTCGCCTTCCTTGATGTTGACGGTGATGTAGATGTCTTTCTTGTCGGGCGTGATCGACACCTGGGTCGATTCGACCTGCATTTCCAGGTAGCCGCGATCCAGGTAGTACGAGCGCAGGGTCTCGATGTCGCCCTGCAGCTTTTCCTTGGAATACTGGTCGGCCTTGGTGTACCAGGTGAACCAGCCCGGGGTGGTCAGCTTGATCTGGTCGCGCAGGGTGCTGTCGGAGAACACCTTGTTGCCGACGAAATTGATCTGCTTGATACGGGAAACTTCACCTTCGTCCACCGAGAAGGTAATCGCCACGCGATTACGCTCGACCGGGGTGACGGTGGTGGACACCTTGGCGCCGTACAGGCCGCGCGAAAGGTACTGCCGCTTCAATTCCTGCTCGGCACGATCGACCTGGGAGCGGTCGAAGATACGCGACTCGGCCACGCCGATTTCCTTGAGCGCCTTGGTCAGCTGTTCCTTGTCGAACTCCTTGATGCCGGAGAAATCGACACTGGCGATGGCAGGACGCTCGACCACCTGCACCACCAGCACGTCGCCTTCGGCCTCGATGCGCACATCGCGGAAGAAGCCGGTGGCATACAGCGCCTTGATGGCGGCGGTAGCCTTTTCATCGTTGAACGTGTCGCCCACGCGCACCGGCAGATAGCTGAAGACCGTGCCGGCCTCGGTACGCTGGATGCCTTCGACGCGGATATCCTTGACCACGAAGGGCGTGACCGCCATGGCCTGGCTGGAGCACAGGGCAAAGGCGGCTGCGGCGATCAGGCGACGGGAGAAGGTCGGGATGGGATGTTGCGCAGGGTGTAATTTCATCTATCGTTCATCAACAGTTTTTCGCCGCAGCACTGCCTGACAAGATGCTGGTAAGAAATTGAGAACGGATCCCAGATCCATTGCCAATTGCTTAACAACTGCCAGCGGGGCCAGCCCGGCAAATGTAAAAAATCCGGTCTTTCGCGCCGCCCCGCCGCGGGTATCGACGGGGCTGGCATCAGGCCGGATTCATCCTTGGAACATCAGTCGCACGATATCGTTGAATGCAGCAACGAGCATCAGCGCCATCAGTAAACCCAGGCCGGCCCGCTGCGCGATTTCCCCAAACCGTTCGGAAACGGGCCGTCCTGTCAAAATCTCCAGCGCATAATACAGCAAATGACCGCCATCTAGAACCGGGATTGGCAAGAGATTCATCACGCCGAGGCTGATACTGATGAAGGCCAGGAAGCTCAGATAGCTGACCAGACCGACGCGCGCGGTCTGTCCCGCATAGTCGGCGATGGTGATGGGCCCGGTGATGTTCTTCAGCGAAACCTGGCCGACGATCATCTTGCCGATCATCTTGATGGTCATCACGCTGGTATCCCAGGTGCGCTGCGCGCCCTTGGCCACGGCGGTCAACGGGTCGTCGCTGACGGTGGCCATCTCCGGTGCCAGGGGTACTTCGACCTTGATGCGTCCGATGCGCTTGCCGCTGTCGCCCTCTTCCACCGTATCGGGGGTCACGCGGACGTCGAACCGCCTGTCGCCACGCTGACCTTCCAGCAGCAGAGGCTTGCCGGCCGATTCGCGAATCTTTTCGACGAAGGCCAGGCCATCCTGGACCGGCACCGCATCGATGGCGATGATGCGGTCACCGCTCTGCAACCCGGCTGCCTTGGCCGGTCCGTCCATGATCTTGCCCAGCACCGCCGGCGGCCGGGCCAGTGCCAGGCCCAGCTTGCCCAGGAAATCACCTTCCAGCTCGTTGCTGTCGATGCTGCCCAAGCGCAGCGTCACGGTATCGAGCAGCTTGCCACCGCCAGCGGGGTTGGCCCGCTCGACGTCGACCCGTGCATCGGCCTTCTCCAGCACCAGCTGCATCAGCTTCCAGCGCACTTCCGACCAGACCTGCACCGGGGCCCCATTGATGGCGGTGATACGGTCACCGGCGCGCAGGCCGGCCTGATAGGCGGCGCTTTGCGGCGAGGCGGCGCGCAGCACCGGCACCGGCTCGGGCACGCCGTGCATGTACAGACCGGCAAACAACAGGATAGCCAGCAGGAAATTGGCAATCGGCCCCGCCGCCACGATGGCGATGCGGCGCCATACCGACTGCCGGGTAAATTCGCGTTTGAGATCGGCTTCGGGGATGTCTTCCAGCGGCTGCTCGCGGGCATCGAGCATCTTGACGTAGCCGCCCAGCGGCAGGACCGACAGCGCCCACTCGGTCTGATCACGCCCGAAACGGCGCGACCAGATCACCCGGCCCATGCCCACCGAGAAGCGCAGCACCTTGACTCCGCACCAGCGGGCGACCAGGTAATGGCCCAGCTCGTGCACCACCACCAGGGTGCCCAGGGCAACGAAGAAAGCGATCAGGGTATGCAGCAGCGTCATCGTGAAATCAGGGCCTCGGCATGGGCGCGTGCGCGCCGATCCTGTTCCAGCAAGGCCTCGATGTCGTCGGCCTGGCAGTTGGGGATGGCGGACATGACCTCTTGGATCAGGGGAGCGATCTTCCCGAAGCCGATGCGGCGCTCCAGGAAGGCCTGCACGGCGACCTCGTTGGCGGCATTGAGGATGGCCGCCAGCGTGCCGCCGGCTCGCAGGGCATCATACGCCAGTTTCAGGCAGGGAAAGCGCCGATAATCGGGCGCCGAGAAAGACAGCTGCGCGATCTGCGCCAGATCCAGCGGCGCCACGCCGGAGGCGATACGCTCCGGATAGGCCAATGCATTGGCGATGGGGGTGCGCATATCCGGGTTTCCCAGTTGCGCCAGCACCGAGCCGTCAGCATAGGACACCATGGAATGGATCACACTCTGCGGGTGGATCACCACCTCGATCTTGTCGGCCGGCGCACCGAAGAGCCAATGCGCCTCGATTACTTCCAGGCCCTTGTTCATCATGGTGGCGGAATCCACCGAGATCTTGCGTCCCATCACCCATTTGGGATGGGCAACCGCTTCCTCCACCGTGACCTGGTCGAGGGTGGCGACATCGCGCGTCAGGAAAGGGCCGCCGGAAGCGGTCAGCATGATCTTTTCGACACCGTGCTCCGGCATCGAGCGGGTGTAGCCGGCCGGCAGGCACTGGAAGATGGCGTTGTGTTCGCTGTCGATGGGCAGCAGGCTGGCGCCATGGGCAGCCACCGCATCCATCAGCAGCTGGCCGGAAATGACCAGGGCTTCCTTATTGGCCAGCAGGATCTTCTTGCCGGCGCGGGCGGCAGCCAGGGTCGAGGCCAGGCCGGCGGCGCCGACGATGGCAGCCATGACCATGTCGCAGCCCTCTGCGGCAGCGATATCGCACAGGGCCTGCGGTCCGTAGGCCACTTCCGTGTGCAGATCGGCTGCGTCCAGGCGCTGCTGCAGCTCGGCCGCCGCTTCAGGCGAGCCGACCACCGCCACCTGCGGACGGAAACGTCGGCATTGCTCCGCCAGTTCGGCCACGCGCGCATGTGCGCTCAGGGCATGGACGCGGTAACGGTCCGGATGACGGGCGACCACATCCAGCGTGGACACGCCGATGGAGCCGGTGGAACCGAGAATGCTGATGGACTGCATGGAATTTCCAGAAGGAAAGCGGCGGCTCAGGCAGCCGCCAGCCAGAGGTCGACCAGAGCTGCCAGCGGCAGCACCGGGATGAGTGCGTCGATACGATCAAGCACGCCGCCATGGCCGGGCAGCAGATTGCTGCTGTCCTTCATGCCGGCGCGGCGCTTGAGCTGCGACTCGAACAGATCACCCACCACACTGGCCACCACCATCAGGCTCAGGATGCCGACGAAGCCGGCCCAGCCCCAGCGATTGAAGAGATGGTACTGAAAGGTTTCGCCCCCGGTCACGGACATGACCACCGCCGCTGAAATCACCAGTACCGCCAGCCAGCCGCCGATAGCGCCTTCCCAGGACTTGCCGGGCGAAATGCTGGGTGCCAGCTTGTGGCGACCGAAACCCTTGCCGGAAAAATAGGCGCCGATGTCGGCCACCCAGACTACCGCCATCACCGACAGCAGGTACAGGGGGGAACGCTGGAACAGATCGACGATGGCGACGAAGCAGCCCAGGATGGACAGCATGTAGGTGGCATTGAGCAAGCGGTTGCCGAAGGCCTCCACCTTGGGCAGACCCAGACCCAGTGCAGGCACAAAGCGCAGCGCCCAGAGCAGCACGCACAGTACGTATAGCGGCCGTACGCTGGGCAGACCGCTGAAGAACAGGATCACGCAGAAGGCCAGGGTCCACAGCGTGGCCCAGAGGGTGGGACGCGGGCTCTTGAAGAGACGGAAACATTCCCAGGCACCGGCGGCGAAGAACACCAGCGCCGCCATGGCGAAGGCCGGGAAGTAATCGAAATACAGGATCGGCAACAGGATTGCCAGCAGGATCAACGCCGTGATGACACGCGTCTTGAGCATCAGGAAGCCTTTTTCTGATCCAGCACCTGGGCGCTGGTGCGCCCGAAGCGGCGCTCGCGTTGTTGATAGGAGGCAATCGCCACATCCAGCGCCTTGGCGTCGAAGTCGGGCCAGAAGGTCTCGGTGAAGTACAGCTCGCTATAGGCCAGTTGCCACAGCAGGAAGTTGGAGATGCGTTGTTCGCCACCGGTGCGGATGAACAGGTCCGGCTCCGGGGCATAGGCCATGGCCAGGTAGGGCGCCAGTTCTTCCTCGGTGTAATCGGATACACCCGGCTTGTCCTTGACCATGCGCGAGACCGCCTGCATGACGTCCCAGCGGCCACCATAGTTGGCGCAGACGGTGAGGGTCAGGCGGCTGTTGCCGGCAGTCTGGGCCTCGGCCTTGGCCGCCATCTCCTGCAGTTTGGGATCGAAACGGCTCATGTCGCCGACGATCCTGAGGCAGATGCCGTTGTTGGCCATCTTGCCCACTTCGCGCTCCAGCACCGTCATGAACAGGCGCATCAGCACCGACACCTCGTCGGCCGGCCGGCGCCAGTTCTCCGAACTGAAGGCGAACAGGGTCAGGAATTCGATGCCGCGTTCGGCGCAGGCCTCGACGATGGAGCGTACCGCATCCACCCCCTTGGCATGGCCCGCCACGCGCGGCAGGAAACGCTTGGTCGCCCAACGACCGTTGCCGTCCATGATGATGGCAACATGGCGCGGAACCGCGGAAGACTCCGGAACCGCAAGAGTTGAGCTTTGATGCTTCATGAAAATAATTTAGTGCATTTCCGTGCTTGGAGGAGGCCGCAGCGCCTCATGGTAACGGCCCCGGGGCGCTTTGACAAACCAGTCGCCGCCACCCTGCCCCCACCGATCTGCGCCGCCGCTCCCCGGCCGCACATTCGCTGTCGTTGACTTGTCGTGCAGCACGGCCGCGTGCGCAGCCGTGCAGGGGAAGCGCCGGACGACCTACACCGTCATCACTTCCTTTTCCTTGTCGCCCACCAGCTTGTCGATTTCGGCGACGAACTTGTCGGTCAGCTTCTGGATTTCATCCTGGCCACGACGCTCGTCATCTTCCGAGGCGACCTTGTCCTTGACCAGCTTCTTCAGACCTTCGTTGCCTTCGCGACGGATGTTGCGTACCGCGATCTTGGCATCTTCGGCTTCGCTCTTGACCAGCTTGACCATTTCCTTGCGACGCTCTTCGGTAAGCGGCGGCATCGGCACGCGGATCAGTTCGCCGTGGGTGGCCGGGTTCAGGCCCAGGTCGGCTTCGCGGATGGCCTTCTCGACAGCAGCGACCATCTTCTTCTCGTACGGCTGCACACCGATGGTGCGGGCGTCGATCAGGGTCAGGTTGGCGACCTGCGACAGGCCGGTAGGCGAACCGTAGTAATCGACCATCACCTGGTCCAGCAGGCCGGTATGGGCGCGGCCGGTACGGACCTTGGCCAGGTTGGCCTTCAGGGTCTCGATGGACTTACCCATCTTCTGTTCAGTATTTTTCTTGACGTCAGCGACACTCATGCTGCTCTCCTAACTTGGTGCAATAACTTGGCTTTTCTTGATGGCAAATGCCTGAAAGAGGGGCATTGTAAACGGGAATGACCGGCCTGCGGCCGGTTTCTGTTCCGCAATACGGCTCAGACGTGGACCAGGGTACCCTCGTCGTCACCCATGACCACGCTCTTGAGCGCGCCCGGCTTGACGATGGAAAACACCTTGATCGGCAGCTTCTGGTCGCGGCACAGCGCGAAGGCGGTGGCGTCCATCACCTGCAGGTGCTTGGCGATGGCTTCGTCGAAGGAAATCGACTGGTAGCGGGTCGCGGCCGGGTCCTTCTTGGGGTCAGCGGTGTAGACACCGTCCACCTTGGTGGCCTTGAGCACGATCTGGGCGCCGATTTCCGAGCCACGCAGGGCGGCGGCGGTATCGGTGGTGAAGAAGGGGTTGCCGGTACCGGCAGCGAAGACCACGATCTTGCCCTCTTCCAGGTATTGCAGTGCCTTCGGGCGTACATAGGGCTCGACCACCTGTTCGATGCCGATGGCCGACATCACGCGGGCTGTCAGGCCAGCCTGACGCATCGCGTCGGCCAGGGCCAGCGAGTTCATGACGGTGGCCAGCATGCCCATGTAGTCGGCGGTCGCACGATCCATGCCCTGGGCGCCCGGCGCCACGCCGCGGAAGATGTTGCCGCCACCGATCACGATGGCCAGTTCCACGCCCAGTTTGCTGATTTCTGCTACATCCGCGACCATGCGTTCGATGGTCGCGCGATTGATACCGTAGGCGTCGTCGCCCATCAGTGCTTCGCCGGAGAGTTTGAGGAGTACGCGCTTATAAGCAGGTGTTGTCATTGCAGGGCTCCGTGTTCTTTCCGATGTTGAATTGCTTGTTGACGCGTCGGCACTCGCTGTCACCCGACGAAACGGCGCGATTTCGTCATCTGGATGTAGCCCGAACGCATGAGGGGGTTACTGCTGCGCCCTACTCTACTGCTGTGTTTCCATGTTGCTGCACTAACGTTACCGCTGCTGCTGGCGCAGTACGACTCGCCGTATTACGCTACCCTTACGGCTCAGCCGGCAGCCGACCCAGAGGGTAGATGCAGCCGCCCCCGAAAGCTCCCGGGGAACAGCTTAAAAAAACGGGCCTCTCGGCCCGTTTTTCTTGCAACGCTTACTGAGCTTGTTTCGCTGCAGCCACTTGCGCAGCCACTTCGGCGGCGAAGTCGTCTTGCTTCTTCTCGATGCCCTCACCCACCACGTACATGGCGAACGACTTGACGGTCGTGTTGGCGGCCTTGAGCATCTGTTCGACGCTTTGCTTGTCGTTCTTCACGAAAGCCTGGTTGAAGAGGGAAACTTCCTTCAGGTACTTCTGCACCGAACCGTCCACCATCTTGGCGACGATCTCGGCCGGCTTGCCGGATTCGGCAGCCTTCAGGGCGGCGACCGAGCGTTCCTTCTCGATCAGGTCGGCCGGCACTTGCTCGGCCGACAGGGCGACCGGCTTCATGGCGGCGATGTGCATGGCCACGTCCTTGCCCACTTGCTCGTCGGCACCGTCGAACTCGACGATCACGCCGATACGGGTGCCGTGCAGGTAGGAAGCCAGCTTGCCGCTGGTTTCGAAACGCTGGAAGCGACGGAACGACATGTTCTCGCCGATGCGGCCGATCAGTTCGGTGCGCAGTTCTTCCAGGGTCTTGCCGTCGGCCAGCTTGCAGGCGCCCAGGGCAGCCACGTCAGCCGGGTTCTGCTCGACCACCAGCTTGGCAGCGGCTTCGACCAGACCGATGAACTCGTCGTTCTTGGTCACGAAGTCGGTTTCGCAGTTCACTTCGACCAGCGCGCCGACGTTGCCGGCGATGTAGGTCGAGATCACGCCTTCTGCGGTGATGCGGGAAGAGGCCTTGGAAGCCTTGCTGCCCAGCTTGACGCGCAGAATCTCTTCCGCCTTGGCCATGTCGCCACCGGCTTCGGTCAGCGCCTTCTTGCATTCCATCATCGGCGCGTCGGTCTTCGCGCGCAGATCGCCCACCATTGCTGCGGTAATTGCCGCCATACTATTCTCCTGACTTGGAGGCATCCCGCGTCCTGCGGCATGCCTGAAACTCGAAAATTGAATCAAAAAAAAGGGGCCACTGCGTCACTACCCGCTGTCACCCCTTTTTGTACTACCGTACTACCGGAAGAGCAGAATCAAGCCTGCTCGACCTCGACGAATTCATCGCCCTTGACTGCTTCGACCACGTCGTTGACGGCGTTGGCACGGCCTTCCAGCACGGCGTCAGCCATGCCGCGGGCGTACAGTGCGATTGCCTTGGCGGAGTCGTCGTTACCCGGGATCACGTAGGTGACGCCTTCGGGCGAGTGGTTGGTATCGACCACGCCGATGACCGGAATGCCCAGCTTGGCGGCTTCGGTGATGGCGCCCTTGTGGTAGCCGACGTCGATGACGAAGATGGCGTCAGGAATGCCACCCATGTCCTTGATGCCGCCGATGGCCTTCTGCAGCTTTTCCTGTTCACGGCTGAACAGCAGGGCTTCCTTCTTGGACAGCTTCTCGACGGAACCGTCTTCGACTGCTGCTTCCATGTCCTTCAGACGCTTGATCGAGGTCTTGATGGTCTTGAAGTTGGTCAGCATGCCGCCCAGCCAGCGCTGATCGACGTAAGGCACGCCAGCACGTTGTGCTTCAGCGGCCAGGATTTCACGCGCTTGGCGCTTGGTACCGACGAACAGGATGGTGCCGCGGTTGGACGACAGTTGACGCACGTACTTCTGCGCCTCCTGGTACATGCCCAGGGTCTTTTCCAGGTTGACGATGTGAATCTTGTTGCGGTGACCGAAGATGAAGGGGGCCATCTTGGGGTTCCAGAAGCGGGTTTGGTGGCCGAAGTGGACACCGGCTTCCAGCATTTCGCGCATGGTAACGGACATGAATTTCTCCAGGGTTAGGTCTGGAATCCGCTCGGTCATCCGGCTCATGCAGCCAGACACCCTTTTAGCGAACGGATTCGCGTTTCAAAAAGATTTACAACACATATTGCCAAAAAGATATGAAGATTCATTCCGCACACCGATTCCAGCAACCGACCTGAGGTTTCAGATCAGCCCGGCATTCTACTCGACCCCGCCCTTTTGTTCAAGTAGCACGTCGATTTGCCGTAAATCACCCCGGACTGCCATCCCGCCCGCCGCCATGGCCGGCAAAACAGAAATCACCCTCGTCGTCTATAATCCCGACTTGACGATTTTCTAGCGAATTGCGATTCATCATGGGCAATATCACCATCAAGACCGCCGAAGACATCGAAGGCATGCGCGTGGCCGGCCGCCTGGCCGCCGAGGTGCTGGACTACATCACCCCCTTCGTGAAGCCCGGCGTCACCACCGGCGAGATCGACCGCCTCTGCCACGAATACATGACCAATGTACAAGGCAGCATCCCGGCCCCGCTGAACTACTGCCCTCCCGGCTACACCCCCTACCCCAAGGCCATCTGCACCTCGCTCAATGACGTGATCTGCCACGGCATCCCCGGCGACAAGGTCATGAAGAACGGCGACGTGCTCAACATCGACGTCACCATCATCAAGGACGGCTACCACGGCGACACCAGCCGCATGTTCTTCCTGGGCGAGCCTTCCATCCTGGCGCGCCGCCTCACCGAGATCACCTACGAATGCATGTGGCTGGGCATCTCCAAGATCAAGCCGGGCGCCCATCTGGGCGACATCGGCCACGTCATCCAGCAGCACGCCGAAAAGGCTGGCTATAGCGTGGTGCGCGAGTTCTGCGGCCACGGCATCGGCAAGGTCTTCCACGAAGAGCCGCAGGTGCTGCACTATGGCCGCCCCGGCACTTTGGAAAAGCTGGAAGCCGGCATGATCTTCACCGTCGAACCCATGATCAACGCCGGCCGCCGCGAAATCCGCGAGATGGGTGACGGCTGGACCATCAAGACCAAGGACCGCAGCCTGTCGGCGCAGTGGGAACACACCGTCCTGGTCACCGAGACCGGTTTCGAAGTGCTGACCGTGTCGCCTGGCATGCCGGCGCCGCCGGCCTTCATCCAGAACCAGGTCGCTGCCGCGGCCTGAACGAATGATGGCGGGGCATGCAACGGTGACGCCAGCTGCCCCGCCCGCAGTTTCCGGCATGAAACCTGCTAAGGGCTCGGGGCCGCATGGGGATGCGGCCCCGACCGTTGTTGGCGCTACCCCGGCGCCCCGCCTCCTTTGATCGAATCCACCGATGCCCACTCTCGCCATCACGCTCAAGAAACAGCTCAAGGCCGCGCGCCAGCAAGCCATCGATGTGTTCCAGTCCAATCACAAGACCGAGCAACTGCTGGCGCAATTGCGCCGCAATGTCGATGAAGCGCTGACGCAAGCCTGGGAAGAACTGGGCATGTCCGGCAATGCCGCGCTGGTGGCCGTGGGCGGCTATGGCCGTGGTGAACTGTTCCCGCATTCGGACGTTGATGTACTGATCCTGCTGGACCAGGCACCGGACGCCGCCAAGAAGGAAAAGCTGGAATCGCTGGTGCAACTGTTCTGGGACATCGGCCTGGAAATCGGCCACAGCATCCGCACCATCGACGAATGCCTGGACGAATCGGCGGCCGACATCACAGTCCAGACCAGCCTGCTGGAAGCCCGCCTGGTCACCGGCAACCTGGCCCTCTTCAAGCGCCTGCAGGAGCGCTACCACGCGGCGCTCGACCCGCTGGCCTTCTTCCAGGCCAAGACCCTGGAAATGCGCCAGCGCCACGTGAAATATGAAGACACCCCCTATAGCCTGGAACCCAATTGCAAGGAAAGCCCCGGCGGGCTGCGCGACCTGCAGGTGATCCTGTGGGTGGCCAAGGCAGCCGGCCTAGGCAATTCCTGGGGCGAACTGGCCGAGCACGGCATGCTGACCTCCACCGAGGCGCGTCAGTTGCGCCAGAAGGAACGCGCCTTCAAGGACATCCGCATCCGCCTGCACATCCTCACCGACCGCCGCGAAGACCGACTGGTGTTCGACATCCAGACCCAACTGGCCGAAACCTTCGGCTTCAAGACCACCGATACCCGCCGCGCCAGCGAATACCTGATGCAGCGCTACTACTGGGCCGCCAAGGCGGTGACCCAATTGAACACCATCCTGCTGCAGAACATCGAAGCGCACCTGTTCCCGCAGCAGGCGGTGCCACGCCAGATCAACGAGCGCTTCAACGAGGTCAACGGCTTCCTCGACATCGCCCACGACAAGGTCTTCGAAGACACTCCCTCGGCCATGCTGGAGGTGTTCCTGGTGCTTTCCGAGCATCCCGAGCTCAAGGACATGTCGGCCCGCACCATGCGTGCGCTGTGGCATGCGCGCTTCAGGATCGACAATGCCTTCCGCAATGATCCGCACAACCATCGTCTGTTCATGCAGATCATCCAGAGCAAGCGCGGCATCACCCATGCCCTGCGCGGGATGAACGCAACCAGCGTGCTGGGTCGCTACTTGCCCAATTTCCGCCAGATCGTCGGACAGATGCAGCATGACCTGTTCCACGTCTACACGGTGGATCAGCACATCCTGATGGTGGTGCGCAACGTACGCCGCTTCACCATGAGCGAGCATGCCCACGAATACCCCTTCTGCAGCCAGCTGATGGCCAACTTCGGCCAGCCCTGGGTGCTGTACGTCGCCGCCCTGTTCCACGACATCGCCAAGGGGCGCGGCGGTGATCACTCCAAGCTGGGCATGGCCGATGCACGGGCCTTCTGCCTGCAGCATGGCATCTCCGAAGAGAATACCGAGCTCATCGTGTTCCTGGTCGAACAGCATCTGGCCATGTCGCATGTGGCGCAGAAGCAGGACATGTCCGACCCCGACGTCATCACCGCCTTCGCCCAGTTGGTCAAGGACGAACGCCACCTGACCGCACTCTACCTGCTGACCGTGGCCGACATCCGCGGCACCAGCCCGAAGGTATGGAACGCCTGGAAGGGCAAGCTACTGGAAGACCTCTACCGCATGACCCTTCGCGTGCTGGGCGGCGAAGCGCCCTCGGCCGACCGCGAGCTCAAGAACACCCAGCAGGAAGCCATCAAGACACTGCGCCTTTATGGTCTGCCGGCCGACGCCCACGAACAGCTCTGGAAGCAGCTGGATGTGGCCTACTTCCTGCGCCACGACGCCTCCGACATCGCCTGGCAGACGCGCTGTTTCTATGACAAGGTCGATACCGGGGTGCCGCTGGTGCGCTGCCGCCTGGCGCCCATCGGCGAAGGCGTGCAGGTTGCGGTCTACACCCCGGATCGCGCCGACCTGTTCGCGCGCATCTGCAGTTACTTCGACGAGAAGAACTTCAGCATCTTCGACGCCAAGATCCACACCACCCGCAACAACTACGCACTGGATGCCTTCCTGATCAATGCCCCGGTGTTCGCCAAGAACTACCGCGACATCATCAACCTGATCGAACACGAACTGGGCGCCCTGCTGCAGTCGGAGCAGCCGTTGCCGCCGCCATCCAAGGCCCGCCTGTCGCGGCTGTCGCGCACCTTCCCGGTCAATCCCTCGGTGGATCTGCGCCCGGACGAACGCGGCCAGTACTACCTGCTGTCGGTCTCGGCCAATGACCGCGCCGGTCTGCTGTATTCGATCTCCAACGTACTGGCCAAGTACCGGATCAACCTGCACACCGCCAAGGTGATGACCCTGGGCGAGCGGGTGGAAGATGTGTTCCTGATCGACGGCCCCGGGCTGTCCCAGCCGCGCAACCAGATCCTGCTGGAAACCGAACTCCTGCAGACCCTGCGCATCTGACCCTGCCCGTACCGGCAGGGCCGCCGCCAGTCTGGCGCGCCGGCCCTGCCGGCCTTACAATCTCACCCTCGCCGCTGGCCGGCTCCCCGTTTTTCGCAAGGCAATTCCCATGACTGAACCCGTACGACTTTCCAAACGCATGTCCGAACTCGGCCTGTGCTCGCGCCGCGAGGCCGACGAATGGATCGAGAAGGGCTGGGTGCGGGTCGATGGCGTGGTGGTATCGGTGCTGGGCAGCAAGGTGTTGCCGCACCAGAAGGTGACCGTGGAACGCCAGGCCAGCGCCGAACAGGCGCAGCGCGTGACTATCCTGCTCAACAAGCCCATGGGCTACGTCAGCGGCCAGGCCGAAGACGGCTACAAGCCCGCCGTGGTGCTGGTCAACGAGCAATCCCGCTGGGTCGAAGACCAGACCGACATGCGCTACCATCCGCGCCAGCTGAAGAGCCTGGTACCGGCCGGGCGACTGGACATCGACTCGGTCGGCCTGCTGGTATTGACCCAGGATGGGCGCATCGCCAAGCAACTGATCGGCGAAGATTCGGCGGTCGACAAGGAATATCTGGTGCGGGTGCAATACACCCGCCCCGGCAAGCTGCCCGACTCCGATCTCAAGCGCCTGAACCACGGTCTGATCATGGACGGCAAGCCGCTGCGTCCGGCCAAGGTGGCCTGGCAGAATGAAGACCAGTTGCGCTTCACCCTGCGCGAAGGCAAGAAGCGCCAGATCCGCCGCATGTGCGACATGGTTGGACTGAAGGTGATCGGCCTGAAACGTGTGCGCATCGGTGGCGTCAAGCTGGGCGACCTGCCGGTGGGGCAATGGCGCTACCTGCGACCGGACGAGAAGTTCTGAGCTCCGCCGCTGTAACAAGAACGGCCCCGATGATGATCAATCGGGGCCGTTCTTTATTCGGATTTCGATCCGCTCGACCTGCTTGGCGCCTTCGATACGGGCCTTGCGGCTCTACTCAGGACGAACGGTGGGGAGATGATCAAAGGAAACGATCGAGGATCTTGCGACTATGCTTGTCCAGCGCCTTCTGGTCGCGGATCAGGAACTGGATGCCATGGCTGTCGGCGATCAGGAGCGCCGGTGCAGCGAGACGACGGATATCCTCCTCCCCCTTGAGGGTGAAGGTCGTAGTGCCACGGGTGGTCTGCACGGTCCAGTCGCTGGGCGTGGCAAAGGTCGAGACGCTGATGATGCGCTCGATCTCGGGCATGAATTCGCGGCTGGCCAGTTCTTCCTCGATCAGCTTGCGCGCGTTTCCGGCGAGCTCATCGAGGGTATCGATCCAGGCCAGTTCATGGCCATCGCTGCTGACCAGCGACAGGCCGTGATCCGGCGCGGAGACGGGAAAGGCACGCACCGGAATCACATTCTCATGGGCCACACCATCGACATCGGTGAGCACCAGGCGGCCGAAGCTGTTGCGTTGCAGTTGCCAGGACGGCTGGGCAATAGTGGTGGTCGTCATGGCTTCAATCGCCCTTCTCATCGTCGCTCACCGATACCTCGGCATCCCCGTCCGGGTTGCGCGCCTGTGCCTGGTAGAGCTTGTAGTAATGCCCTTCACGGGCCATCAGTTCTTCATGGTTGCCGACCTCGACCACCTGGCCGCGATCCAGCACAACCAGACGGTCGGCCTTGCGCAGCGTGGACAGGCGGTGGGCAATGGCGATCGTGGTACGGCCTTGCACCAGATTGTCCAGGGCCTTCTGGATTTCCTTTTCGGTGGTGGTATCGACCGAGGAAGTGGCCTCGTCCAGGATCAGGATGCGCGGATCGATCAGCAGCGCCCGTGCAATCGAGATACGCTGGCGCTCGCCGCCCGATAGCGCCTGGCCGCGTTCGCCGACCAGCGAGTCGTAACCCTGCGGCAGGCGCAGGATGAATTCGTGGGCATGGGCGGCACGGGCGGCGGCGATGATTTCCTCGCGGGTGGCCTCGGGCTTGCCGTAGGCGATGTTCTCGGCAATCGTGCCGAAGAACAGGAAAGGCTCCTGCAGCACCAGCCCGATGTTGCGACGGTATTCGGAAATCGGCAGCGAACGGATATCCACGCCATCGATGCGGATCGCCCCTTCGGAGACATCATAGAAGCGGCAGATCAGGTTCACCATGGTGGACTTGCCCGAACCGCTGTGACCGACCAGCCCGATCATCTCACCCGGGGCAATCGACAGGCTCATGTTGCGGATCACCGCACGGTTGCCGTAGCGGAAGCCGATATTGCGGACTTCGATGGCACCCTGCACCTTCTCCAGGTGGACCGGGTTGGCCGGCTCGGGCACGCTGGAGACATGATCCAGGATGTCGAAGATGCGCTTGGCGCCGGCGGCGGCCTTCTGCGTCACCGAGACAATGCGGCTCATCGAATCCAGGCGCGTGTAGAAGCGGCTGATGTAGGCCAGGAAGGCCGTCAGCACACCCACCGTGATCTGGTTGCTGGAAACCTGCCAGATACCGAACACCCACACCACCAGCAGACCCACTTCGGTCAGGAAGGTGACGGTCGGCGTAAACAGCGACCAGATCTTGTTGACCCGGTCATTGACCATCAGGTTGTGGCGGTTGGCCTCGCGAAAACGGGCCACTTCGCGCTTTTCCTGGGCGAAGGCCTTGACCACGCGGATGCCGGGGATGGTATCGGCCAGCACGTTGGTCACCTCCGACCAGATGCGGTCGATCTTCTCGAAGCCGTGGCGCAGACGGTCGCGCACCACATGGATCATCCAGGCGATGAAGGGTAGCGGCAACAGGGTCACCAGTGCCAGCCAGGGGTTGATGGAGATCAGGATGGCCGCCGTCATGATGATCATCAGCACATCGATGGCGAAGTCCAGCAGGTGCAGCGAAAGGAAGACGCAGATACGGTCGGTTTCCGAACCGATGCGGGCCATCAGGTCGCCGGTCCGCTTGCCGCCGAAATATTCCTGCGACAGTCGCAGCAGGTGCGCATAGGTGGTGGTGCGCAGGTCGGCCCCGATGCGCTCGGACACCAGCGCCAGGATATAGGTCCGCGCCCAGCCCAGGCCCCAGGCCAGCAGCGCCGCACCCAGCAGGCCCGACAGATAGAGTGTGGCCAGATGGGTATCGATGGGCGTGCCATTCTGGAACGGGATCAGCACATTGTCCATCAGCGGCATGGTCATGTAGGGCGGCACCAGCGTGGCGGCCGTCGAGGCCAGCGTCAGCAGGAAGCCCAGCAGCAGCGACCCCTTGTAGGGCTTGGCAAAGCGCGACAGGCGGAACAGCGCCCAGGTGGACGGCGGCGCCTCCTTGGTCTCGGGGCAGATGGCACAGGTTTCCTGGCCTTCCGGCAGGACCGCCTTGCAGGTCGGGCAGACGTCGCCCTCTTCCTCGACCTGTACGCCCGAGGCCAGCAGGTCGCGTTGCTGCTCGAACAACTTGATCAGGCGCAGCGCCTGCGGATTCTGCGCCAGCGTGTAGCGCCAGGCCGCCAGGCGGCCGGCGCCGTCGCACAATTCCAGCGTCCCCACGCCGGCGTGGTCGTGGTGCTTCATTTGCAGATCGGGCCCGTAGGTCCATTCCTGCCAGACGCGACCGTCGGCAGAGCCCGAGAGCAGGCGGCGTTCGGTCGCCAGCACCAGCGAGCGGGAGAATTGCAGCTGGGCGTCCAGGTCCAGCTCCAGCCAGGCCAGCACGGATTCGCCGGCAGCCAGGCGGGCGGCGGTTTCCGCTTGCCAGCGCTCGGGCAGGCTGGCGGTCGCGGAAGGAATTGAGTCAGTAGTCATGTAACGGCAGCGTTGAGGCCCGAAGTGAGCAGTGTGGCTATTGTTTTAGGGATGAGCAGGTCTCTCCGGACCGCTGGTACTGCGCCGGTGACGCGCAGCGCGCGATTATAGCGCCCCGCGGCCCTCTCCGGCATGGCTCGCCCAGTGAGGCGGCAAGCTTCACCCGATAACGCGAGAGGCGGCAAAACGGTGCACCCGGAGAGACCGCCGCACCCCATTTTCCCGCACCATGCGAATACAACGCCGCCGCCACCTCGGCGTTTTTTGCGCGCGAGGCCCCACGCGCGGGAACAGTCTGCGACAATATCGTTCACTTCCATCCCTCTGCAACAACATACAGATGACCTTCGCCCTGTTCCCGCGCCCCCTCGATCCGCCATCCGGACAGAGGCCGGGCAGCTGACTTCCTGGCGGGCAAGAAAAATCCAGTGTCCTTCTGTCTGATCCAGTAAACCAAACGCCGTCCTGCGCGTTAGTGAACCATGCGCTATTCTGACAGAGTGCTGACCGGCCTGCGCCGGGCGGCACAGAAGGCGGCGACATGAGGGCAAGCACGCCGGCGCGCCGGCAACTCCGGCCTAGGCCAACACAGCGGTACACCAACCACACATGAAAAATATCGAATTCCTCCGTTTCCTGAACCTCAAGGGTCCGAACATCTGGACTTACCGTTCCGCTCTCGAAGTGTGGATCGATATCGGCGAACTGGAGGATTGCCCCTCCAACACCATTCCCGGCTTCCCCGACCGCCTGACCACCTGGCTGCCGACCCTGATCGAACACCGCTGCAGCTATGAAGAGCGCGGCGGCTTCGTGCGTCGCCTGCACGAGGGCACCTGGCCCGGTCACATCCTGGAACACGTCACCCTGGAACTGCAGAACCTGGCCGGCCTGCCCGGCGGCTTCGGCAAGGCCCGCGAAACCAATGTGCGCGGCGTCTACAAGGTGGTGGTGCGCGCCCGCCATGAGACCGTCACGCGCGCCGCCCTGTTCGCCGCCCGCGATCTGGTGATGGCCGCCATCGAAGACCGTCCTTACGACCTCGACGGCACCCTCTCCAAGCTGCGCCGCATGGTCGACCGCCTGTGCCTGGGTCCCAGCACCGCCTGCATCGTGGATGCCGCCGACGAGCGCCGCATCCCCACCATCCGCCTGTCCGAAGGCAATCTGGTGCAACTGGGCCACGGCTGCAAGTCGCGTCGCATCTGGACCGCCGAATCCGACCAGACCAGCGCCATTGCCGAAGGCATTTCGCGCGACAAGGACCTGACCAAGTCACTGCTGGAAACCTGCGGCGTGCCGGTCCCTGAAGGTCGTCTGGTGGAAAGCCCGGAAGACGCCTGGGAGGCCGCCCAGGACATCGGCCTGCCGGTGGTGGTCAAGCCCTGCGACGCCAACCATGGACGCGGCGTCTTCATTGACCTCAATACCCGCGAAGAAATCGAAACCGCCTACAAGGTCGCGCTGGAAGAAGGCAGCGGCGTGCTGGTCGAACGCTTCGTGCCGGGTCTGGAACACCGCCTGCTGATCGTCGGCGGCAAGCTGGCCGCCGCCGCCCGTGGCGAACCCATCTTCATCGTCGGCGACGGCAAGTCCACCGTTCAGGACCTGCTGGACGAACTGAACCGCGACCCGCGTCGTGGCCTGCTGGAAGAACACCTGCTGGACCCGGTGCTGCTGGAACGCGAACCGGCCGCCGCCCTGGAACTGCAACGCCAGGGCCTGACCACCGAATCGGTCCCCGCCGCCGGCCGCCGCATCCTGCTGCTGCGCAACGGCAACGTCTCTTCCGACATCACCGATCTGGTCCACCCCAGCGTGGCCGCCGCCGCCTCGCTGGCCGCGCGCATCGTCGGCCTGGACATCGCCGGTGTGGACATCGTGGCCGAAGACATCTCGCGCCCCCTGCAAGACCAGGGCGGCGCCATCGTCGAGGTCAACGCCGGCCCCGGTCTGCTGATGCACTTGAAGCCCTCCGACGGCAAGCCGCGTCCGGTCGGCGAAGCCATCATCGACAACCTGTTCGGCCCGGAAGAAAACGGCCGCATTCCCATCGTCGGCGTCACCGGCACCCACGGCAAGACCACCATCTCGCGCCTGATCGCGCGCATCGTGCACCTCTCGGGCAAGCATGTGGGCCTGGCCTGCGGCGATGGCCTGTACTTCGGTGAACGCCAGATCGAACGTGGCAACCGTGCCAACTGGGACGCAGCACACCGTGTGCTGCTGAACCGCGCCGTGGAAGCCGCCGTGTTCGAGAACGGTAGCGCCTCCATCCTGGCCGAAGGCCTGGCCTACGACCGCTGCCTGGTGGGCGTGGTCGCCAACATCGACCCTGACGACAGCCTGCCCGAGTTCTACATCGAGAACGCCGAACAGATCGCCACCAAGGTCAAGCGTACCCAGGTGGACCTGGTGTTGCCCGATGGCGCGGCCGTGCTCAATGCCGACGACCCGCTGGTGGCGGACATGGCCCAGCTGTGCGATGGCGAGGTGATCTTCTTCGGCACCGACCCGGCCTCCGAACTGCTGACCGGCCACCTGAAGGAAGGTGGCCGCGCCGTGTTCCTGCGCGGCGGCGACCTGATCCAGGCCGACGGTGAACGCGAATGCAAGGTCAGCTCGGTGGATGCCATTCCGCTGACCGAAAACGGCGCCGTCGCCTATCAGGTCGAGAACGTGCTGGCTGCCGTGGGCGCTGCCTGGGCGCTGGGTATCAGCCCCGAGGTGATCCGCGCCGGCATCGAGCTGTTCGGTACCGAACGGGCCGAAGAGCAAGGCCTGAAGTTCAAGAGCCAGGTGGCCTGAGCCATCGGCTTGGACTGCACCCGCACTGCAAGACAGACAGATTCAAGATCAAGAGACACCTAGGAAAACTTGTCCATGGACGTATCCCGCATTCGCGCCCTGCGCGGCCCCAATCTCTGGAGCAGACACACTGCCATCGAAGCCATCGTTTCCTGCCCGGAACACGAGCGCGTCATCGACGACATGCCCGGCTTCGAACTGCGCCTGCGCGCCCGCTTCCCGCAGATCGGCTTCCTCGAACCCGATGGCGGCAAGCAGGTGGTGTCGATGGCCCACGCGCTGGCGGCCGCGGCCCTGGCGCTGCAATCGCAGGCCGGCTGTCCGGTGACCTTCAGCCGCACGGTGTCCACCGTCGAGACCGGCATCTACCAGGTGGTGGTGGAATACAGCGAAGAGGAAGTCGGCCGTCTGGCCTTCGACCTCGCGCTGCAACTGGTGCAGGCGGCCCAGGCTGATGCGCCCTTCGACCTGACCGCCGCGCTCACCCGCATCCGCGAACTGGACGAAGATGTCCGCCTGGGGCCCTCCACCGGCTCCATCGTCAATGCCGCCATCAAGCGTGGCATTCCCTATCGCCGCCTGACCCAGGGCAGCATGGTGCAGTTCGGCTGGGGTAGCCGTCAGAAGCGCATCCAGGCCGCCGAGACCAGCAACACCAGCGCCATCGCCGAATCCATCGCCCAGGACAAGGACCTGACCAAGATGCTGCTGCACGCCGCTGGCGTGCCGGTGCCCAACGGCCGCGTGGTCACCACGGCCGAAGACGCGCTCAAGGCGGCCGAGGAAATCGGTTCGGCCGTGGTCATCAAACCGCTGGACGGCAACCAGGGCAAGGGTGTGGCCGTCAACATCAGCACCCCGGAACAGATCACCCGTGCCTTCAACAACGCCGCCCTGATCAGCGATGAAGTGATCGTCGAGCGCTATCTGCCCGGCCACGACTTCCGCCTGCTGGTGATCGGCAAGACCCTGGTGGCGGCCGCCCGCCGCGACCCGCCGCAAGTCATCGGCGATGGCGTGCACACCATCCGCCAGTTGATCGACCAGGTCAACGCCGACCCTCTGCGCGGCGATGGCCACGCCACCTCGCTGACCAAGATCCGCCTGGACGACATCGCCCTGCTGGTGCTCTCCGGCCAGAACCTGGACCCCGAATCCATCCCTGCCCAGGGAGTACGCGTGGTCCTGCGCAACAACGCCAACCTGTCCACCGGCGGCACTGCCACCGATGTCACCGACGACGTCCATCCCGACGTGGCGGCACGCGCCATTGCGGCGGCCCAGATGGTGGGCCTGGACATCTGCGGCGTGGACGTGGTCTGCAATTCGGTCCACATGTCGCTGGAAGAGCAAGGTGGCGGCATCGTCGAAGTCAATGCCGCGCCGGGCCTGCGCATGCACCTCTCACCCTCCTACGGCAAGGCTCGCGATGTCGGCGAAGCCATCGTCTCGACCATGTACGACGACGGCGACGACGGCCGCATCCCCGTGGTGGCGGTGGCCGGTACCAACGGCAAGACCACCACCGTACGCCTGATCACCCATCTGCTGGCCAAGACCGGCCTGCGCGTGGGCATGACCAATACCGATGGCGTCTACATCGACGGCCTGCGCACCGACACCGGCGACTGCAGCGGCCCGCGCAGCGCCCGCAACGTCCTGTTCCACCCGGAAGTCGATGCGGCCGTGCTGGAAACCGCACGTGGCGGCGTGCTGCGTGAAGGCCTGGGCTTCGATCGCTGCGCCGTCGCCGTGGTCACCAACATCGGCATGGGCGACCACCTGGGCCTGTCCTATATCAGCACCGTGGAAGACCTGGCCGTGGTCAAGCGCGTCATCGTCGAGAACGTCGCACCGACCGGCACGGCCGTGCTCAATGCCGCCGATCCGATGGTGGCCAAGATGGCCGCTTCCTGTCCCGGTTCGGTGACCTTCTTCGCGCTCGATCCCAGCCACCCCATCATGGCCACCCATCGCGCCCAGGGCCATCGCATCGTCTATCGCGATGGCGACGCCATCGTGGCCGCCCAGGGCAGCTTCGAAAAACGCCTGAAGCTCTCCGGCATCCCCCTGACCCGTGCCGGCGCCATCGGCTTCCAGGTCGAGAACGTGATGGCTTCGGTCGGCGCGGCCTGGGCCCTGGACCTGGACTGGGAGCAGATCACCGGCGCCCTGGCCAGCTTCATCAGCGACAGTGGCACCGCACCGGGCCGCTTCAACCTGTTCGATTACAAGGGCGCCACCCTGATCGCCGACTATGGCCACAATCCGGATGCCATCCAGGCCCTGATCAAGGCGGTCGACAGCATGCCCGCCAAGCGCCGCTCGGTGGTCATCAGCGGTGCCGGTGACCGGCGCGATGTCGACATCACCCGCCAGACCGAACTGCTGGGCGATGCCTTCGACGAGGTGGTGCTGTATCAGGACCAGTGCCAGCGCGGCCGTGAAGATGGAGAAGTGATCGCCCTGCTGCGCCAGGGTCTGGAAAAGGCCAGCCGCACCAGCGACGTCAAGGAAATCAACGGCGAATTCATCGCCATCGATACTGCCCTGGCGTCGCTGCAGCCGGGCGACCTTTGCCTGATCCTGATCGACCAGGTGGAAGAGGCGCTGGCGCACATTGACGCCCGCGTGAAGGAAAGCCACTGACCGCGACCGTACACCCGCCTGGCGGGTGATGCAAAAGCGAAAAAGCATCCCGGCGCCGTGCCGGGATGCTTTTTTTACGACTGCCTCAAGCGCAAGGCCGGGACTCAGTCGTCCTGATTAGGGTCAAGCTCGGGGAACAGCACTTCGGTAAAGCCGAACTGGCGGAAGTCGCGAATGCGCATCGGGTACAGGATGCCCTGCAGATGGTCGCACTCGTGCTGCACCACGCGGGCGTGGAAACCCTCCACGGTGCGGTCGATCGGGTTGCCGTTCTGATCCACGCCCTGGTAGCGCAGACGGCTCCAGCGCGGTACCACGCCGCGCATGCCGGGCACCGACAGGCAGCCCTCCCAGCCCTCCTCTTCCTGGTCGGACAGGGGCGTCAGGATGGGGTTGATCAGTACCGTCTCGGGCACGGCCGGGGCGTCCGGATAGCGCTGGTTGTGGCCAAAGCCGAAGATCACCAGCTGCAGATCGATACCGATCTGGGGCGCCGCCAGTCCCGCACCGTTGACGGCGCGCATGGTCTCGAACATGTCATCGACCAGCCGCGCCAGCTCCGGCGTGCCGAACTCGGTCACTGGCTGCGCCTGGCGCAGCAGGCGCGGGTCGCCCATCTTGAGAATCTCGCGTATCGCCATTCATTTTCTCCATGAAAGACGCCCGGTCGGGCCGGGCGTCAGGGTGTGAGCACATCAGGGCATCATCATGGTCGTGCCATGCGAGCTCATCTTCAGCGCTGCTTGTTCGCCACTTCCTGCAGGTACTCGGAAAAGGCCGGGCCGGTTTCCGGGTGCTTCAGGCCCATGGCCACCATGGCCTTCAGGTAACCCAGCTTGGAACCGCAATCATAACGCTGCCCCTGGTAACGATAGGCCAGAACCGACTCGGCCTGCATCAGCTTGGCGATGCCGTCGGTCAGCTGGATTTCGCCGCCGGCACCGCGGGGGATGTTTTCCAGGTAGTGGAAGATGCGGCTGTTGAGCACATAGCGACCCACCACCGCCAGCGTGGACGGTGCCTCTTCCGGCGCCGGCTTCTCGACGATGGCGTTGATGCGTTCCAGATCGGGCTGGTAAGGCGTGGCGCTGACGATGCCGTATTGGCGGGTATCGCTCTTGGGCACTTCCTGCACGGCCAGCATGCTCATGCCTTCGCGGGCATAGATGTCGGTCATCTGCGCCAGCACCGGCTTGACGCCGTCGTCGGTGTCCATGAAGTCATCGGCAAGCAGCACCGCGAACGGCTCCTCGCCCACCACCGGACGGGCGCACAGCACGGCGTGACCCAGGCCCAGCGGTTCGGACTGGCGGATGAAGATGCAATTGACGTTCTTGGGTACCACGTTCTGGACGATTTCCAGCAGCTTCTTCTTGCCGGCCGCTTCCAGTTCGCTTTCCAGCTCATAGGCCTTGT
The DNA here is from genome assembly GCF_035644555.1 of Herbaspirillum sp. Classification (GTDB taxonomy): domain Bacteria; phylum Pseudomonadota; class Gammaproteobacteria; order Burkholderiales; family Burkholderiaceae_D; genus Herbaspirillum. Next base: position 34,600 of record NZ_DASQOH010000058.1, read on the forward strand.
CGAAGTGGTCTTCGATGGCGCGCTTGTTGCGGCCGGTGATGAACACCATCTCGGTGATGCCGGCGGCCACTGCCTCTTCGACAGCGTAATGGATCAGCGGCTTGTCGACGATGGGCAGCATTTCCTTGGGCTGCGCCTTGGTGGCAGGGAGGAAGCGGCTGCCGAGACCGGCGACGGGAAAGACGGCTTTCTTGATCTTCTTGATCATCATGACTCCGAGGAATAGATGGGTCTTGCTAGGTCGTTATCGTGGGCTCTTGCAGAGCTGCCCCCATCGAACGGGAAGCTGATGGGGGCGCATTGTATATGAATAAAAAGACAAGGGGATTACGCTGGATCGGCACCCTGCCCGGCGCACAGCGCCTTCAGTGCATCCTCGTCCAGGATGGTCAGCCCCAGCTCCTCGGCCTTGGCCAGCTTGCTGCCGGCATCGGCACCGGCCACCACGTAGCTGGTCTTCTTGGACACCGAGCCCGACACCTTGCCGCCGGCCGCCTCGATCAACTGCGAAGCCTGGTCACGCGAGAGGTTGGGCAGGCTGCCGGTCAACACGAAGGTCTTGCCGGCCAGATGCTTGGCGCCGGCCTCCACGCCCGCACTTTCGGGCCAGTGTACGCCGACTGCACGCAATTGCTCGACCAGTTCCACGTTAAGCGGATCACTGAAGAAGGCGCGCAGCGAACTGGCCACCACCGGGCCGATGTCGGCCACTTCCAGCAACTGCTCTTCGCTGGCCACCAGCAGCTTGTCGATGCTGCCAAAATGGCGCGCCAGCTCCTTGGCCGTGGCCTCGCCCACGTGACGGATGCCCAGCGCATAGATGAAGCGCGCCAGCGTGGTGGTCTTGGACTTCTGCAGTGCGTCCAGCAAGTTCTGTGCCGATTTCTCGGCCATGCGGTCCAGTTCGGACAGTGCCGACAGGCCCAGCCGATAGAGGTCGGCCGGGGTGTTGACCACCTTGCGATCAACCAGTTGTTCCACCAGTTGCTCGCCCAGGCCTTCGATATCCATGGCACGTCGCGAGGCGAAGTGTTGCAGGCCGCCCTTGCGCTGGGCGGCGCACTTGAGCCAGCCGCCGGAGCAACGCGCCACCGCTTCATCCTCGGCACGCACGATGGGCGAGCCGCACACCGGACAGGCCGTGGGCATGACGAAGGCGCGGGCGTCGGCCGGACGCTTCTCGGGCACATAGGCGACCACTTCCGGGATCACGTCGCCGGCCCGTCGCACGATGACGGTGTCGCCAATCTGGATGTCCTTGCGGCGCACCTCGTCCTCGTTGTGCAGGGTGGCATTGGTGACGGTCACGCCGCCCACGAAGACCGGATTGAGGCGCGCCACGGGCGTGATGGCACCGGTGCGGCCGACCTGCACCTCGATGTCCTGCACCACCGTCAGCGCTTCCTGCGCCGGGAATTTATGGGCCAGCGCAAAGCGCGGCGCGCGCGAAACAAAGCCCAGGTATTTTTGCTGGTCCAGGCGGTCCACCTTGTAGACCACGCCGTCGATCTCGTAGGGCAGGCTGTCGCGCTTGGCGCCGATGCCGCGGAAGAAATCCAGCAGCCCGGCCGCGCCCGTGACCACGGCGCGCTCCTTGCACACCGGCAGGCCCAGTTCCTGATACCAGTCCAGCAGCGCCGAATGCGAAGCCGGCATCTCGGCGCCTTCCAGCACGCCGATGCCATAGGCGAAGAAGCGCAGCGTGCGCTGGGCGGTGATGCGCGAATCCAGCTGGCGCAGGCTGCCGGCAGCGGCATTGCGGGGGTTGGCAAATTCCTTCTGCCCGGCATCGCGCTGACGCTGGTTCAGGCGGGCGAAATCGCTCTTGTACATCAGCACTTCGCCGCGTACGTCGATCACCTGCGGCACCTGTTCACCATGCAAACGCAGGGGAATGGCGCGCACGGTGCGGATGTTGGCGGTGACGTTTTCGCCGGTCGTGCCGTCGCCCCGCGTGGCGGCCTGGACCAGCACGCCGTTTTCGTAACGCAGGCTGATGGCCAGGCCGTCGAACTTCAGCTCGGTGGCGTAGCGCACTTCCTGCAGGCTTTCCAGCCCGTCGCGCACCCGCTTATCGAAGGCTTCGATATCCTCATCGGAAAAGCCATTGCCCAGCGACAGCATCGGCACTTCATGGCGCACCGGCTCGAATTGCGGCAAGGGACCAGCCCCCACACGCTGGGTGGGGGAATCGGGGGTGAGCAGTTCGGGGTGGGCGGTTTCCAGCGCCTGCAGTTCCTGGAACAGCCGGTCATATTCGGCATCCGGAATGCTCGGCTGGTCCAGCACGTAGTAACTGTGGTTATGGCGGTTCAGGTCGGCACGCAGCGTGAAGGCGCGCACCAGCCAGTCCGGCGCCCCTTGCGGGGGCCGGCCGGCGGAAAACAGATCTGCTTGCATCGTGGAGGAGTAGGAACGGGGCCTTAGCTGAACAGGCGCAAGGCACGGGTGGAGCCGGCTGCGATCTCGGCCGATTCCATGGCGCTATAGAAGGCGGCGACCTGTTCGGCGATATCGGCCAGGGCTTCATCGGAAAGGGGCTGGTCGCTGTCGTCGACGATCACGCCACCCAGGCGCTGGGCCAGCGAACGGGCGCAGGCCACCAGGGCGCCATAGCCGTCACGTGCCGGCGACACCCGCGGCACATCCAGCAGCAGCGTCAGGCGATCAGTGGTCTCGTCGGTCGGCGTGGCATTGGTGGAGAGTGCGAAGAGCACCTCGCCCTCGCCGTCCTGCATCACCAGGAAGCCTTCGGTGCGACGGTCGAAGCCCTGACGGGTCAGCGCCGCCAGCAGCGTCGCCAGGCTCCACGGCGCACCTTGCGAGCGCACGTTCACCGACAGCTGGACATCATGGTCGGCGATGAACTGATGCAGCGCCTGGGCGGTACGGATCACGTCGGGCATGTCCGGCAGTTCCGGTTCGCCCGAGAGCGAATCGGTCAGGTCGCGCAGGCGCATGACCAGTTCCGAATATTCGATTTCGTTGAGGGCATTGCTACGGTTGGCCAGCTGCGCACCAGCCAGCAAGGCGGTGTAGATGCCGCCATGGGCCACGGCTTCCCAGTCGCCCTCGGCGGTGCGGCCGATGAAGTGCACCGGCTTGTTGCCGACATGGCGCAGATTCTGCAGCAGCGGCAGCAGCTTGTCGCCGCGCAGGGGGTTGTCCAGGGCGATGGGGATGTTGCAGTCGATGAGTTCATCGACCGGCAGTTCGCGGCGCGGCGCCAGGCGTGCCTGCATTTCGGGCGGCGGCGTGAAGGCGGGCGCGGCTTCGAACTGGTCTTCGGCACCGGCGATGACCTGGGCCACGGTCGATTGCGGGGCTTGGGCCAGGGCCTCGTCCAGCACGGCCTCCTCGGCGGCGCGCGGCAGCTCGCCGGCCGGCGGCTCGCCCAGGAAGGGTTCACGCGGCTCGAACTCGGCCTGGTCCAGGTAGGCCTTCACCGGCGCGGAGACTGGCTTGCGCTCGGGCACCTCGTAGAGCGAAGGTTCGGCACGCTCGAGCTGGTCCTCCGACAATGCCGAGGCCGTCGGCGCGCCACGCTCGCTAGGGGCGGGGGCGAACACCGGTTCCATCGCCGAAGGCTCCTCCGGGGACATCAGCACATCGTCGTGGGACGAAGAAAAGGCGCGCTCTACCGTCTTGCGCGCCTTGTGTTCCTGCCACTTGTTGTAGGAAATGACACCGACGACGAAGACGCCGCCGAGAATGATCAGGCTGGTCTGGAGATCCATCATCATGCTGCACGACCTTTCAGGCTGTCTGGCTGGGGGGCGCCTTCATGGGCGCCGCAAGGCATGGTCGGCTGGGAGAAGCTGCTCATCGAAGAAATCCGAATCCTATCAATCCAAGAAGGCCGACCGCGCTCGCCGGCACCGGGCCATCCGCCGCCGCACGGCAGCACCACTTCGCCGCAGCCGGCAAAGCGGACAGCGGGCGCATCGAACGGATGGGGCAAGGCAAGATCGCGGTCAAGATATTGTTATTTTTCCATGGCCCGTACGGGCCGAGAATCCAAGCTGCCGCTACCTGACTCCAACGGGGCAAGCGCCCGCGCCGGGCTGGTCGGCAAGGTTTTCAGGGTACGGTCGCGCCCCCTGCTTGTCAAGCCGACAAAGCCCATGGCACAGGCCGCCAGCGGCATCAGGCGGCCTGCTCGGCGCTGGAGAAGTTGGCGGCCGACTCCATGTCCACCGCCACGATGCGCGACACCCCCTGCTCCTGCATGGTCACCCCGATCAGCTGCTGCGCCATTTCCATGGCGATCTTGTTGTGGGAGATGAACAGGAACTGGGTATGGTCGGACATGCGCTTGACCATGTTGGCGAAGCGTTCGGTGTTGGCATCGTCCAGCGGCGCGTCGACTTCGTCGAGCAAGCAGAACGGCGCCGGGTTCAGCTGGAACATGGAAAACACCAGTGCGGTCGCCGTCAGTGCCTTCTCGCCACCCGAGAGCAGGTGGATGGTGGCGTTCTTCTTGCCCGGCGGCTGCGCCATGACCTGTACGCCGGAATCCAGGATCTCGTCGCCGGTCATGATGAGCTTGGCCTGGCCACCGCCGAAGAGCACCGGGAACAGCTCCGAGAAGTGGTGGTTGACCTTGTCGAAGGTGTCTTGCAGCAGGTCGCGGGTTTCCATGTCGATCTTGTGGATCGCATCCTGCAGGGTGGTAATGGCTTCGTTCAGGTCGGCATGCTGTGCATCCAGGAAGTGCTTGCGCTCGGAAGCCGTGGCCAGTTCATCCAGCGCGGCCAGGTTGACCGCGCCCAGTGCCGCGATGGCATTGGTCAGGCGGGTCACTTCGCCTTGCAGGTAGGACGGGCGCATGTCGCTGGTCAGTTTCTCGGACAACGCGGCCTCGTCGGCCTGGGTCTGGGCCAGGGCTTCGGAGAACTGTTCCTGGTTCAGGCGCGCGGCCTGTTCCTTCAGCTGCAGTTCGGTGATGCGGTCGCGCTGCGGCTGCAGGCTGCGTTCGGCCTGCATGCGGCTTTCTTCATGCGAGCGCAATTGCTGGGACAGCTGGTCCAGTTCGTGACGGGCATCGGCCAGGGCGCGTTCCTGCTCGCTGCGACGGTCCAGCAACTCCTGCAGGCCGGCCTGGGCGGCCTGGTCATCCAGGCTTTCCAGCTCCAGCGAGCCCTGCTGCATGCTGGCAAACAGTTGCGCCGCCTGTTCCAGGGCGGTGGCGATGCCGCGCTTCAATTCCTCGATCTTGTTGCGATGCGACTTTTCGGCGAACTCGGTCTCCTGGGCCGCACGCTCCAGTTCGCGCAGGCGGGTCCGCGCGTCGTTGAGCTGCTGCTCCTTGTTCAGGTAATCGGTCTGGCCGTTTTCGTGCTGCTCCTGCAGCTCGGCCAGTTCGATATCGAGTTCCTCGAAGCGCGCCTCGGATTCGGCCTGGACCTGCTGCTGTTCGGCTTCCTGCATGCCGATTTCTTCCAGGTCGGTGGCGATCTGGGTGCTGCGCTGGTTGAAGCGCTCCTGCACCTCGGCCAGCTTCATTACCTCGATCTGCAGGCTGTGCGCCGACTGGGTCAGCGAATTGACGCGCTGGCGCAGTTCCTGCAGGCGCTGCGAGGCGCCCGACAAGGCCGCCTCGGCGCGCACGGCGCGGCCCTTGGCTTCCTCGGCCAGCATGGACTGGGCGCGCTGCTGCTTGGTGATGTTCTCGATTTCCTGCTGGCGCGCAAGCATGCCGTCCTGCTCCGAATCGGAGGCATAGAAACGTACGCTGGAATTGCTCACCACATGGCCCTGGCGCGTCACGAAGAGGCCGCCCAGCGGCAGCTTAGAACGCTCAGCAAAGGCGCTGGCAGTGTCGTCGGCGATGTAGATCTGGTTGAGCCAGTCGTTCATCAGGGCGCGCAGGCCCGGATCGTTCAGCTGCAGCAGGCCCACAAAGGGCTTCAGGCCGGCGACCGGCTGCGCTTCCGGCTGGGCCAGCCCGGCATTGGGGGCGTACAGCGCCAGCTTGGCCGGCGGCGCATCGCTGAAGAAGGCCTTGGCCCAGTCCAGGTTGGACATTTCCAGGGCCGACATGCGCTCGCGCAGCACCGCTTCCAGCGCGGTTTCCCAGCCGGATTCGATATGCAGCTTCTGCCACAGGCGCGGCAGTTCGGCCAGGCCGTGCTTTTCCAGCCAGGGCTGCACCTTGCCTTGCGCCTGCACGCTTTCCTGCAACTGCTTCAGGGCGCTCAGGCGTGCTTCCAGCTGGGCGTTGGCCGAGGTTTCCTTGCTCACCAGTTCCTGGGCGGTGCGGCGCTCTTCTTCCAGGCGCGGCAACTGCTCCTGTGCCTCTTCGAGATACATGCTGGCCTCTTCCAGCGAGGCCTGCTTCTCTTCCAGCTGCATGCGCAGGTTGGACAGGTGCGTCTCGTCGGGCAGGGCCATGCCGTTCTTCTCCTGCATCAGCCGCTCGCGGCGGGCCGCCAGCCCTGAGAGGATGTTGGAGGCGTTGCGCTGGTGCGTCGATTGCAGTTCGATCTGCTGCTGCACCTGCATGATCTTGCCGCGCGATTCGGTGGTCTTCAGCTGCGACTCGCGCCAGGCGGCTTCCAGCGAGGGCAGGCGGTCGCTGGTGTCCTGCACGGCGTGCTGGGCCTGCTCCACGCGCATGCCGAATTCTTCCAGCTGGATCTCGGCCTCGGCCAGTTCTTCCTGCTGCTGCGTGCCCTGGCGCTGCCACTGGTCACGCTGCGCGCCCAGGGAGTTCAACTGGGCCTGCAGGCGGTTGCGTGATTCGATGACGAACTTGATCTGCGCTTCCAGGCTGCCGATCTCGGAATTGGTCTGGTACAGGTGGCCCTGCGCCTGGTGCAGGCGGTCGCCGGCGCCATAGTGGGCCTGGCGCATGTGTTCCAGCTCGGTCTCGACGTGGCGCAGCTTGGCGGTCTGCTCTTCCAGGTCGATCTGGGCGCGTTCGATTTCCTTGAAGAACTTTTCCTGCTCGGCCTTGGCTTCGTTCTTGCGCAGCAGCCAGAGCAGCTTCTGCTTTTCTTCCTGGTCGTTCTGCAGCTCGTGGAATTTCTTGGCCACGGCGGCCTGGGCTTCCAGCTTTTCCAGGTTGGCGTTGAGCTCGCGCAGGATGTCTTCCAGGCGGGTCAGGTTTTCGGTGGTGTCGTGCAGGCGGTTCTCGGTCTCGCGGCGGCGCTCCTTGTACTTGGAGACGCCGGCGGCTTCTTCCAGGAAGATGCGCAGCTCTTCGGGACGCGCTTCGATGATGCGCGAGATCATGCCCTGGCCGATGATGGCGTAGGCGCGCGGGCCCAGGCCGGTGCCCAGGAAGATGTCCTGGATGTCGCGGCGACGCACCGACTGGTTGTTGATGTAGTAGGACGAGGTGCCGTCGCGGGTCAGGGTGCGCTTGACGGCGATCTCGGCGTATTGCCCCCACTGGCCGGCAGCCTTGCCGGCGGAATTGTCGAACACCAGTTCGACCGAGGCGCGCCCGGCCGGCTTGCGGTGGGTGGAGCCGTTGAAGATGACGTCCTGCATCGACTCGCCGCGCAGCTCGGAGGCCTTGGATTCGCCCAGCACCCAGCGCACGGCGTCGATGATGTTGGATTTGCCGCAGCCGTTGGGTCCGACCACGCCTACCAGCTGCCCCGGAACCTGGAAATGCGTAGGCTCGACGAAGGACTTGAATCCAGATAATTTGATGGAAGTTAGACGCACGTTATCGACAAATTAGAACAATTGAGGGAAAGCGGGAATTTTACTTCCGGGAAGGCCGGTATCATAACATCGCCAGCCCCCGCCACGGCCAAAAACGGCCCTCCTCCGAGCCCTGGCCGGCGCTGTCGCCGCCCCTTCCCCGCCCAATGAAAAACGCTGCGCCGACTTGCATCGGCACAGCGTCAAGCGCTATCTACGGTGGCAGCGAGGATCAGAAGGTTTCCCAGTCGCCGTCATCGCCGGTGGGCACCGGCTTCTTCCCGGCGGCGGCCGGCTTGGCTGCGGGCATTGCCAGCGCAGCTGCCTTGACGGGGGCCGGAGCGGCCGCCTTCGGCGTCAGCTTCGGGGCGGGCTTGAAGGCCGGCGCGGACGCCGGCTTGGCCGCCATTGCCGGGGCCGGGCGCGCAGCCGCCTCCACGGCGGAGGCCTCGCCTTCGACCTGGAACGTGGCCACGGCCGCCTTCAGGCGTCGCGCCTGCTCTTCCAGCGAGCCGGCTGCGGCGGCGGCTTCCTCGACCAGCGCCGCATTCTGCTGGGTCACCTGATCCATCTCGCCAATGGCCAGGTTGACCTGTTCGATGCCGCGGCGCTGCTCTTCTGAGGCGGCCGAGATTTCGCTGACGATATCGGTCAGGCGATGCACCGCCGAGACCACCTCGCCCATGGTTTCACCGGCGCGGGCCACCTGGTCGGAGCCACTGCCCACGCGCTGCACCGAATCCTCGATCAGGGCCTTGATTTCCTTGGCGGCCTGGGCGCTGCGCTGGGCCAGCGAGCGCACCTCGGAAGCCACCACCGCAAAGCCGCGGCCCTGCTCGCCGGCCCGCGCCGCCTCGACGGCGGCGTTCAGGGCCAGGATATTGGTCTGGAAGGCAATGCCATCGATGACGCCGATGATGTCCGAAATCTTGCGCGAACTTTCAGTAATCCCTTCCATGGTCTGCACCACCTGCCCCACCACCTCGCCCCCGCGCTTGGCGATTTCCGAGGCGTTGTTGGCCAGTTGCCCGGCCTGGCGGGCGTTGTCGGCGTTCTGCTTCACGGTGGCAGTCAGCGAATCCATGTTGGAGGCGGTGGTCGCCAGCGAGCCGGCCTGCTCTTCGGTACGCGAAGACAGGTCCAGGTTGCCGGCCGCGATCTCGTGCGCACCGACGTCGATGGCATCGGTGCCCTGGCGGATGCCCTTGATCACCCCGGCCAGGCGTTCACGCATGGTCGCCATCTCGTAGAGCAGACTGCGCTTGTCGCCGGGCCGGGTATCGACTTTCACGGTCAGGTCGCCATTGGCAATACGGGTGGCGATGGCCACCGCATAGGCGGGCTCGCCGCCCAGGCTGCCGGTGATGCGGCGGATGATGGCCAGCATCATCACCGACACCACCACGCCCACCACCAGCAGGATGCCCAGGAGCCGGATCAGGTCGCTGCGGAACTGTGCCTGTACGTCGCTGAGGAACACGCCGGTGACGATGAACCAGTCCCAGGTCTTGTTATGCACGACATAGCTCATCTTGGGGGTGCGGTTGCTGTCGTCGGTGCCGGGCAGGCGGCCCATGTACTGGACGAAGCCGTGCTGCTTTTCCTGGCCGACCTTCATCATCTCGACGTAATAGGCCTTGCCCTCGGAATCCTTGCGATCGGCCACGTTCTTGCCGATCATGGCCTTGTTGGAGGGCAACATCAACACCACCGGCCTGGAATCGAAGATGAACAGGTAGTTGTCGCCGTCATAGCGCATGGCGGCGATGCGCTCCAGGGCGCTCTTCTGGGCCTCTTCCTTGGACATCTTGCCGGCGGCGACATCGGCCACATAGCTGTTGACCACCCCATTGGCGGCCTCGACCACGCGACGCAGGCCGTCCTTGCGTTCGTCCATCATGTTTTCACGGGCGCTGAAGGCCGACCAGGCGGCCAGCAGCAACAGACCTACCCACATCACGACCAGCGCAGACAGTAGCTGCGCCCTTAGGCTTTTCATTCTTGTTCTCCGGGGTTCAGTGGCCGACCTCGTGAGCCGGCCCGTTTTGGCGACTGTCCACCATACCGCCGAAAGCATCCTGACAATCCCTTGAATACAGCACCTGAGCGGGCCCGATTTTCCCGATTGCACATTTCACAACAACACCGCGCCCGGACTGAACACCCGCCCGCTCTGCCTGTTTGCCGTCCGGCAGCTTGCCGCTCCGACATGTCGTCGGAACAAGTCGCAGCCGACCATGGGCGCGGCAATGACGGTATAATCGCAAGCTTTCCCAGCCCTTTGCCGCGACCGTCGCGCCTGCCGGATCCTCCAGCCGGGCGCCGGCCCGGGCAGTTTTATTCCAGTCCAGCGACGTGAATCCCCTACTCGACCAACTGCAGCCCTATCCCTTCGAAAAGCTCAAGAAGCTGTTCGCCGGCATCACGCCCGATCCGGCCTATCGTCCGATCAGCCTGGGTATCGGCGAGCCCAAGCATCCGACACCGGAATTCATCAAGCGCGCGCTGACCGACAACCTGGCCGGCCTGGCTTCCTACCCGGCCACGCTGGGCAGCGACGCCCTGCGCGGAGCGATCGCGGACTGGCTGCAGAATCGCTATGGCATCCCGCGCCCTGATCCGGCCACCGAAATCCTGCCGGTCAATGGTTCGCGCGAGGCGCTGTTCTCGCTGACGCAAACCGTGATCGACCCCACCAGGCCCGGTGCACTGGTGATGTGCCCCAACCCGTTCTACCAGATCTACGAAGGCTCGGCCTATCTGGCCGGGGCTCAGCCGTACTTCGTCAATTCCGACCCGGCGCGCAACTTTGCACCGGACTTCAGTCAGGTGCCGCAGGAGGTGTGGGAACGCGTGCAGCTGCTCTTCGTCTGCTCGCCCGGCAACCCCACGGGCGCGGTGCTGACGCTGGAAGACTGGAAGGAACTGTTCGCCCTGTCGGATCGCTATGGCTTCGTGATCGCTTCCGACGAGTGCTATTCGGAAATCTACTTCAAGCAGGAGCCGCCGCTGGGTGGCCTGGAAGCCGCCCGCAAGCTGGGCCGCGACTACCGCAACCTGATCGCATTTTCCAGCCTGTCCAAGCGCTCCAACGTGCCGGGCATGCGCTCGGGCTTTGTGGCCGGCGATGCGGCGATCCTGAAGAAATTCCTGCTCTATCGCACCTACCATGGCGGCGCCATGAGCCCGGTGATCCAGGCCGCGTCGGTAGAGGCCTGGAAGGACGAGACCCATGTCCAGGACAACATCGCCAAGTACGTCACCAAGTTCTCGCAGGTCACCCCGCTGTTGCAGGAAGTGCTGGACGTAGCGCTGCCGGACGCGGCCTTCTACCTCTGGGCCAAGGTCGACAAGCTGGTTGCCATCAGCGACACCGAATTCGCCCGTCGCCTGTACGCCGAATATAATGTCACAGTGCTGCCCGGCAGCTACTTGGCGCGCGAGGCGCATGGCGTCAACCCTGGCGCCGGCCGCATCCGCATGGCCCTGGTGGCCGAAGTCGAGGAATGCCTGGAGGCGGCGCAACGCATCGTCGCCTTTACCAAGAAACTCGCCGGCCAGGGCTAAAAGCCCGCCGACAAGCGAGACCAATACCCCTTTCACCCAACCGTTCATAGATACCAACATGACACAGTCCATTCAGCAAATCATCGATCAGGCGTGGGAAGACCGCGCCAGCCTGTCCCCCAAGAGCGCCCCGGCCGACATCCGCAATGCAGTCGCCGAAGTGATCGCAGGCCTGAACGATGGCACCCTGCGCGTCGCCAACCGTCAAGGCGTCGGCCAGTGGGAAGTCAACCAATGGGTGAAGAAGGCCATCCTGCTGTCGTTCCGCCTGGAAGACAACGTGCCGATGTCGGCCGGTACCGGCTACCCGCAGTTCTACGACAAGGTGCCCACCAAGTTCGCCAACTACACCGCCGAAGATTTCGCCAAGGGTGGCTTCCGCGTGGTGCCGCCGGCGGTGGCCCGTCACGGTTCCTTCATCGGCCGCAACGTGGTGCTGATGCCCTCCTACGTCAACATCGGCGCCTACGTCGATGAAGGCACGATGGTCGACACCTGGGCCACCGTCGGCTCGGCCGCCCAGATCGGCAAGAACGTTCACCTGTCCGGTGGCGTGGGCATCGGCGGCGTGCTGGAGCCGGTGCAGGCCGGCCCGGTCATCATCGAAGACAACTGCTTCATCGGCGCCCGTTCGGAAGTGGTCGAAGGCGTCATCATCGAAGAAAACTCGGTGCTGTCCATGGGCGTGTACATCGGCCAGTCCACCAAGATCTACGATCGCGAAACCGGTGAAGTGCATTACGGCCGTGTGCCGGCCGGTTCCGTGGTGGTACCGGGCAACCTGCCCTCCAAGGATGGCAAGTACAGCCTGTACGCCGCGATCATCGTCAAGAAGGTCGATGCCCAGACCCGCTCCAAGACTTCCATCAACGAACTGCTGCGCGGCGAGTAATCCCGCCTTGCGGCTTCATTGAAGTCCTGCATCACCACGCGCCGCGCCGGTCGTCTTGTACACCGGCGCGGCGTCGTGTTCTAGTGGCCCTCATTGCAAAGCGCGAGAACGAGCATGAGCGACAAGATCACCCTCTTCGGCATCCCCAACTGCGACACCGTCAAGAAGGCCCGCGTGTGGCTGGACGAGCAAGGGATCGCCTTCCACTTCCACGATTTCAAGAAAGCCGGCCTGGAGGCCGCACAGGTGCAAGCCTGGCTGAAGGACGTGGAGCGCGACGTGCTGGTCAACCGCAAGGGGACCACCTGGCGCGCCCTGCCGGACGAACGCAAGGCCGCCATCACCGATGACGCTGCCGCAGTTGCGCTCATGGTGGAAAACCCCTCGGTGGTGAAGCGCCCGGTGCTCTTTGATGGCAAGCACTATCACGTCGGCTTCAAGGCCGATCAGTATCAACACATTTTCGAGAAATGATCATGAGCAAGACGCTGGCCCTGACCCAGGAATTGATGTCCCTTTCTTCCGTCACCCCTGAAGACAAAGGCTGCCAGGCGCGGCTGGCGGAATTGCTCGCGCCCCTGGGCTTCGTCTGCGAGACCATCCAGTCCGGCGACGTCACCAACCTGTGGGCGCGCAAGGGCACAGCCCAGCCGCTGGTGGTCTTCGCCGGCCACACCGACGTGGTGCCCACCGGCCCGCTGGAGAAGTGGCAGTCGCATCCCTTCCAGCCGACCCTGCGCGATGGCCGCCTGTATGGCCGTGGCGCCTCCGACATGAAGACCTCGATCGCCGCCATGGTGGTGGCCTGCGAGGAGTTCACGGCAGCCCATCCCGACCACAAGGGCTCCATCGGTTTCCTCATCACCAGCGATGAAGAAGGCCCGGCCATCGATGGCACCGTGGTGGTCTGCAACGCCCTGAAGGCACGCGGCGAGCAACTGGACTACTGCATCGTAGGCGAACCGACCTCGGCCAAGACCCTGGGCGACATGATCAAGAACGGCCGTCGCGGCACCATGTCGGGCAAGCTGACGGTCAAGGGCATCCAGGGCCACATCGCCTATCCGCAACTGGCGCGCAACCCCATTCACCAGGCCGCGCCGGCGCTGGCCGAGCTGGTCGGCGAGCAGTGGGATGCGGGCAATGAATACTACCTGCCGACGTCGTGGCAGGTCTCCAACATCCATGGCGGCACCGGTGCCTCCAATGTGATCCCGGGCGAAGTGGTGATCGACTTCAATTTCCGCTTCTCCACCGCCAGCACCGTGGAAGGCCTGCAGCAGCGCGTGCATACCATCCTGGACAAGCATGGCCTGGAATACGACCTGAAGTGGACGGTCGGCGGCCTGCCCTTCCTGACCCCGCGCGGCGACCTGTCGGACGCGCTGGCCAAGGCGATCAAGGACGAGACCGGTCTGGAGACCGAACTGTCGACCACCGGCGGCACCTCGGATGGCCGCTTCATCGCCCAGATCTGCCCGCAGGTGATCGAATTCGGGCCACCCAACGACAGCATCCACAAAATCGATGAGCACATCGAAGTGCGCTACATCGATCCCCTGAAGAACATCTACCGCAAGACACTGGAAAACCTGCTGGCCTGAGTGCCGGGCATTGAAGAGAACATCATGACCCCCAACAATTTCTCCACCGTGCGCGACCTGCTGCGCTACGCCGTGACCCGTTTCAACACCGAGCAACTGTTCTTCGGCCACGGCAGCAGCAATGCGCTGGACGAGGCAGCCTACCTGATCCTGCATACGCTGAAGCTGCCGCTGGACCAGCTCGATCCCTTCCTCGATGCACGCCTGCTGCCCGAGGAAATTGCCTCCGTCATGCGCGTGATCGAACGCCGCAGCAAGGACCGCGTACCGGCCGCCTACATCACCAATGAAGCCTGGCTAGGCGCGTATCGCTTCTACGTCGATGAGCGCGTGATCGTGCCGCGTTCCTTCATCGCCGAACTGATTCCGCAGCATTTCTCGCCGTGGATCCAGGACCCGGAAGCCATCGTGAATGCGCTGGACCTGTGCACCGGTTCGGGCTGCCTGCCGGTCTTGCTGGCCGACGCCTTCCCCCATGCGCAGATCGATGCCGTCGACATCTCCGCCGATGCCCTGGCGGTGGCGCGCAAGAACGTGGACGAGTACCAGCTGCAGGAGCGTATCAACCTGGTCGAGTCGGACCTCTACACCCAACTGCCGGCCCGCAAGTACGACCTGATCATCAGCAATCCGCCGTATGTGAATTCCGGTTCCATGGCCAAGCTGCCACAGGAATACCTGCGCGAGCCGCAACTGGCGCTGGCCGGCGGCGAAGATGGCATGGACCTGGTGCGCAAGATCGTCGCTGGCGCCGCTGAACGTCTCACGCCCGAAGGCGTGCTGGTGGTCGAGATCGGTAACGAACGTGCCTTTGCCGAAGCCGCCTTCCCGGAACTGGAACTGACCTGGCTGACCACCAGCGCCGGTGACGACATGGTGTTCCTGGTCACGGCCGAACAACTGCAACTGGGCTGAACTGCCAGGCCCGTCCTGCTCCACCGCGTTCCACTGATTGTGAATCACCGATGATCCGTTTCCAGCAAGTCTCCCTCCAGCGCGGCGTCAAGCCGCTGCTGGAGAATGTCGACCTGACGCTCAACCCGGGCGACAAGATCGGCCTGATCGGCGCCAATGGCGCCGGCAAGTCCAGCCTGTTCGCCATGCTGCGTGGCGAACTGCACGCCGACCAGGGCAATATCGATTTCCCGGCACGCTGGCGCATGGCCTACGTGGCGCAGGAAACGCCGGCGCTGGACCGTCCGGCCATCGAATACGCCATCGATGGCGACGCCCACCTGCGCCAGCTGGAAGCCGATCTGGCCCGCGCCGAAGCGCAGCCCGATGACAAGCACGACGGCAACCACATCGCCGAACTGCACACCGCACTGGCCGATGCCGACGCCTATACGGTGCGCTCGCGTGCCGAGCAGTTGCTGCTGGGCCTGGGCTTTTCGCTGGAACAGATGGCGCGCCCGGTGGCCAGCTTCTCGGGTGGCTGGCGCATGCGCCTGAACCTGGCGCAGGCGCTGATGTGCCCGTCCGACCTGCTGCTGCTGGACGAACCGACCAACCACCTGGACCTGGACGCCATCATCTGGCTGGAAGACTGGTTGAAGCGCTATGAAGGCACACTGCTCATCATCTCTCACGACCGCGATTTCCTGGATGGCGTGGTCAATGTCATCGTTCATATCGATGATCGCAAGCTCAAGCGTTATTCCGGCAACTACAGCGCCTTCGAGCGCCAGCGCGCGGCCCAGCTGGAACTGATGGCCGGCATGATCGAGAAGCAGCAGCGCCAGCGCGCCCACCTGCAATCCTTCATCGACCGCTTCAAGGCCAAGGCCACCAAGGCGCGCCAGGCGCAGAGCCGCATGAAGGCGCTCTCCAAGATGGAAGAACTGGCGCCGCTGCGGGCGGCGGCCGAATTCTCCTTCGAGTTCCGCGAACCGCTGTCGGCGCCCAACCCCTTGCTGGTGATGGAAAAGGTCAACGCCGGCTATCACATCGAGGGCAAGAACGGCGCGCCGGATGAAGACAAGATCATCGTGCACGGCATCGACTTTTCGCTGCAGAACGGCCAGCGCATCGGCCTGCTGGGCGTCAACGGCGCCGGCAAGTCCACGCTGATCAAGACGGTAGCGGGCGAGATCGATCCCTTGTCCGGCACGGCCCGCCTGGGCAAGGGGCTGGTGATCGGTTACTTCGCCCAGCACCAGGTGGAGATGCTGCGCCATGACGAATCACCGCTGTGGCATCTGACGCGACTGGCGCCGGATGTGCGCGAGCAGGAGTTGCGCAACTTCCTGGGTAGCTTCAACTTCAACGGCACCATGGCCTCGTCCTCCATCGCGCCCTTCTCGGGTGGCGAAAAGGCCAGGTTGGCCCTGGCCCTGATCGTCTGGCAGCGCCCCAACCTTTTACTGCTGGACGAACCGACCAACCACCTCGACCTGGAAACCCGCGAAGCCCTGACCATGGCCTTGGCGCAGTTCGAGGGTACGCTGGTCCTGGTGTCCCACGATCGACACCTGTTGCGTGCCACCACCGATCAGTTCCTGATCGTGGCCGAGGGCAAGCTGCAAGACTTCGACGGCGACCTGGACGACTACAAGGACTGGCTCTTCAAGACCAAGCTGGCCGCACGCAACGATGCCGCCGCCGCAGCGCCCCTGCCCACGGCCAGCCAGGTGGTGGATGCCACTTCGTCGGCCAGCAATGTGGACCGCAAGGAGCAGAAGCGACTGGAAGCCGAGCAGCGCCAGAAGATATCGGCGCTGAAGAAACCCATCGAGACGCGCATCAAGCGGCTGGATGAACAGATCGCCAAGCTCAATGCGCGCAAGGCTGACATCGATGCGCGGCTGGGAAGTGCCGATATCTACGATGCGGCCAACAAGGAAGAACTGAAGACGCTCATCACCGACCAGGCCTATTGCAGCAAGGAGCTGGAACAGCTGGAGAACGAGTGGCTGGAGCAACAGGAAGCGCTGGAGCAACTGCAGGCCTGATGGTGCCTGGATCGAGGCCGGCATAAGCTTTCTACATCAAAGTCTTAAGCCAGCCCTTGCAGTTCGGCAAAACGAAGGCATCATGGCGACCTGGCTGCGTTTTCGTGGCGATTGTTTTCGAAAGGAAATCGACAAATGAACAAGAACATCAAGCAATGGCTGCTGGCCGGCGTTGGCGCTGCACTGCTGGCCTCTTCCCTGAGCGTTTCCGCAGCTGACCTGCTGCAATCGGTCAAGAGCAGCGGCACCCTGAAAGTGGCGCTGGAAGGCAACTACCCTCCGTTCAACTTCAAGGACCCCAAGACGGGCGAGCTGACCGGTTTCGAAGTCGACGTTGCCAAGCTGCTGGCGGCCAAGCTGGGCGTGAAACCAGTCTTCACCACCACCGAATGGAGCGGCATCCTGGCGGGCCTGGGCGCCGGCAAGTATGACGTCATCATCAACCAGGTGGGCATTACCGACGAACGCCAGAAGGCCTTCGACTTTTCCGATCCCTACACCCTCTCCAGCGCCCAGTTGATCGTGCGCAAGGATGAAAAGCGCGAATTCAAGAGCCTGGACGACCTGAAGGGCAAGAAGCTCGGCCTGGGCCAGGGCACCAACTTTGAACAGAAGGCCAAGGCCGTGCCGGGCATCGACGTGCGCACCTATCCGGGTTCGCCGGAATACCTGGCTGACCTGGCCGCCGGCCGCATCGACGCCGCCCTGAATGACAGCCTGCTGGTCGGCTACATCCTGAAATCGACCAACCTGCCGCTGAAGGCCGGCAGCCCCATCGGCACGGTCGACAAGATCGGTATCCCCTTCCGCAAGGGCAACCCGGAATTCAAGGCCGCGCTGAACAAGGCCTTGGCCGACATCAAGGCCGATGGCAGCTTCAAGGCCGCTTCCGAGAAGTGGTTCGGCATTGACGTCAGCCAGCCGCCGAAAGCACAATAAGGCGCGCTCACCGGCGCTCCATGCCGCCCGGCGCTGACCGGGCGGACCGACTTATCCCCGCATTGCGGGGATAATTTTTTATATCGAATGCCTATGGAAATCCTGGAACTGCTACAGCAAGCCGCCCCTACCCTGGCCAAGGGCGTGGGCTATACCCTGCTCTTCGCACTGGCGTCGATGGTGGGCGGACTAGTGCTGGGTTTCGTGCTGGCCGTGGCGCGCATCGTTCCCTGGCGCCCTATCCATTGGCCCGCTGCGCTGTACGTCAGCATGATGCGCGGCACGCCCTTGCTGGTGCAGATCTTCGTGGTGTATTACGGCCTGCCGGGCATCGGCATCGAATTCTCGCCGCTGACGGCCGGCGTCCTGACCCTGAGCCTGAACGCCGGGGCCTACCTGTCGGAAAGCCTGCGCGGTGCCATACTGGGCGTTACCCGAGGCCAGTGGAACGCCTCCTACAGCGTCGGGCTGACCTATTTCCAGACCTTGCGCTACATCATCGTGCCGCAGGCGGTGCGCATCGCCGTCCCCTCGATGAGCAACACCCTGATCAGCCTGATCAAGGATACCTCGCTGGTTTCCGTCATTACTGTCACAGAACTGATGCTGGCCACCAAGGAAGTGATCGCCGTGACCTTCCGTCCACTGCCGCTGTATCTGGCTGCCGCCGGCATCTACTGGGTGTTGAGTCTGTGCTTCGAGGCTTTGCAACACAGGCTGGAAAAGAAACTGGGCAAGGCGCACCAGATATAGGTCTGGCGCGCAGGCAGAGACCTCTCGGCCAGCGAGCGTGAAAAAAGCCCGGATGTTGTGCATCCGGGCTTTTCGCATTTGTGGTTCGGGGCGGGAGCCTTTCCGTGCCGACAACATCCATGCATCAGTAATCAGCTCTAGCGTTTGACGCGGTAGATGTCCTGACCGACCTCGTTGATCTGGCGCCGCAGTTCCCGCCGTTCATCGGCACTGAGCTTGCCGTTGCGGCGCTGCTCCTGATCGCTGGCGATCTGGTTGCGGTGATCCTGGGGATTGAAATCTCCCGTGTGCTGACGGAAGTCGCCCGGCTGTCCCGGCATCGGCCGGCTACCCTGTGGCGGGGCGGCCAACGCGGCCGCTCCCACACCGAGCGCCAGCATCACTGCCAGACCTAGCTTGTTGACGACTGCAATCTTCATAAGGCGTATTTTCCGGGGACAAGAAACCAAATGAGAAAAGCCCGGATGACATGGCTTTCCCGCGTGATTCCAGTTTAGGCCGCAGGCCGCGATGGTATAAGATGATTAAGGTAAGGTATGTAACAGTTTGTAATGGATCATCCGACCCGACTTGCTCAAAATCGCCAAGACGCTACCATAGGCAACATGAATACAACTACCGGCAACAATAGTAATACGACAACATCCGCCAATCAATTCAAAGTATTGGTGGTGGATGACGATATCCGTCTGCGCGACCTGCTGCGCCGCTATCTGACGGAACAGGGTTTCAACGTGGTCACGGCCGAAAACGCCCAAGCCATGAACAAGCTCTGGATCCGTGAGCGCTACGACCTGCTGGTGCTGGACCTGATGCTGCCGGGCGAAGATGGCCTGGCGATCTGCCGCCGCCTGCGCGGCGCCGGCGACCAGACCCCGATCATCATGCTCACCGCCAAGGGCGAGGACGTGGACCGTATCATCGGCCTGGAAATGGGGGCAGATGACTACCTGCCCAAGCCGTTCAATCCGCGTGAGCTGGTGGCCCGCATCAACGCGGTGCTGCGCCGCAAGGGCCCGGATGAATTGCCGGGTGCGCCTTCGGAAACCCCGGAAACCTTCGAATTCGGCGATTTCATCCTCGATCTGGGGACCCGTACCCTGAAGAAGAACGGTGAAACGATTTCCCTCACCACCGGCGAATTCTCGGTACTGAAGGTCTTTGCCCGTAACGCCCGCCAGCCGCTTTCGCGTGAAAAGCTGATGGAAATGGCGCGCGGCCGTGAATATGAAGTCTTCGACCGCAGCCTGGACGTGCAGATTTCGCGCCTACGCAAGCTGATCGAGCCGGATCCGGCCAATCCCTTGTACATCCAGACCGTCTGGGGCTTGGGCTATGTCTTCATCCCGGAAGGAAAACCGCGCTGATCGCCCGCTTCACCCCTGACCTGCAGGCCGTTTGCCGATGAAAGCCCGACCCCAATCAGGATGGTTCAGCAACGGCCTGTTCTGGCGTACCTTCTTCCTCCTGACCTTCCTGATCACCGCCAGCATGGTGGCCTGGGTGGCCAGTTTCCGCATGGTCGAACGCGGCCCGCGTGCGGAGCAGCTGGCCGCCCAGATCGTCTCGGTGGTCACCATCACCCGCGCCGCGCTGACCCACTCGGCGCCGGAGATGCGACGCGAACTCCTGTTCGACCTGGCCAGCAATGAAGGTATCCGCATCTATCCGCTGGAAAAGACCGACCGCATCGTCCCGCCGGAAGACTCGCCCATCGTCCCCGAACTGGAGTACTACGTGCGCCAGTCGCTGGATGAGAACACCACGTTCGCCTCCAGCGTGAACGACGTCGAAGGGTTCTGGATCAGCTTCAACATCGATGACGACCAGTACTGGCTGATGCTCGACCGTGGCCGCCTGGATCGCACCTCCAGCCTGCAATGGCTGGGCTGGGGCTCGATTGCACTGTTCCTGTCGCTGATCGGCGCGGTCTTCATCTCGACCCTGATCAACCAGCCGCTGGCGCGCCTGACGGCTGCAGCCCGCGCCATCGCCAAGGGGCGGCAACCGGAACCGCTACCCGAGTCCGGACCGACCGAGATCGAGGAAGCCAACCGCAGCTTCAACCAGATGGTGGCCGACCTCAATCGCATCGAGTCCGACCGCGCCCTGATCCTGGCCGGCATTTCGCACGACCTGCGCACCCCGCTGGCACGCATGCAGCTGGAAGTGGAGATGGCCAACCTCTCCGATGAATCGCGCGACGGCATGCATTCGGATCTGGCGCAGATGGATAGCATCATCGGGCAGTTCCTCGACTACGCCAAACCTTTCGACACCAGCAATCTGGAAACCATCGACCTGGCCAGCCTGCTGGAGGACGTTGCCAGCAACTCCGGCCGGCTGTCCGACGTGAAGATCACCACCCAGATCACCCCGGCCACCGAAGTCGCCGGCAATGGCACCGAGCTGGCGCGGGTCTTCAGCAACCTGGTGGAAAATGCCCGCCGCTACGGCAAGACGCCGGGCACCGAGTGTGCGGAGATCCATCTGCGCAGCCGCATCGAAGGGCATCACGTAGTGGTGGATGTGTTCGATCATGGCCCGGGCGTGCCGGAAAACGAATGCGAGCGCCTGCTGCGGCCGTTTACCCGCCTCGATACGGCGCGCGGCCAGGCCAACGGCTCCGGCCTGGGGCTGGCCATCGTCAACCGCATCGTGCTCAAGCACAACGGCAAGCTGGTACTGAAGGGACATGAGGAGACCTATGGCGGCCTGCTGGTGCAGATCACCCTGCCGCTCAAGGGTCATCGCCGCCATGCGTGAAGGCCCACTGCCTGGCCGCCTGCTGATACTGCTGGCCGGCATCCTGTGCCTCCCGGCGCTGGCGCAGAGCTACGCCGACCGCAACCTGAGCCTGCCCCAGGGAGGCGCCGAGAGTCGGCGCCCGATCATCATCGTGGCGCCGGTGACCCCGGCCCCGCCAACGCCAGCGACGCCGGGTGCGCCCAAGCGCGGACCCAGCGGCGCCTATGCCTCCGACGAGCCGGGGCCAGACATCCGCGCCGGCAAGGTCGACTATCTCACGCAGTTCAAGGTGGTGGGCCGGATCCCGCCGGGGTCGACCATCAACAAGGTCAGCTGGCGCTATACCGTAGCGCGCAAGCCGGCCGGCTTCGAAGCCCGCCTCTGCTGGCAGGATGCCGGCCTGTGCTGGGACGTCAGCCAAGCCAGCAGCGGCAGCACCGACTTCTTCAATGGCCGTGACGCCAGCCGGCCATTCCAGCTCTACTACGGCATCCGTGGCGCGCTGCGCAGCGGCGAGCCGCCGGTCAAGGGCGAGATCAACCAGGTCATCGTGACCTTCGACATTCCCGGTTGAGCTCTGTCCCGGCGCGCCGATCAGGCCGCGTAATCGTCGATCTCGCGCGCCTTCTGCAAGGCGTCGTCGATGCGCTCCACCGCAAT
This sequence comes from Herbaspirillum sp., assembly GCF_035644555.1. GTDB lineage: Bacteria > Pseudomonadota > Gammaproteobacteria > Burkholderiales > Burkholderiaceae_D > Herbaspirillum. The sequence continues at coordinate 56,370 of NZ_DASQOH010000058.1, forward strand.
CACCTTGAGGCCCTCGATGGCCTGCTTGGGCGCATTGGCCTTGGGAATGACAGCAATCGAGAAGCCCAGCTTGGCAGCCTCCCGCAGACGCTCCTGGCCACGCGGTGCCGGGCGGATTTCGCCGGCCAGGCCGACCTCCCCGAAGACCACCAGACCGCGTGGCAGGGGCTTGTTGCGCATCGACGAATTGATGGCCAGCAGCACCGCCAGGTCGGCCGCTGGTTCGGTAATCTTCACACCGCCCACGGCATTGATGAACACATCTTGGTCAAACGCTGCAACTCCCGCATGACGATGCAGCACCGCCAGCAACATCGCCAACCGGTTCTGCTCCAGCCCCACCGAGAGCCGGCGGGCATTGGGCACGTGCGAGCTGTCCACCAGCGCCTGGATCTCCACCAGCAGCGGTCGCGTACCCTCCTGGGTCACCATCACGCAGGAGCCGGGGACCTGGTTTTCGTGCTGCGAGAGGAACAGCGCCGAGGGATTGGATACCCCCTTCAAGCCCTTCTCGGTCATGGCAAACACGCCCAGCTCGTTGACCGCGCCGAAGCGGTTCTTGAAAGCGCGTACCAGGCGGAAGCTGGAGTGGGTATCGCCTTCGAAATACAGTACCGTATCGACGATGTGCTCCAGCACCCGCGGACCGGCCAGCGCGCCCTCCTTGGTCACATGGCCGACCATGATGATGGTGATGCCGGACGTCTTGGCCACCCGGGTCAGCTGCGCCGCGCATTCGCGCACCTGCGCCACCGAGCCCGGGGCTGAGGTCAGGGCATCGGAATAGACGGTCTGGATGGAATCGATGACCGCCACTTCCGGCTTGTGCTCGGCCAGGGTGGCGAGAATCTTTTCCAGCTGGATTTCCGCCTGCAGCTGCAGTTCACGGGCATCCACCGCGAGCCGCTTGGCGCGCAGGGCGATCTGCGAACCAGACTCTTCGCCGCTGACGTAGAGCACCTTCTTCAGCTTGGAGATATTGGCCAGCGCCTGCAGCAGCAGGGTCGACTTGCCGATGCCGGGATCACCACCGATCAGGGCCACCCCGCCTGGCACCAGGCCGCCGCCCAGCACGCGGTCGAATTCCTCGATGCCAGTGCCGAAACGCGGCACGTCGATGGCCTCGATATCGGCCAGACTGAGCACCGGCGCGGTCTGCGCCAGGCTCTGCGGTGTCGAGGAGTAGCGGTTGCCGCCGGCCGGCTCCACCAGGGTCTCCACCAGGGTGTTCCACTGCCCGCAGGCCGGACACTGGCCGGCCCATTTGTTGCTGACCCCGCCGCATTCGGTGCAGGTGTAATTGGTCTTGAGCTTCGCCATCTTCGCCTTGCTGTTTGCTGTTGCTTCGCCGGGACTAAGGCCGCGACCTATTCCACTTCGCGCACGGCCACCCGTGGGGCCAGTGCGCACATCAACTCGTAACCGATGGTGCCGGCGGCAAAGGCCACCTCATCGATGGGCAGGCGCTGGCCCCACAGCTCGACATGGCTGCCCACGCCCGCACCGGGGAGAGCGCTCAGGTCGACTTCCAGCATGTCCATCGATACCCGGCCCACGGTCGCCGTCCTGACGCCATCGACCAGCACGGGAGTACCGCTGGGAGCGTGACGCGGGTAACCGTCGGCGTAGCCGCAGGCCACCACGCCCAGCCGCATCGGTTTGTCGGCCACGAAGCGGCTGCCATAACCGACCGCCTCGCCCGGCTGGATCTCCTGCACGCCGATGATGCGGCTCTCCAGGGTCATCACGGCGCGCAAGCCGAAATCAGCCGCCGTGCCGCCGCCCGGAGTGCCTCCGTAGAGCATCACGCCAGGACGGATCCAGTCATTGGCCAGCTCACCGTGCATCAGGTCGGCGGCCGAGTTGCACAGGCTGCGGGCGCCCGTCAGGCCTTCGGCGGCGGCCTCGAAGCGGCGCACCTGTTCCTTCAGCGGCAGCGCCGGATTGCCGGCATCGTCGGCATTGGCGAAGTGGGTCATCAGGGTGATGCTGCGCACCCCGGCAATCTGTTGCAGGCGTGCGTGGGCGGCGCGATAGAGGTGTGGCTGGAAGCCCAGGCGGTTCATACCGCTGTTCATCTTCAGATGCACATGCCAGTGGGCGTCGCCGGCATAGGCTTCCAGCAGGGCGATCTGTTCGTCGCAATGGACGGCGAACTGGATATCGTGACGCGCCAGCACCGGCAGGTCATCGGCATCGAAAAAGCCTTCCAGCAGCAGGATGGGCTTGGTCCAGCCGAGTTCACGCAGACGCACCGCGTAGTCCGGCTCCACCAGCGCCAGCCCGTCGGCGGCGGCCAGGCCGCGCATGGCGCGCTCCAGACCGTGGCCATAACCGTTGGCCTTGACTACGCCCCAGACCTTGGCGGCAGGAGCGTGGGCACGGGCGACGGCCAGATTGTGTTGAAGTGCGGAAAGGCTGATGGAGGCAAGGATCGGTCTGGGCATGATCTCGGGTAAGGTGATGACAGCGGGCAGATGAGAGGCAACGCGCACCGCAAGCCGACAGAGTCCACAAGGCCGCCAGGGGCCAGTCTCTCGCAGTGCGCCCGGAAGTTTTTGCCCGGCGCGGAACAAGCGGGCATTTTACCGGACGAACATCTTTCTGGTTTGACTTATGACGGGGAGCTCATGGTTTCATGGTATAAAGCTAGCCGGACATCATTTGTTATACATCTTGGACAGGGATGAATCGCGGTTTCTATACCATCATGGCGGCGCAGTTCTTTTCGTCGCTCGCCGATAACGCGCTGCTGATCGCCGCCATCGCCCTACTTGCCGAAATGCATTCGCCAGCGTGGATGACCCCGCTGCTGAAGCTGTTCTTCGTGCTTTCCTACGTGCTGCTGGCGGCTTTCGTGGGCGCCTTCGCCGACGCCTTCCCGAAGGGCAAGGTCATGCTGATCACCAACATGATCAAGATCGGCGGCTGTTCCCTGATGTTCTTCACCGTGCATCCGCTGCTGGCCTATGCCGTGGTCGGCTTCGGCGCAGCGGCCTACTCGCCGGCCAAGTACGGCATCCTCACCGAACTGCTGCCGCCTGAGAAACTGGTGGCTGCCAACGGCTGGATCGAGGGGCTCACGGTGGGGTCCATCATCATGGGCACGGTACTGGGAGGGGCGCTGGTCAATCCCAAGATCTCGGCGGTGATCCTCAGCTTCGACTTCCCGATGATCGATCTGCCCATCGACACCCCCACCGAAGCAGCACTGTGCATCATCTCCTGCATCTACGTCATCGCCGCGCTGTTCAACTTCTACATTCCTGATACCGGTGCCCGCTACGATCACCAGGAACGCAATCCCATCCGACTCATCGTCGATTTCGCCGGCTGCTTCACCACCCTCTGGAAAGACAAACTTGGCCAGATCTCCTTGGCGGTGACCACGCTCTTCTGGGGCGCCGGCGCAACCCTTCAGTTCATCGTGCTGAAATGGGCCGAAAAATCCTTGCACATGCCGCTGGACAAGGCTGCCATCCTGCAGGGCATCGTCGCCGTCGGTGTGGCGCTGGGCGCCATGGCCGCCGCCCGCTTCGTTCCACTGAAGAAATCGCTGACCGTGATGCCGCTGGGCATCGTCATGGGCATCGTGGTGATGCTGATGACCACCACCACCTCGGTCTGGGTGGCCTATCCGCTGCTGGTGATCGTGGGTGCACTGTCGGGCTACTTCGTGGTGCCGATGAATGCCCTGCTGCAGCATCGCGGCCACGTGCTGATGAGCGCCGGCCATTCGATCGCGGTCCAGAATTTCAATGAAAACCTCTCGGTGCTGACCATGCTGGTGCTGTACGCGTTCATGGTGCGCATGAACCTGGATGTGAATACCGTCATCATCATCTTCGGCTCCTTCGTGGCCGGCATCATGTACCTGATCATGCGCCGTCACGCCGCCAACCAGCGCGAACACGATTCACTGGCGCTGATCGGCGAGGACAAGCACCCTCACCACTGAAGCCCTGGCGAATCTGAAGCTGCACTTCGGCAGCGTCAGACCTGAACAACAGCGTGCTGCACGGTAGCGGCGGCGCGCTCTTCCCACTGCGGCGGCACGACGAAACCCCGCGCCGTTTCCAGCAATTCCGCTCCGGTCGATGCACTCGGGCGGCAACGGGCCACCATCACCGGACTATCGTCGGTCTGAAACAGGGTCTCCAGCCGCAACAGCAACTCTTCCAGCGTCAATCCTTCGGCCAGCGGCAGTCTTGCCGGTGCCAGCCAGGCCAGGCGCGGCAGCAGCACATAGCGGTCGGCCGCAACGGCGCGCTCGCGCAGGAACTGCGCCTCCCCCCAGAAACCGCGGCAATGATCCGGCGCAATGCCCATCGTCGGCGGCAGGGTCAGGGCTTCATCGTGCCGGTAGAACAGCCAGCCCTTCACCAGTGCGCGCGCTGCCACCACCGGGGCCGGCAGCACGGCCCGGGCCGCTGGATGGGCCGATAGCTGCAGTTGCTGCTGCATGATCTTGCGCATCTTGCGCCCCAGGGAATCGGCCAGATTGGGGCCGACGAAGGCATCAGCCTGACAGGCATCGCGCGACTGCAACAGATAGAACTTGGTCGCAAATTCCCAGTGCACGATCCCTCCAGCCTCCTCGAAGTCGGGAGGGCGCACCAGGAAATCGAACTCCCCCAGCGTCTCGCGCGTCGGACCCTGGTTGCTTACCTGCAGATTGGCAGCCACCAGCAGGCCCTGCTCGCGCAGATAGAAACCTAGCAGCTTTTCCGCATAGCGGCCCAGCCGGGCCGACGGTTGCCTGGCCATTTCCGCGTGCAGCGCGGCGTGGCGGACAGGGTCGTCCTGCAAGTCGTGCAGCCAGTTGACCACCTCGGGAGAAAGCTGGCCCAGCGTGGCGACCCGCCCCTCCCAGCAGGCAGCCTGCGGCGCCAGCAGATCGGGGGCATACAGCAGCCAGGCCAGCGCGCGCACGTGCGGATCGCGAAGCTCAGGCCAGCGCTGGTGAAAGCGCGCCTGATGCGTAGAAGCTTCGATTGCCATGGGTGCGGCGCCGTGCGGCATGGTCTCAGTTGGCCTGCGCCTGGTAGGTACTGAGGGCCAGACACAGATCGGCCCAGGCCTTGCTCTTGTCATTGAGCGTGCGCAGCAGATAGGCCGGGTGATAGGTCACCACCAGCGGTAGATCCTGGTAACGGTGCACGCTGCCGCGCAGGCGCGACACCGGTGTGGCCGGATCCAGCCCCAGCAGCGAAAGCGCCGCCGTCTTGCCCAGCGCCACCAGCACCGTGGGCTGGATCAGTTCGATCTGGCGTTGCAGGTAAGGCAGACAGGAAGCCACCTCCTGCGGCGAAGGCGGACGGTCACGACCATTGTCGTCGGTGGGACGGCATTTGACGATATTGGCGATGTAGGCGTTGGCACCACGCTTGACGCCCATGGCCAGCAGCATGTTGTCCAGCAGCTTGCCGGCCGGACCGACGAAGGGTTCGCCCTGCTGATCCTCGTTGCGGCCCGGGCCTTCGCCGATGAAAAGCCATCTGGCCTTTTCGTCACCGACGCCGAACACCGTATTCTTGCGCCCCTCGCACAGCCCGCAGCGGCGACATCCGGCCACCTGCTGCTGCAGTTGCGGGAAATCCATGGTCTTGATCCGGGCGATGACCGGATCGACTGCTGGCACTTCCTCGTCCTCGTCGCCCTCGGGGATCAGCACGGGTTCCATGGCCGCAGCGAAATCCATCTCGTCGAGCCAGGACGGCGGCCCGCCCTCTTCCTCTACCGGCGCCGCGCGGCGCGGCATCGCCGGCGCCTGAGGGGAGACAGGACTGGCTGCCGGCGCGGACCTGGCGACGGGCGCCACGACGTTCACGGGAACGGGGGGCGGCGTGGCGGACGTGATCGCCGGATCGGGCGCGGCGGCTTCCAAGGCAGGGGCGGCCTGATGCTGCACCTGCTCGGCGGCGATTTCCTCGACGGCCAGTTCGCGCCTGACCCATACCGGACCGATCCCGAGCGCGTCGAGCAACGCCAGCGAGGAGCCGAAGCCGGGGTCTTGTTTCATTTCTTCATTCATAAGGGCAGGCTCATGACAATAGCCCCTTCTCGGGTCTGATTGGCGGCGGGATAGTAATTCTTGCGCCGGCCGATTTCGGTAAATCCATAGCGACGATAGACCTTGGCGGCATGCTGGTTCGACTCGCGCACCTCCAGCAGCATGCTGCGCATCTGGTGCTGGCGCGCCACGGCAGTGGCCTGATCCAGCAACAGGCGTCCCAGCCCCTGGTGCTGATAGGCCGCTGCCACGCTGACATTGAGCAGGTGGGCTTCATCCACCGCCAGCATGACCAGGAAATAGCCCAGCAACAGGCCTTGCGCGGCGCGCAGGGTCTGCGCTTGGTAGCCGCTGTAGAGCGAATCCTGAAAGTTGCCCCGGCTCCAGGGATGCGAATATACGGCTTGCTCGATCTTTACGACCGCGTCCAGATCAGCGGCCTCCATGGCCGCGAACTGCAATGCGCCCAGCTGTGGATGCGCGATCGGCTGCGGCAAGGACGTGCCGCTCATGCAGCGCCTTTGGCGGCGTCGCGCAGCTCGCGCTCGGCGGTGGTCAGGGCCACCTTGTTGCGCAGGTAGAGCGGCTGGGCCGCCTCGGCCGACAGCGCGCCGCCGCGGCTGAAATGGAGTTGCCCCAGCGTGGCCACATGGCGCGCATGCGGCATCGCATCCGGATAAGTGGCGGCAAACCGGCCGGCACAGAAGGACGGACTGAAATACTCGGCATACATCGACAGCCCGTTGCCGCAGGCATGCGGACGCCCGTCGGTCTGGACCTGGGCAGCGGCGGCCAGCGCCGGCTCGGCCAGCACCTCCCAGCCGCCGTCGGCGCGGGCGCGATAACGCGCCCAGTAGACTTCACCCATGCGCGCATCCAGAATGGTCAGCACATCGCTGGCCTGCCGGTCCACGGCATGACAGGCCTGGGCCGCAGCTTCCAGGGTGACCACCGGAACCACGGGGCGGTCGCTGCCGAAGGACAAGCCCTGCACCACGCCGCACGCCGTGCGCACCCCGGTGAAGGAACCGGGGCCCACGCCAAAGGCCAGCGCATCACACTGGGACAAGGCCAGGCCGGCATCGGCCAGCAATTGCTGGATCATGGGGAGAATGGCATCGGAATGGGTCTGCGTGCCAGCAGACTGGCGCGAGATCAGTTCACCCCGGTACAGCAAGGCCGCCGAAGCCAGCTCGGTGGAAGTTTCAATGGCAAGAATCGTGGACATCCCGCTATTTTACCGTGAGGCGGGCAATTGTTCGGTGCCTTTGCCATGATCCCGCGCCTTCGTGCGGCAGCGCAAAACTGCCGCGCCCGAAGCGAGTAAAATAGGCGCGCCATGTCCTATCAGAAACTTGACCAGACCAATCGCCGTCACCTCGCAGAGGCCCTACGCAACGACACTTGGGTCGTGGCTTGCCTGTGCGCGAACTGGTGCGGCAGCTGCCGCGAATACGAAGCCGCCTTCCAGGCCTGGGCCGAACGCTACCCGCAGCATCATTTCACCTGGATCGACATCGAAGACCAGGCCGACCTGGTCGGCGATCTCGACATCGACAACTTCCCTACCCTGTTGATCGAACGCGGCGCCACCGTGGCCTTCTTCGGCCCCATGGAGCCCGACACCCGGCTGGCCGAGCGCATCCTGCTGGCGCAGGTGGAAAAGAGCGACGCCGAACTGCAGCGCGAAGCCGCCAGCTCGCCCGAGCGTCGCAGCTGGCAGGAAGACTGCAGCCTGCTGGACAAGCTGGCCGACGTGATCGGCTAGGGAGCGCCGACCGCCGGGCAGCCTGCCTCAGGTCAACCAGGGATCGGTTTCCGGATGCGGAAAGCGCGCACTGATGAAATCGGCGAAACTGCGCACCTTGGCCGAGAGCAGGCGGCGACTGGGATAGACCATCGAGATCACCACCTGCCCCATGTCGAAGCCCGGCAGCACCTGCACCAGCTTGCCGCAGCGTAGATCATCCCCCAGCGAATAGGACGGCCGCAGGACGATGCCCATGCCGGCCAGGGCCAGATCACGCAGCAGCACGCCACTGTTGGAGACCGCCTTGCTCACGATGGGCACGTCCATGACACCGCCCTCGGCGTAGACGTGCCAGTGATGGCGCAGGTATTCGTGCGAAAAATTCAGGCAGCTGTGGCGCGACAGGTCTTCCGGCTGCTCCGGCGCCCCGGCCCGCTTCAGGTAGGCCGGCGACGCACACAGGATGACGCTGGCCACGCCCAGCTGGCGCACGATCATGCTCGCATCGAACTTCTGCATGCTGCTGAAGAATCCGATGTCGATGCCTTCCTCGACCAGGTCGATGGAACGATCGGAGAGATTGATATCCAGCGCCACATCCGGAAACGCCTCGGCGTAGGCGGCCAGCAGCTCGCCCAGCTGCGACTGACCGAAACCGGCATTGGCGTAGAGCGCCAGCGTCCCCGCCGGACGCTTGGTTTCCAGCGAGACCAGCGCCTCGGCATCGTCGACCTCGGCCAGGATCATGCGCACCCGCTCCAGATAGGCCTGTCCCGCCTCGGTCAGCGACAGGCGGCGAGTAGAGCGGTTCAGCAGCCGCGTACCCAGATGGGCTTCGAGATCGGCAATGAAACGCGTCGCCACCGCGTTGGAAATCTCCAGTAATTCGGCGGCGCGCACGAAACTGCCCTGCTCCACCACCTTGGCAAACACCCGCATTGATTGCAGACGGTCCATTTTTCAAGCCCCCGATTGTTCCGCAAAGAGAAATAGTCAATTCCGATTAGACCCATTTTTCTTTACCTGCGCAATATTTACACTTCAGTCATCGGTTAGCGCACCGCAACATCGGCGTCTACCGGTCGTCCCAGATGGCCCACGAGTGGGCTTTCCCACAAGGAGAGCGCCTGACCCGCCGGCATCCGGGCGATGTCTTACCACCTATCCAACAAACAGAGGACCTATCATGAACATCAAGAATATCGTCGTTGCCGCCTCCCTGCTGGCCGCTGCCGGTGCCGCCATGGCCGAAGCCCCGTATCCCCCGGAAACCCCGTTCCACTCCACCCAGACCCGTGCCGACGTCAAGGCTGAACTGCAACGCGCCCAGGCCAACCACGAGATCGCTTCGCGCAACGAATATCCGCTCCTGCGTCAGGCCCCGTCCAAGCTGAGCCGCCAGGATGTCGAAAGCCAGGTGCGACAGGCCAACAACGCCGGCCAGAGCCTGTACAGCGGCGCCTGATCGCTCAGTACCTATCACGGTCGATGCATTGACCGATTCCGGACAGGCAGTGTTCCGCCTCGGTGCTTCCCCCGCGTTTCCCCGTGAATGAACGCGAATGTGTGCCCAGAGCGCGTCCGAACCACCGGCTCCTGAAACAAGGACATCATCGCCGCCATGCTTGACCAGCAGTACCGTCGTTCCACAGTACCGCAGCACCACCTGCCATGCCGCCAGTCATCAACGGGCGCATGACAGCTGGTGCCCCACCCGTCCCTCCCGATTTCCTTCTCCCCGGTTTCAACGCTTTTTCGCCGCACCGGCAGCGGATGCACGGAGTGCGCATTCTCGCGTGCTGAGGCTGCATATTCATGCATAACGCGCCCTTGAATCCGAATTTTGCTGCGTCGCGACATCCCTCGACCACCGCGGAAAATCGCAGCAAACGCAAGCCAGATCAAGCTTTCCCTTGAGATTTTGGCGCGCCGCATGTAAAGTCAAGGGTTTGTTCCTTCCGGCCTAGCTAAGGGTTTCTTGTCAAAGTCGGGCCACCTTTTTTTATCCCCCTATGGCTTTATACGTTCACAAATACGGCGGCACTTCGATGGGCTCGATCGAGCGCATCCAGAATGTCGCGAAGCGCGTTGCCAAATGGCACGACGCAGGCCACCAGATCGTCGTCGTGCCTTCGGCGATGTCTGGTGAAACCAACCGTCTGCTGGGCATGGCCAAGGAAATCATGGCCCAGCCTGATGGTCGCGAACTGGACATGCTGGCCTCCACCGGCGAGCAGGTTTCGGTGGCCCTGCTGGCCATCGCCCTGCAGGCGCTGGGCAAGCAGGCCGTGTCCTATGCTGGCTGGCAAGTGCCGATCAAGACCGATTCCGCCTTCACCAAGGCGCGCATCCGCTCCATCGACGACGCCAAGGTCCGCAAGGACCTGAACGCCGGCAAGATCGTCATGATCACCGGCTTCCAGGGCGTGGACGCCGACGGCAACATCACCACCCTAGGCCGTGGCGGCTCGGACACTTCGGCAGTTGCCGTGGCTGCGGCCATCAAGGCGGCCGAATGCCTGATCTACACTGACGTCGACGGCGTCTATACCACCGACCCGCGCGTGGTCAGCGATGCCCGCCGCCTCAAGACCGTGACCTTCGAAGAGATGCTGGAAATGGCCTCCCTGGGCTCCAAGGTCCTGCAGATCCGCTCGGTGGAATTCGCCGGCAACTACAAGATGCCGACCCGCGTGCTGTCGTCTCTGACCGACCCGCTCACGCCGCTGGCCGAAGAAGCCGCCTCCGGCACCCTGATTTCGTTTGAGGAAGACAAGAACATGGAACAAGCAACCATCACCGGCATCGCCTTCAGCCGCGACGAAGCCAAGATCACCGTGCTGGGCGTACCGGATCGTCCGGGCATCGCCTACCAGATCCTGGGCCCGGTGGCCGACGCCAACATCGAAGTGGACATGATCATCCAGAACCAGTCGGTGGAAGGCAAGACCGACTTCACCTTCACCGTCCCGCGCGCGGAATACGCCAAGGCCGTGGAAGTGTTGAACAGCAGCGTGAAGGCGCACATCGGCGCGGCCGCCATCAACGGCGACACCAAGGTCTCCAAGGTCTCGGTGGTCGGCGTGGGCATGCGCAGCCACGTGGGCATCGCCTCGCAGATGTTCCGCACCCTGTCCGAAGAAGGCGTCAACATCCAGATGATTTCCACCTCCGAAATCAAGATCTCGGTGCTCATCGACGAGAAGTACATGGAACTGGCCGTGCGCGCCCTGCACAAGGCTTTCGACCTGGACAGCGCCAAGTAATCTGCGTCATCTGCACTACCTGCAATAGCGAAGACCGCACCGGTAAAAAACAGTGATTATTTGCAAGACGACTGTTGACCGGATGCAAATGAGAAGATATTATCTCGGTCTTCGCTGAGGCAACGCAGCAATGCGATAACAGCCTTCAGTGTGGAGACGTGGCCGAGTGGTCGAAGGCACTTCCCTGCTAAGGAAGCATACGGGCTTAAACCTGTATCGAGGGTTCGAATCCCTCCGTCTCCGCCAAGCATTACTAAGCCCCTGTTTTTACAGGGGCTTTTTTATTGCTTTTTCGACATCTCCGTCCTTCCCAGGGCCAGCGACTGATTTGCTTGCAGAATGGCCGGCAAACAGAAGATTCTGGCCCTCTGCGTCTGCGCGCGGCTGGACGGGGACGTCAGTGTCCTGTCAGACAGCTTTTTGTGCATCGCGGCATAATATCCGCCATGGAAAAAATCATTGTCTACATCATTCCCGTGTTCCTGCTGTTGATCGTGGCGGAATTCACCTATGGCTACGTTCGCGGCCGCAATACCTACCGCCTGCCCGATGTCGTGTCCAGCATGTCGCAAGGGATCATCAGCCAGTTGGTGGCGCTGCTCACCCAGTTGTTCCAGGTCGGGCTGTATTCACTGGCTTATCGTGCCGTAGCCATCTTCCCGGCAGCACGCTTCTGGCAAAGTGCACTGGGCTGGATCACCGCCATCTTGCTGTTCGATTTTTTCGATTACTGGCTGCACCGCTTTGGCCATGAGAACGCGCTGGGCTGGGCGGCTCACTCGGTGCATCACCAGAGCCAGGACTTCAATCTCTCCACTGCGTTGCGCCAAGAAAGCACCGTGGCGCTGCTCGGTTGGGTGTTCTACCTGCCCATGGCGATCCTCGGCGTGCAACCCGAGCAGTTCGGCATCGCCGGGCTGGTGGTGCTGACCTACCAATTCTGGATCCATACGGAGCACATCGGAAAGCTGGGCTGGTTCGATCGCGTGTTTTCCTCGCCCTCCAACCACCGGGTCCATCACGCGGTGAACGATGAGTACCTCGACAAGAACTATGGTGGCATGCTGGTGATCTGGGACCGCATGTTCGGCACCTTCGCCGAGGAAAAGGAGAAAGTGGTCTATGGCACCAGAACGCCCCTCAATAGCTGGGATCCGCTGTGGGCGGTCCTTTCCGGCTACTGGCAGCTATTGCACAGCGCGGCAACGATGCCGCGCTGGCAGGACAAGTTGAAAATCTGGTTCAAGGCGCCCGGCTGGCGCCCCGCAGGGATGGAACCGTATCCGCCATTCGACCTCGAGGCCGCGCGCCGTCGCTACGACGTCCATCTGCCGCGCGTGAGGCAGTGGCTTTCCGGTCTGCAATTCCTGGCACTGCTGGCGGCCGCCTCGACTTTGCTGTGGGTGGCGGAGGCACAATCCTACCTGCACCTGCTGGCGATCAGCACCGCCTTGCTCGCCGGTTTCTGGGCGCTCGGGGCCTACATGCAGCGCCGCCTGGGCGGCGCGCTGATGCTTGCCATTGACGTCGCGGCAGCGGTAGCCGCCTACGCCTTGTTCTGAACTCTTCGCTTACTGAATGATGCCGCAGGCCAGCCGGACCCCGCCTCCACCCAGCGGCGCAGGATGGTCGGCGTGGTTATCGCCGCCCACGTGGATCATCAGGGCATGGCCACGAACCTCGGCCAGCGTCTTGATGCGCGGTGCCAGGACCGGGTAATCGGCCTTGCCGGCGGCATTCACGTAGAGCGCCGGCAAATCACCCTGGTGCCCCTCCCCATACGGGCCTTCATGCTTGCCGGTCTTCTGCGGGTCCCAGTGACCGCCGGCGGCCAGCGCCGGCTCCATCTTGCCATCCTTCTCCAGCGGCGCGCAGGAGGCATTCTGATGCACGTGGAAACCGTGCTGGCCGCCCGGCAGACCACTGATGGACGGCGTGAACAGCAGACCGTAGGGGGTCTCGCTGATGGTCACCTCGCCCACCGCGGCGGCTACGCCATTGGCATCGACCAGGTTCATCGGCACCTTGATCGTCGCCGGGGAAGCCGCCATCGCGGCGCCGCAGCTCATCAGGGCCAGCACGGCAATGAGTCGTTTCATGCTTGTTTTCCTTCCGAAAGTGAAATATGGGAGCATAGGACAGCCGCCAGCCCGCCAGTGCCAGAGACGCACTCTCGTCACTGAAACTGGACGGAATTCTTGATCGGGTTCAAAAAAGTACTAGAAAACTGCGAGCCGTACCACTCCGCCAGCCTTCTGCCAGCATAGAGCCGGATGGCGTCGGAGGCAATGTACGCGAGGCCGCGCCGGGATGCCCCCGGATGCCCCACCGAGCGCCGGCTCAGGCTGCCGGGGTGGCGCCGGGTGCCGCGCTGTCCGGCGCCACCTTGAGCTTGCGGCCTTCCAGCAGCATCGCATGGAAGTCCACGGCCGGGATAGGGCGCGAGAAGATGTAGCCCTGCAGCTCGTTGCAACCGGCTTCGCGCAGGAAATTGAACTGCTTCTCGGTTTCCACCCCTTCGGCGATGACCTTGTGGCGCAACTGCTTGGCGATGCCGATGATGGCGCTGGCGATGGCGCAGTCATTGGTATCGTCGGGGATGCCCATGGTGAAGGAGCGGTCGATCTTGAGGGTATTGATGGGGAAACGCTTCAGGTAGGACAGGCTGGAATAGCCCGTGCCGAAATCATCCAGCGAAATGGTGATGCCCAGGCTGCAGATCTTTTCCATGATGGAAATGACGCGGTCGGTGCTGTGCATCAGCATGCTTTCGGTGATTTCCAGCTCCAGCCAGTCGCCACTGAGCATGTGACGGCTCAGCGCGGCGCGTACCCGGTCGGGCAGCGAACGCGTGAATTCGCGCGCCGTCACGTTCAGGGCGATGCGGATCGGTGCCAGCCCGGCCTCCTTCCAGGCGCGTGCCTGGCGGCAGACGGCGTCCAGCACCCAGTCGCTCAGCTGCACGATCAGTCCGGTTTCCTCGGCAATCGGGATGAACTCGCCCGGCAGCAGCAGGCCCCGCTCGGGATGCTGCCACCGCACCAGCGCCTCGGCGCCGGTGATGGCCAGGGTGTTCATATCGACCTTGGGCTGGTAGTACAGCAGCAGCTCGTTGTATTCGAAGGCGTGCAGCAGGCCGGTCTCGATGCGCAACAGGTCCAGCGTGTTGCGGTTCATCTCTTCGCTGTAGTAGACGTAGCCGCCTTCGTTATTGTCCCCGCCCTGCTTGGCACGGTACATGGCAATGTCGGCCAGGCGCAGCAGGGTCTCGGTATCGCTGGCATCTTCCGGATACATGCTCACGCCGATGCTGGCGCCCACCCGCAATTCGTGACCATCGATGAAGAAGGGATCGTCGAACAGGGCCAGCAGCTTCTGGGCCACATAGCCGGGATGGTAGTCCTTGTCGATATCGAACAGCGCCACGGCAAATTCATCGGCACCCAGGCGAGCCACCACATCCTGCTCGCGCAAGGCGCGGCGCAGGCGGATCGCCACCTCGACCAGCAACATGTCGCCGGCGACGTGGCCCAGGGTATCGTTGATGGGCTTGAAACGGTTCAGGTCGATGAACATCACGCAGCCGTGCATGTTGTCATGCTTGGCTTCCAGCAGGGCCTGGTCTACCGTGCGGGTGAGCAGCGTGCGGTTGGGCAGACCGGTCAGAGCATCGTAATAGGCCAGGTGATGGATCAGTTTTTCAGCGTTCTTGCGCTCGGTGATATCGCTCAGGTAGCCGATCAGGCCGATCGGGTGGCCATGCTGGTCGCGCATGACCGACAGCGACAGGCTGGCCCAGAACACTTCGCCAGACTTCTTGCGACGACGTACTTCCATCTCGCGACCGCCCTGCTCCAGGAACAGATCCTGCAGCGAATCTTCCTCTTCCTCGTTTTCATAGAGGAAGAGCACGTTGCGGCCGATGGCTTCCAGGGCAGTGTAGCCGAACAATTGTTCGGCACCACGGTTCCAGCTGGTGATGAAACCGGCCGGGTCCATGGTGATCACCGACTCGTGCATCTGGTTCAGGATCTGCGCCTGCTGTTCCAGCTTGGCTTCGATCTGGTCCAGGGAGCGGGCGCGCTTTTCGGTTTCGGCGCGGCGCTGCATCAGACGCCCGAGGAAGGCCGCCAGCATCGCCAGCCGGCCGCGTTCCAGCTCGGTATAGGGACGGGTCAGGGAGGGAAAGACGAAATAGCCGAACTGCGCCTCTTCGTGCGCTACCGGCTGACACAGGCCATTGCCGGCTTCGGCCGGCGCGCCCACCACGTAACGTCCGCCGGGACGCTTCAGAAAGCCCGATGCGATCCCTCCCAGCGCGGCATGCAATGCCATGCCTTGCAGGTTCTGCATCGCGTCCAGCAATGCCGAACAGCAAGCCAGATCATCGCTGCCCACGGAGGAAATCATCGTCATCACGCCTCTGTGCTGACACGCGTGGCCCAATTGAAGGCCTGGATCAGACAACGGCAATAGACCTCGGCATCCAGCCCGGCGGCATCGAGATCGACGTGTCGCAACGGGATGCGGCCATCTTCGGAGCGTTCCACCACGTCCAGCAGCTTGCCCAGACGCCCGCTGCGATAGACCAGTGCATTGCAGATGTCCACCGGCAGCTTGAGCGGTTCGATGATGTCATTGAGCGGCATGCCCAGCAGGATGTCCAGCAGCGAGAACATGCCGGTGATGAAGGCCCGGTCCAGTTCCTCCGGGGTGCAGTCCACGCGCTGCGCCATCGCCTCCATCATGGCCGCCCGCGCCGCCGCACGCGGCAGCAGCGGATTGGCCGATTCGTCGCCGGGGAAGCGCGCGTACAGCAGGAGCTGCAGCCAACGCTGCAGCTGGCGGCGGCCCAGCAGGTTGATGGCCTGGGTGAAATTGGTGATGTGCGCCGAGAAGCCGAAGGCGGCCGAGCTGACCAGCTTGAAGAGCTGGTAGGACAGCGCCGGGTCCTGCTTGAGCAGGGATTCCAGTTCATTGGCGTCGGCATCGCGCGCCACCAGCTCCAGCAACTTCAGCAGGCGGGCACGGGAAATCGAGTTCTTTTGTGACAGCCGGCTGTCGGGGTGCAGGGCATATTCGCCGGAGAACCAGCGGAAGCCCTCCACCCGGCAGGTGTCGAACTGCAGGGCGTCGGCCACGTTCTCGGCCAGGTGCGGTCCGCGCAGGCGGTGCAGCCACTGGGAGGTTTCGGGCAGCTTGCCCATGCTGGCATCGAGTGCGATCGACTCCACGAACGGGAATACGCTGGCGCCCTGCGCCGGCAGTCCGTCGGCAATAATGGCGAAGCCGCGGCTGTACAGCCAGTCCAGGGCATCGATCTTGCCCGGATCCACGCAATGCTCCACCGGCACCCGCAGGGCCAGTTGTCCCTGGGGGATCTCATGCTTGAATTCGGGGGCGAAGATCGCCGGGTCACGCACCGGGATGATGCAGTTGAGGCCGCCGAGCGCGTCATGCAGTTCGAATTCGTTGAACAGGCGCGATAGCAAGGCACTGCCGTCTTCGACGGCCGGCGAGATATGCAGCGACAGCGCCGTCCAGACGTGATGAACGTCGGCGACCGGCTGCAAAAACACGAGTGGAAACGGAACGCTTTTATCCTGAACAGCCATATTTTTATCGTGGCGCGCTCCGTTAGCCTGCCGGAACGCTCTCTCATCTTGAAAAACTCTAAATAAGTTTCCCAGCAGAATACTTAATTAAAATTAAATTTTTTCTAAATATACCCGATAAAGGCAAGCTTGCAACAAGGCTTTATCCTGACAGGAAGATTTCCTGCAAATCATTCAAAAAACGACGTCCAAGATCGGTAGGCCGGATCAAAGCGTGATCGCGGTACAACATCCCCTTGCGTTCGGCCAGGTCGAGCTGCTTTTCGATCTGGTTCAGGCTCATGCCGGTGCGCTCGGCGAACAGGTTGGGCGGGAAACCCTCTGTCAGGCGCAGGGTGTTGAGCATGAACTCGAAGCCCAGGGCGTCGCGACCGATCTCCGCTTCTTCCTGGATCGGCTGGCCGGCCCGAACGTGGTCCAGATAGGCCTGCGGATGCTTGTAGCGCATCTGGCGCACGATGCGATGCGGGAAGGACAGCTTGGAATGCGCGCCGGCACCGATGCCCAGATAATCGCCGAACTGCCAGTAATTCAGGTTATGCCTGGCACGACGGCCGGGGCGGGCATAGGCCGAAACTTCGTAGTTGGCGTAGCCGCCGGCCTGGGTCAGCTCGGCGATCATGTCCTGCATGTCGGCGCTGGCATCTTCATCCGGCACCGCCGGCGGAAAGCGAGCAAACAGTGTGTTGGGCTCCAGCGTCAGGTGGTACAGGGACAGGTGCGGTGGAGCGAAACCGATTGCGGTGCTGATGTCGGCCCGGGCGTCGGCCAGGGTCTGCTGCGGCAAGGCGTACATCAGGTCGAGGTTGAAATTGTCGAAGTTGGCGTGGGCGATCTCCACCGCCTTGCGCGCCTGGTCGCCGTCATGGATGCGTCCCAGCGCTTGAAGGTGATGGCCGTTGAAGCTCTGGATGCCGATGGAGAGCCGGTTGATGCCACTTTCCCGGTAAGAACGGAATTTGTCGGCTTCGAAGGTGCCGGGATTGGCCTCCATCGTGATCTCGATGTCGGCGTCGAAAGGCAGCAAGGTGCGCAGGTCCGACAACAGGCGGTCCAGCCCGGCGGCTGACAGCAGGCTGGGTGTGCCGCCCCCGATGAAGATGGTATTGATCTTGCGGCCCCAGATCAGCGGCAGGGCCTGCTCCAGGTCCAGGCGCAGTGCGTCCAGATAATCCTGCTCGGGGAAGCTGCCCTTGACCTCGTGCGAATTGAAGTCGCAATACGGACACTTGCGCACGCACCAGGGAAAATGCACATACAGGGACAGCGGCGGCAAGGCCGTCAGTTGCAGGCTGCCAGGCTTGAGGAAAGCCAGTGCCGCCTGCGCCGGGCCAGCGCTGGCCTGGCCGGCGGGAATGTCAGCCGGAACCGGTTTGATGGGAATCATTTCAACTTCTCGATCAATGCGCGCAGGGCCTGGCCGCGATGGGAAATGGCGTTCTTCTCGGCGTGGCTCAGCTCGGCTGCGGTCTTGCCCAGTCCAGGCAAAAGGAAATACGGATCGTAGCCAAAACCGCCCTCCCCGCGCGCCTGGCCGATGATTTCGCCCTTCCAGACGCCGTCGGCGATGACCGGTTGCGGATCGTCGGCATGGCGCACATAGACCAGCACGCAGTAGTAATAGGCCGACTTGTCGGCATGGGCCGCCAGGTCAGCGATGAGTTTGGCGTTGTTGTTGGCGTCGGACTTGGGTTCGCCGGCATAGCGCGCCGAATAGACGCCGGGCGCACCGCCCAGGGCATTGACGCAGACGCCGGAGTCGTCGGCCAGTGCCGGCAGCCCGGTCAGGCGCGCCGCATGGCGGGCCTTGGTCAGGGCGTTTTCGACGAAGGTGCCGAAAGGCTCTTCCGCTTCGGGGACGTCGAACTCGCCCTGTGGGCGCACGTCCAGGCCGATGTCGCCCAGCAGGCTGGCGAATTCCTTCAGTTTGCCGGCGTTGTTCGACGCCATGACGATCTTTTGCTTGGTGTGCATGCTTGGTCCGAATGGGTTACAGGAGTCGCAATAATGAAAAACGCCATGTCCTGGCTGCAACATGGCGTTTTCCCTGTGTCTGGTGTAGGCCGCATTGTAATGCGATTTGCCCCGGGCCGCCCGATGGTGCGACGGTGGCCGGTGGACTGATCGCCTTACAGGCCCAGGGCCTGCTTCTGCAGGCCGTTGAGGGTGGCAATACCCTGCTGAGCCAGGTCCAGCAGGCTGTTCAGGGTGGCCCGGTCGAACGCCGCACCTTCAGCCGTGCCCTGCACCTCGACGAAGTGGCCGGCATCGGTCATGACCACGTTCATGTCGGTATCGCAGTCCGAATCCTCCAGGTAATCCAGGTCCAGCACCGGCACGCCGCGATAGACGCCGACCGAGATCGCTGCCACGAACTGCTTGACGGGGATGGTCTCGATCAGCCCGCGCCCCTGCAGCACCGAGAACGCATCGTAGGCCGCCACCATGGCGCCGGTGATGGCCGCGGTACGGGTACCGCCATCGGCTTGCAGGACGTCGCAGTCCAGTTGCAGGGTGCGCTCGCCGAAGGCCTCCAGATCGAAGGCGGCGCGCAGGGCGCGCCCGATCAGGCGCTGGATTTCCTGAGTACGGCCGGACTGCTTGCCCTTTGCGGCTTCGCGGTCCATGCGGGTGTGGGTGGAACGGGGCAGCATGCCGTATTCAGCGGTGAGCCAGCCCTGGCCCTTGCCCTTGAGGAAGCCAGGCACCCTTTCCTCGATCGAGGCGGTGCACAGCACGCGGGTGTCACCGAACTCGATCAGCACCGATCCTTCGGCATGCTTGGTGTACTGGCGGGTCAGGCGAACCTCGCGCAACTGCGAAACGCTACGGCCGCTGGGGCGATGGGAAGCTGTCATGGTGATCCTTGTCTAGGTTTGTAGGGTCTTGGCTAAGCAGGTAGCGGTGCGGGTGGATGGAAATCGACGGCGGCAACCGGGTGCCGGGCCGGTCGATGACCGCCAAAACCGCTCATTTTGATGTTTTTGATAGCGCGGCGCCGCCAATCTTCATTAAAATGCGGGCTCCGACCGGGCGACATCCCGGGCAGACCGCACAGGCGCTGCCGGAACGTTCAAGTCCGGCATTGTAATGGATCAGCAAGACTGCCGTCGCGGCAGCAGCCGAGTTTGCCCCGTCACTGCCCGCACCGCCCGCAACCCGACCTGTCAGCGCGCCCTACCCGGCGCCGCGCCCGCTTATGGAGCCCCGACCTTGACCATCTACAGCATGACCGGCTACGCCGTCACCACCCGTGAAACCACCGCCGGTACGGTCACCCTGGAAATGAAGAGCGTGAATTCGCGCTTCCTGGACCTGCAATTCCGCATCAACGACGACCTGCGCGCGGTCGAACCCATGCTGCGCGAGGCCATCATGGGCCGCCTGGTGCGCGGCAAGGTGGAATGCCGCCTGTCCTTCGGCCGCAAGGTGGCCAGCGGCAACAGCCAGGCGCTCAACACCAATGTGGTGGCGCAACTGGCCAACCTGCAAGACCAGCTGCGTGCGCAATTCCCGGATGCTGCGCCGCTGTCGGTCAACGAACTGCTGCGCTGGCCGGGTGTCATGGAGGAAGCCGAGATCAGCCAGGAAACCCTGCAGACCGACATCCTGGCGACCCTGCAGCAGACCCTGGACGCCTTCGTCGACAGCCGTGCCCGTGAAGGCGCGGCGCTGCAGGCGGTGATCCTGGCGCGGGTCGATGCAATGGAAGCCATCGTGGCCCGCATCACCCCGCTGGTGCCGCAACTGGTCGAGCAATTCCAGCAAAAGGCCACCGAACGCATGACCGAAGCCCTGGGCCTGGCCCTGCAGACGCAGAACGGCGCCGCGCCGGTGGCCACCCGTGAGGAATCGCTGGAACGCATCCGCCAGGAGGTGACGCTCTACGGCATCCGCATCGACATCGCCGAAGAACTGGCGCGCCTGTCGGCCCACCTGGGCGAAACCCGCCACATCCTGAAGAAGGGTGGGCAGGTCGGCAAGCGTCTGGATTTCATGATGCAGGAGCTCAACCGCGAGGCCAACACCGTGGGCTCCAAGGCTGCCGTCAAGGAACTGGCCGACGCCTCCATGGAACTGAAGCTGCTGATCGACCAGATGCGCGAGCAGGTGCAGAATCTGGAGTAAGCCCAGGCGCCAGCGTTGCCCGACCTGTCGGGCAGAGATTCACGATATTCAAGATATTCACGACATTTTCAGCGAGGACCCCATGCCCGTCCAAAAACCCACTTCCGGCAGCCTCTTCATGGTGGTTGCGCCCTCCGGCGCCGGCAAATCGACCCTGGTCAACGCCCTGTTGAAGCAGGAGCCGGCCATCAAGCTGTCCATCTCCTACACCACCCGCGCCCCGCGCCCGGGCGAAGAACACGGCCGTGAATACTATTTCACGGATGCGGAGGATTTCCTGAAGCGCCAGGCCGAGGGCGAATTCCTCGAATGGGCCGAAGTCCACGGCAACTACTACGGCACCTCGCGCCTGATGATCGCCGACCAGATCGCCAACGGCACCGACGTGCTGCTGGAAATCGACTGGCAAGGCGCGCAGCAGGTCAAGAAGCAGTTTTCCAATGCCATCGGCATCTTCATCCTGCCGCCGTCGATCGCGGCGCTGGAAGAGCGCCTGAAGAAGCGCGGACAGGACGAACCGCATGTCATCACCCGCCGCATCCTGGCTGCTGGCGGCGAAATCGCGCACTCCCCGGAGTTCGAATATGTTATTATCAATCAAGAGTTTGCCGTCGCTTTATCCGAGTTGACGGCCATTGTCCAGGCAGCCCGCTGCCGATTCCCGCAACAAGCCGCCCGCAACGCCTACCTGTTCACACAGCTGGGCATCCACGCGAGCTGAGCCTGTCAGGGCGCCGGACCGATCCATCCACACGCAAGACCGTCATTCAGGAGTTTTACATGGCCCGCATTACCATCGAAGATTGCCTCAAGCAGATCCCCAACCGTTTCCAGTTGACCCTGTCGGCCACCTACCGCGCCCGCCAGCTGCTGCAAGGCCACACCCCCAAGGTGGAAGCCAAGGACAAGCCGACCGTGACCGCCCTGCGTGAAATCGCAGCGGGCAAGGTCGGCGTGGAAATGCTGAAGAAGGTTCCGGCCTGATCCTGGTCCGTCCATGAAGCTGATAACGGACAAGTATGAGCCTCACCACTACCGACTCCACCTTATCAGCCGCTCCTAGCCCCAAACGTGCCACCGGTTCCGGTCGCACCGCACCTCCCAACGAAGTCGCCCCCACCGCTGCCCACAGCGGCGTGGCGACTTTTGCGCATCTGATTCCCAAGCTCGAAGAGTACCTGACCCCTTCCGAACTGAAGAAGGTCAAGGAAGCCTATCGCTTCGCCGATGAGATGCACCTGGGCCAGATGCGCAAGTCGGGCGAGCCCTACATCTCGCACCCGCTGGCGGTAGCCGAGATCTGTGCCGAATGGAAACTGGACGCCCAGGCCATGATGGCGGCCTTCCTGCACGATGTGATGGAAGACCAGGGCGTCAAGAAGGAAGAGCTGATCGAACGCTTCGGCGCCTCCGTGGCCTCCCTGGTGGATGGTTTGTCCAAGCTGGACAAGATCGAATTCCAGAGCCAGGTCGAGGCGCAGGCCGAAAACTTCCGCAAGATGCTGCTGGCCATGGCCCGCGACGTGCGGGTGATCCTGGTCAAGCTGGCCGACCGCCTGCACAACATGCGCACGCTGGGCTCCATGCCGCCCGAGAAGAAGCGCCGCATCTCGCGCGAGACCATGGAAGTCTATGTGCCCATCGCGCACCGCCTGGGCCTGAACAACATCTACCGCGAGCTGCAGGAACTGTCATTCTCGCACCTCTACCCGCTGCGCCACCGCACGCTCTCCAAGGCCGTCAAGGCTGCGCGCGGCAACCGGCGGGAAGTCGTCACCAAGATCATGGAATCGGTCACCTCGACCCTGATCGCCGCCGGCATCCCGGCCCAGGTCGACGGCCGCGAAAAGACCCTCTACGGCATCTACCGCAAGATGCGCAACAAGCACCTGACGTTCTCCCAGGTGCTGGACGTCTATGGCTTCCGGGTGGTGGTCGACAGCTTCGCCAACTGCTATGTGGCGCTGGGCACCCTGCACTCGCTGTTCAAGCCCATGCCGGGCAAGTTCAAGGATTACATCGCCATCCCCAAGTTGAATGGCTACCAGTCGCTGCATACCACCCTGATCGGCCCCTATGGCACGCCGGTCGAGTTCCAGATCCGCACCACCGAAATGCATCGCGTGGCCGAGTCCGGCGTGGCCGCGCACTGGCTTTACAAGGATGACGAGGGCAGCCTGACCGACCTGCAGCAGCGCACCCATGCCTGGCTGCAATCGCTGCTGGACATCCAGAAACAGACCGGCGACTCGGCCGAGTTCCTGGAGCACGTCAAGGTCGACCTGTTCCCCGATTCGGTCTACGTCTTCACGCCCAAGTCCAAGATCATCGCCCTGCCCCGTGGCGCCACGGCGCTGGACTTCGCCTACAGCATCCACACCGACATCGGCGACCAGACCACCTCGGCCATCATCAATCACGAACCGGCGCCGCTGCGTTCCGAGCTGCACAACGGCGACATCGTCGAGATCATCACCTCGCCGACCTCGCGCCCCAGCCCCAACTGGCTGGGCTATGTACGCACCGGCAAGGCCCGCTCGGCGATCCGCCATCGCCTGCGCACGGCCAACAAGGTCGAGTCGCAAGCGGTCGGTCGCCGCCTGCTGGGTAATGCCCTGCACACCCTGGGTATCGACCCAGAACTGCCATCCCACATCGTCGAGCGCCTGCTCAACGAATCCAGCGCCAAGACCATGGATGACCTGTATGCCGAGATCGGCATCGGCACCCGCATGGCGCCGCTGGTGGCACGTCACATCATGACCATGATGGACACCGGGGTGAGCGTGCCGCAGCTGGATCCGGAAGGCCACATGCTGCCCAACAAGCCCGACCCGGTGGTCATCACCGGCAGTGAAGGCGCATCGGCGCAGTTGTCCTCCTGTTGCATGCCGATCCCGGGCGACCGCCTGACCGGCTACCTGCGACCGGACCAGACCCTGATCGTGCATACCCAAGAGTGTGAGACCGCCAAGCGCCTGCACGAGAAGGAACCGGAACGCTGGATCGAGCTGGTCTGGGGCCACGACCTGAACCGCCGCTTCGATTGCCGCATCACCATCCTGATCCACAACGAGCGCGGCACGCTGGCGCGCATCGCGGCCGAGATCGGCGAATCGGACGCCAATATCGTCTCGGTGGCCATGGATGATGAAGGTGGCAATGCCTCGATGAAATACCTGCGCTTCACCATCCAGGTCGAGGACCGGGTGCACCTGGCGCGCATCATGCGCGGCATCCGCAAGATCGACAGCGTCGCACGTATCCTGCGCGACCGGGGCTGATGCCGGTCATGCCATGAGATGACGCCATGAAGAACGCCCGCAATCGCGGGCGTTCTTCATTTGGGGCATCAGGGTGAATATCCGGGCCTATTCAGGCGGCCGCCTTCTCCTGCGCCAGGCCGACCTTCACCTCTGCTTCCAGATGACGTTGGCAGGCCTGCGCGCCCTTGTCGGCGATGCCCCGCTCCAGCTTGTCGGCGAAGAACTCGATCAGGGCACTGACTGCACTGGGCAACTGGCGGCGGTGCACATAGACCGCATAGAAACCCATGGTGTCACGCTGATAATCCGGCAGGATGTTCACCAGGGTGCCATTGCGCAGGTCTTCGGACGCCAGCATGGTCGGCAGCAAGGCGATCCCCAGGCCGGCCCGCGCAGCCCTCAGCTGGCCCTGGGCCGTATTGACGCACAGGCGCGGCACCACCCGCACACTCTCGGGACCATGTGGCCCCTCCAGCTTCCAGACCGTGTGCTGCGGCGCCTGCGAGGTCGCCAGACAGGCGTGGGCGACCAGGTCCGACAGGGCCTGCGGCGTACCCTGCCGCTCCAGGTAACGTGGACTGGCAATGAGCGCCAGATGGCTTTGCACCAGTTTTCTGGCCACCAGGCTGGAATCAGGCAATACCCCGCCGCGGAAGGCCAAGTCGATCCCTTCGGCGATCAGGTCGGCGCGGCCATCGTTGAGCACGAACTCCAGCTGCACCTTGGGATAGAGATGCATGAATTCATGCATCCACTCGATCGAAAAATTGTCGAAGAAATCCACCGGCGCCGCCACCCGCAGGCTGCCCGTCGGCTCGCCCTGGCTCTCGGTCAGGCTGGCGCTGGCGTGTTCGATGTCTTCCAGTCCCGGGGCACAGCGCTCAAAAAATTCACGTCCGGCTGCGGTCATGTTGAGCTGGCGCGTGGAGCGCTGCAGCAGGCGCACCCCCATGCTGGCCTCCAGCGCCTGCAGGCGGCGGCTGATGGTATTGGGCGGCATGGACAGCTTGCGTCCGGCAGCGGCGAAGCTGCCAGAGCGCACCACGTGGACGAAAAGCCAGATGTCGTTCAGGTCTAACATGGGGATGAGGGCATTCCTGCCAAAACTGGATCAGTGAAATGCGATTCTCGCATCTATTGGAAGAAATGAAAACTGGGTATTGTTCATCCCAATGCAAACGCCTTCCTGTCGAGGCGATGCCAACCGAACAATATAAAGGAATGACCATGAGCACCCTGCTGCATATCGACTCCAGCGCCCGTACCGGCGGTTCCATCTCGCGCCAGCTGACTGCCTCCTTCGCCCAGCAATGGCAGGCCAAGAATCCAGGCGGCAAGATCGTTCATCGTGACCTGGCCGCCAACACCCTGCCGCACCTGAGCGAATCCTTGATGGGTGCCTATTTCACTCCGGCCGATGCCCGCAGCGCCGAGCAAGCCGACGTGATCAAGCAATCCGACGCCCTGGTCGATGAGCTGCTGGCCGCCGACACCATCGTCATCGGCGTGCCGATGTACAACTTCGCGCCACCCTCGACCCTGAAGGCCTGGATCGACCACGTCTTCCGCGCCGGCCGTACCTTCAAGTACGGCGAAACCGGCCCGGTCGGCCTGGTCACCGGCAAGAAGGCCATCATCATCCTGTCCCGTGGCGGCAAGTATTCCGAAGGTCCGATGGAAGCACTGGACTTCCAGGGCAAGTACCTCAAGAGCGCCCTGGGCTTCATCGGCATCACCGATGTCGAGCTGGTGATCGCCGAAGGCGTCTCCATGGGTGAAGAGGCCGCCAAGCAGGCCGTTGCGGGCGCCGAGGCGAAGATCAACGCCACCGTCTGATCGCGCCAGCGGGCTTGCCCCGCTCTTGCGCTGCCCACGTGAACGGGGCGCACCGCCAACAGCGGTGCGCCCCGTTTGCCGTGTTCCGTGTCAGGCTCAGTGGCTGCCCAGCCCCTTGTGCATGCGCCGCAAGCCCAGCCAGACACAGACCGCCACCACCGGCACCACCAGACCGGTGGCCAGGTCCGGATTGATGGGCAGGCCCGCCGCCTTGGCCGCCTTGCCGGCATACCCCAGCAGACCGATCACGTAATACGAGATGGCCGCCACCGACAGGCCTTCCACCGCCTGCTGCAGCTTCAGTTGCTGGGCGGCGCGGGCATTCATGGATTCCAGGATCTGCCGGTTCTGGCGTTCCTGCACGATGCCGATCCGGGTGCGCAACAGGTCGTTGGTATGGGCGATCCGCTCGGCCAGGGCTTCCTGGCGACGGGCGATGGCCTGGCAGGTATCCATGGCCGGCGCCAGCCGGCGCTCCATGAATTCGCCGATGGTCGGCACGCCTTCGATGCGCTGCTCGCGCAATTCCTCGATGCGCGCCTGCACCAGCCGGAAATAGGCCTGCGAGGCCGAGAAACGGTAGCTGTTCTCCAGCGACAGCTTTTCGATGCGTGCCGCCAGGCCGGTAATCTTGCGCAGTATCCGCTCGTCTTCGGCCTGCTCTTCGGGGGTGCCGGCGGTGGATTGTTCGGACTGCACCATGGCTGCCGTCAGCGCCGCCAGGTCACCCTCGATCTGGTTGAGCAGCGGGCCGGATTGCTGGGCGTGCGGCAAGCCCAGCAAGGCCATCATGCGATATGTCTCGATTTCCAGGATGCGCTGGGCCAGGCGCCCGCCTTGCAGCTCGCGCAGGCCGATGTCACGCACCACGAAACGCGAAAAACCATCCGACTGGATCTGGAAATCGGTCCAGATTTCCCCACCCTGCAAGACCTTGCTGGAACTCATCAGCTTGCCTTCGAAGATGCGCTGCATCTGGCGTGCGGTCGCTGCCGGATCATCGTCGCCGGGCTCCACCACCACATGCGCGGCCACCATCAGCTTGCCCTTGAGCGAGAGCTGCCACTGCTGGGGGATGTGCGCCAGCGGCGCGCGGGCAAAGGCCTGGTCGGTGGAGAGCGGCTCCTCGTGCGCCTGGGCGAAGGTGTAGGTGGCGAACTCGGTGTGGCACTCCCACTTCAGCCGGAAGCGGCCGAAATCGTGATAGAAGTGCTTGGCCTCACCACCCGGAGCGACCACGCCGAAATGGGCGCACAGGTCGTCAAGCAGCGCATGCTGGGCACTGGCATGGCGACCGCCATTGCCTTCTTCGCGCACATAGACGGCCAGGTGGGTGAGCGTTTCCGAGCGCGTCAGCTGCAGGAA
Source organism: Herbaspirillum sp. (assembly GCF_035644555.1). Classification (GTDB taxonomy): domain Bacteria; phylum Pseudomonadota; class Gammaproteobacteria; order Burkholderiales; family Burkholderiaceae_D; genus Herbaspirillum. Next base: position 83,609 of record NZ_DASQOH010000058.1, read on the forward strand.
GGGGCGCGAGTGCACCTCGGCAGCCAGGACGACGCGCTGCGGGTGGTTCAGGCTGGCAAAAACGATGGACATGGGACTTTCTCGTGGATGATTGCAATGCTGTGCGCCGGTCGCTCTTGATGGCGACAGACTCAGCGCCGGCCGGCCAGTCAGGCCGGGCCGCGGCGAAAACGGCTGGTGTGCCGGCGCGTCTACTGCGCCTGCGGCGGCGGATAAGTGACGTCGAGGATGGTCAGCTGCTCCACGCCCGAAGGGGTCTGCAGCACCACCTCATCACCTTCGCGCGCCTTGGTCAGCGCCCGCGCCACGGGCGAAATCCAGCTGATGCGCCCCTTGAGCGGATCGAGCTCGTCGATGCCGACGATGGTCACCGTATGTTCTTCGCCGCGCTGGTTTTCATAATGCACCGTGGCACCGAAGAAGATCTGGTCGCTGCCGTGATGGACCGAGGGATCGACCACCTCGGCATTGTCCAGCCGCTTGGTGAGGAAGCGGATGCGCCGGTCGATCTCGCGCAGGCGCTTCTTGCCGTAGAGATAGTCACCGTTCTCGGAGCGGTCGCCATTGGAGGCGGCCCAGGAGACCACGCGCACCACCTCCGGCCGCTCTTCGTCGATCAGGTGCAGCAGCTCATCCTTGATGCGCTGATGGCCCTGGGGCGTCATGTAGTTCTTGGCCCCGGCGGGGATGGCCGGCAAGGCGATCTCGTCATCGTCGTCGGCGCCGTCGGATTCTTTTACAAATGCCTTGTTCATGCTGGAATGGATGGGTATGCAGGTTCGCTCTTATTGTAGCCGCATGCACGCCACCACAACGGTACAGTTGCGACGATTAATCCTTGCCTCAGTGTGCTTGCCGCAGGCTCGCGCACCTCGCGCGGCGACGGCAAGGCTCGCCCTTTGGGCCGCACTCGGCGATAATCTGCCTTCCCGCCTGGCCACAGGTTTTACCAATCCACTGCTTCCTGCACCCCATGTCTTCCATCGCCCCCCGCTATCGCATCGGCCTCATCGCCAACCGCGCCCACCAGGACGCCGGCGATTCCGCCCTGGTTAAGTTGCTCACCGGCTCGCGCCATCGCATCGACAGCCTGCAGCCCGAGCTGATCGTGGTCGGCCGTACACTCGATGCCATCAGCCAGATGAACCTGCTGCCCGGCTACCCGCATCTGGTGCGCTTCCCCTACGGTCGGCAAGGTGGCCTGATGAAGCTGGTCTCGCGCACGGTCGATCCCGACCCCGAGCGCACGCTGGACGCCGTGATCTATCTGGTCGATCCGGTCGATCCCTCCTCCACCTTCCCCGAGGCGGTGGCCCTGAAACGCCAGTGCGTCATCCATGGCAAGCCCTTCCTGTCGACGCTGGCCGGTGCCCAGGAGTGGTTCGAACTGGAAGCCATCGCCAATGGCGAGGCGCCGGACAGCTTCCTGGATGACCGCTTCCACCTGCAACAGGAAGGCATCGCCCTGATCGCCCACGACGCCATGAAGTCGCGCATGCTGGAACTGGCCGAGAAGCACTTCGAGGTGCTGGACCGCTTCGCCTTCCGCTGCGCCACCGGCACCACCGGCGGCCTGCTCAACCAGCTGGCCATGAAGATCAAGGGAGATGCCGGCCGCAACTGGGTGCGTCCCTTCCTGTCCGGCCCGCTGGGGGGCGACGCCCAGATTGCCGAACTGATCCTCGAGCGACAGTGCCGCCGTGTGCTGTTCCTGGAAGACCCGCACGTGGCGCGCCAGCACGAAGCCGACATCCAGTTGCTGGAACGTGCCGCCCGCACCGTGACCGGCTATGCCTCCTGCATGAGCGACGTCAAGTGGGGGGACCGCTGGCTGTCGCTGATCAAGGCGCGCGCCCTCTGATCCAGGCATGACCCACCCCTCCCCGCCGCATCGTTCTGCGCGCGCCGGCCGCTGGCGGCGGCGTCTGCTGGCACCGCTGATCTATACGGCGGCGCTGCTGCTGATGCTGGAAGAGTGGCTCTGGGATGCCACCCAGGCCCTGCTGGCGCGCATTCCGGACTGGCCCTGGCTGGTGCGACTACAGCGCTGGGTGGAGCGGCTTTCGCCCTATGCGGCACTGCTGATCTTCCTGGCGCCCACCCTGCTGCTGTTGCCGGTCAAGTTGCTGGCCCTGCTGTCCATCACCCACGGCCATCCGACGCTGGGCGTGGCCATCGTGCTGGCGGCCAAGGTGCTGGGAACGGCCCTGGTGGCGCGCATCTATGCGCTGACCCGACGCAGCCTGCTGTCGCTGGCCTGGTTCCAGCGCTATCACGACCAGCTGCTGGCCATCAAGGCGCGCCTGACCGCGCAACTGCAGGCCACCGCCGGCTGGCAGCAGGCACAGCGGTTGCTGCAGGCCTGCAGACGGCAGCTTGCCTCATTCGGACAATATCTCAGGAGGCGCGCCGCATCCTCGCCGCAGTCACCGGCGGCGCGGCTGGTGCGACTGTTGCGGCGGCTGGCGGCGCGCATGCGCAGCAAGTAGGGAGGCGTACAGCGGGGGCGGCCGTCACAATGCCCAAGGACCACAATGACACAAGGCTGCCGCGGCAGCCTTGTGTCATTGGATGAACCGGGCCGGGCGCACGGCCGGCAACTTCAGTCATCGTCATCGTCGTCGATGTAGCCCTCCGGCGGAGGCGCCATCTGCATGGTGGCATGCTGGCCGATATTGTTGTTGGAAATGCTGTTACCCCACTCGAAGGCATGCTTTTCGGCGGCGAAAAAATCATCGGCCGACAGCTGCAGCTCATCCAGCAGGCGCTGCATTTCGGCCTGGTCAGGCGCGCGTTGCTCGGTGCATTCCACCAGCCGCAGGGCGACCCCGTAGAAGCCGCTGCGGCGCAGCAGCGCTTCCCTGATCTCGGTGCTCACGGTGATCTGGCGCAGCACGGTTTCCATGCTCATGCCGAAGAGCGCATCGACCAGCGACATGATGCCTACCGTGAAGGCCATCTCCGACATCTTGCGCCGTCCCGGGCGAATCCTCGCGGTGATCAGCTCCAGCATCTTGCCCCGTGTGGCCGCCAGGATCATCAGCGGCGACATCGCATGGGCACGGTCCTTCTCGGTATTGGCGAAGAGCAGAATCTGCAGCCAGCGCTTGAGCTGCCGGCGGCCCAGCACGATCAGCGCCTGGCCCAGCGAATCGATGAACTTCTGGAAGCCGTACACCGGCGTATTGACCAGCCGCAGCAGGGTCAGGCTCAGGGCAACGTCGCGCTTGATGAAACGCACGATCTCGGCATTGTCGACATTGCGCACCAGCAGCGTGAGCAGGTGCATGATGATCATCTTCGAGGCCTCCAGCTTCTTGCCCTGGAGGATCATCGGCTTGGCGAAGTAATAGCCCTGGAAGTAATCGAAGCCGAAGGTCATGCAGTCATTGAACTGCTGCAGGGTCTCGACCTTCTCGGCCAGCAGCTCCTTGCAGGCGCGCTTGAAGTGCACCGACAGCTTGAGCAGCTTGCTGGGATCGACTTCCATGACATCGATCTTGATGATCTTCACCAGCGGCAGCAGCTCCTCGATCTCCTGCGACTCGGCCACCACGTCATCCAGCGCGAACACATAGCCGGCCTTGACCAGCTCGCGTACACGCGCCACCAGTTCCGGCGTCACGCGTACCGTCTCCAGGATTTCCAGTACCACCTTGTCGGAGGGCAGGAAATAGATGAAGTCGCTCATCAGCACGGCCGCATCGACATTGATGAAGCCATGCAGATTACCGATCACATTGGACAGGCCCAGCTCGGAGGCATGGGCAATCACCGCCGCCGTCGCCGTCACGTCATCCTTGACGTTGGCCGGGCCGAAGGCCGCACTGCGAAACAGCAGTTCGTAGCCGATCAGATCCTGCTCGCGGCTCAGGATGGGCTGACGGGCCAGGAAGAAATCCAGAGCGTGATGAGGGTGTTGCGCGTGCGGGGGCAAAGCGGATGGGTCGGCGGACTGGTCTGACATGATTGTTCTTTTACTAACCCCTCGCGTTGCAATTCTTGACGTGTGGCAATCTTACTATTGTAAGCCGATTTCTCACGATATCGACGACAGCGAGACTACCCTCGACGACAAAATCACAAATATTCACATCGCCAGGAGCCCCTGTCATCAGAGTTCTCCCGACTCCAGGACATATTCTGCACTGTCATCCACGCCCAGCACTTCGATCAGGTAGGGCATGACTTCCTTCAACGTGGCTTCCAGCGTCCACGGCGGATTGAGGATGAACATGCCGCTGTTATGCAGGCCAAAGCCATCCGGTGCCGGGCCGTGGATGGCCAGCGTGACATTGAGCCAGCTCTTGGCACCCAGGCGTTTCAAGCGTTCGGGCAACTGGCGCGATTCATTGCGATGCAGGACCGGATACCACACAGCATAGGTGCCACCCGGAAAACGCGTGAGCGCATCCGTAAGCACCTGGGCCACGTGGCTGTAGTCACGCTTGTCTTCGTAGGGCGGGTCGATCAGCACCAGGGCACGACGCGAGGGCGGCGGCAACAGCGCCTTCAGGGCGTCGAAGCCATCGCCCCGATGCACCATCACGCGCTTGCCGCGCGCTGCCGGACGCTGGCCCTGGGCGGCGGCATGCGCCTCCAGCTTGCGGAAATTATCGGTCAGCACCTTCACTTCGCTGGGATGCAATTCGAACAGACGCAAGCGGTCCTGCTCGCGCATGATCTTCTCGGCGCAATAGGGAGAACCGGGGTAATAGCGCATCTTGCCGCTTGGGTTGAGCGACTTGACCACATCGACGTATTCCTGCACCGCCGCTGGCAGGTCCTTGCGGTCCCACAGCTTGGCGATGCCGGTTTCATATTCGGCGTTCTTGCTGGCGTAATCTCCATCCAGCGCGTAGACGCCCGCGCCGGCATGGGTGTCGATGACCATGTAGGCAGTCTCTTTCTGCCCGAGATAGCGCATCAACTGGATGATCACCATGTGCTTCAGGACATCGGCGTGGTTGCCGGCGTGAAAAGCGTGGCGATAACTCAGCATGGAAAATTCACTTCTTGGATGGGGTTGATAGCGGGTGGCGGCACGGACCGACGCGGGTCACTGGGTGGGCCACCGAAAAGAGGAAAAGCTCATGCATTTTATCAAGGATACGTGAGCAGTTGTCGGACTAATCCGGCATTGTTACAAAGAAGACATGCCCGCAGCGCCGGGTGATGCGGCCCGGCCGCCGCCCGCGGCGCCGACCCGGGATGCGAGTCCAGCGCCCGGGCAGGGGCGCGACGCGCTTAGCTACCGGCCCGGTCCAGCCGGAAATACGCATCCAGCAGGGAGGTCTTGAACACCACCCCCAGCAGGCGCGGGTCTTCTGCGCTGGCGATCACCGGCAGGCGCTCGCCTTGATGGTCAAGGAACAGCTGCAAGGCCTCGCCCAGGGACATGTCGGGCGTCACCTCGTGCAGAAAATGCGGCCGCAGAAAATCGCGAGCTACCCGGCCTGCAGCTTCCTTCTTGTCCAGCAGCCAGGAAGTGATGTCCTGCAACGCCACCACGCCGAGGTAACGCTGCTGGTCGTCCACGATGTAGACATACTTCACCGGGTATTTCAGGAACAGGGCGCTGATCTCTTCCAGACTGGCCTGTTCCTGCAGCACGGTCTCGGCCGGCCGGATCAGGGCACGCATGTGGGTGCCGCGCAGACGCAGGCGTTCTTCGTTGTCGCGATGGCGCTTCAGGGTGATCTCGTACATCGAACGGCCGTCCGTGCTGCGCGCCACCACATAGGCGACCACGCAGGACAGCATCAGCGGCAGCACCACCTGATAGCTCAGGGTCATCTCGAAGATCATCAGGATTGCCATCAACGGCGCATAGGATGCCGCCGCCAGGAAAGCGCCCATGCCCACCATCGCATAGGCGAAGGGTTGCGACATGTGGAACGGCAGCAAAGCCTGGGCCGTATCGCCGAACAGGTAGCCGACCGCCGCCCCCACGAACAGCGTAGGCGTGAAGATCCCCCCGACCGCCCCCGAGCCGACTGTGATGGCAGTGGCCAGGACCTTGATCACCAACACCGTCAACACCGCCTGCCACAGCCAGGTCGTATGCAGCAGCGAATTGACCAGGCTATAGCCATTGCCCCAGACCTCGGGCACCTCGATGGAAATGAGCCCGACCAGCAGCCCGCCCACGCCCAGCCGCACCGGCAGTGGCAGGCGGAACTTGCCGAAGCCCTGCTTGCCCAGCTCCAGCACGCGCAGGAACTGCGGTGCCAGGATGCCGGCCAGCACGCCCAGCACCAGGAACAGCAGCACTTCCCAGCCGCCGATCTCGGGGAAATACGGCATTTCGTAGGCCGCCCGGTAACCCGGCAATTCGCGCATGGTGATGTTGGCCACCACGGAAGCCACCACCACCGGGCCGAAGCTCTCCATCACCAGCGAGCCGAGCACGATCTCGGTGATGAAGAAGGCCCCCGCAATGGGCGCGTTGTAGGCCGAGGTGATGCCGGCCGCCGCCCCGCAGGCCACCAGCAAGCGCAAGCGGGAAGAAGGAAAGTGCGAGAACTTGCCCACCAGCGACGCGCACAGGGCCGACAACTGCACCATCGGACCTTCGCGGCCGATGGAGCCGCCGGAAGCAATCGACGCCAGCGAGGAGATGCTGCGCAAGAGCGTGTTGCGCACCGGAATGGCACCATCACCGATGGCCACCGCCTCCATGTAGTCACCGCCATTGCCGGCCGGGGTGCGCTTGGCCCAGACCAGGAACAGACCGGCAATCACGCCGCCACAGGTCGGCAGCAGGATGCGCACATGCCAGGGCAAGCCCTTGGCGATGTCGACGAAGCTCCCGTCATGTCCGGTCAGCCAGATCTGCAGCAGCGCGATGCATTCGCGAAAGGCGATGGTGGCCAGGGCGCCGACAAAACCGGCCAGCGCGCCCCACAGCAGCATGGAATGGCTTTCGGACACACGACAGGCATTGAGTACCCGCAGCCGGTACTTGATCCAGAGTTCATGCATGGTCGCTGTCCTGCCCTTGCCTCTGGTCTTCAGCTTCCTGCTCGTCGGCCGGTCGCATCAATGCCTGCAACTGGCGTAATTCGCCCGCAATGCTGGCCGCCGCCTTCTTCTGCATGCGACGGTAGCGTGCCAGCACCTCCTGCCCCAGTTCGGTCACCGCCGCACCACCGCCACGGGCGCCGCCGGTCGCAGTGGCCACCAGCGGGCTGGCGAAGCAGCGGTTCATTTCCTCTACCAGCAGCCAGGCACGGCGATAGGACATGTCCATCTCCCGGGCCGCCCCGGAGATCGATCCGGTCTGTGCGATCGCCTGCAGCAGATCGGCCTTGCCCGGCCCGAAGGCAATGGTCTGGCCCAGCATCACGCGCACTCTCAAGGTCTTGGCATCATTCATGCGCGTGATTGTACAAGGGCCTTGTACGTGCGGCCAATGCAGAGCGGGCGGTTGACGTTCGTTATATCCTTACGTATATTTCGCCACTCACCCGCCCTGCTCCCTTATTCTCATTTCCAGGATTGCCGATGCTGAAGAAAATCCGTCTCAAGGCCGCCATCGGCGCCGCCTTCGCCGCCACGCTGGTGTTCTCCGCCGGCGCCGCCCAGGCCACCGATCTCGTGGTGTCCGCCGCCGCTAGCCTGACCAATGCCTTCAAGGAGCTGGCACAGTCCTTCGAACAACAGCACCCCGGTGTGAAGGTCATCAGCAACTTCGGTGCCTCGGACGTACTGATGCAACAGATCGTGCGCGGCGCCCCGGCTGACGTATTTGCCTCCGCCGACCAGACCGCCATGGACAAGGCGGTGGCGGAAAAGGCCGTCAACCCGGCCACCCGCAAGAACTTCGCCGCCAACCAGATCGTAGTCATCGTGCCGCATGACGCCCGGCACCAGCCGGCCACGCTGGCCGATCTGACCCGGCCGGACTACCAGCGCATCGCCCTCGGCAACCCGGCATCGGTGCCCTTCGGCCGCTACACCAAGGGCGCGCTGGAACAGGCCGGCCTGTGGTCGCAGGTCCAGGCCAAGGGGGTGATGGCCGAGAACGTGCGCACCAGCCTGGATTACGTGGCCCGTGGCGAAGTCGATGCCGGCTTCGTCTTCGCCACCGATGCCGCAGTGATGCCGGACAAGGTCAAGGTCGCCATCCGCATTCCCTCAAACACGCCGGCCACCTATCCCATCGCCGTCACCTCAGGCAGCCGGCAACAGGAACTGGCCGCGCAGTTCGTGGCCTATGTGCTCTCGCCGAACGGGCAAGCCGTCCTGGCGCGCTACGGCTTCCTGAAGCCCTGAACCCCAAGGTCGCCTGATGCATCCGGTCTGGACACCGTTGCTGCTGTCGCTAAAGGTCGCGGGTCTGGCAACCCTGCTCAATCTGCTCCTGGGCGTGGCCGCCGCCTATGGGCTGTCGCGCTGGCGCTCGCCGCTGCGCGACTTCATCGATTCGGTCCTGACCCTGCCCCTGGTACTGCCGCCTACCGTATTGGGCTATTACCTGCTGGTCTTGTTCGGCCGCCGTGGCACCTTCGGCGCCTGGCTGGAGAGCCTGGGCATCCAACTGGTCTTCACCTGGCAAGGCGCGGTGCTGGCCTCCACCGTGGTGGCCTTCCCGCTGGTATTGAAAGCGGCCCGGGCCGCCTTCGAGAGCGTGGACCATCAACTGGAAAACGCGGCCCGCGTGCTGGGCGTCTCCGAGGCCGGCGTGTTCTTTCGCGTCAGCCTGCCGCTGGCTACGCGCGGCATCACCGCTGGCGTGCTACTGGCATTTGCCCGCGCCCTCGGTGAATTCGGCGCCACCCTGATGGTGGCGGGCAACCTGCCGGGCCGCACGCAGACCCTGTCGGTGGCCATCTATGAGGCGGTACAGGCCGGCGACGACGGCGCGGCCACCTTGCTGGTGGTGATTACCTCGATCACTTGCGTGGTGCTGCTGATGCTGGCCGGACGACTGGTACCGGACCGCTCGCAGCTGCAGATTCGCTAGACTGTCGCGGTGATTCCTTTTACCTGCCCCTGCCTGCCGTGAGCATCGACCTCCAGATCCAGAAACAACTGCGTGCCGCTGATCGTGTCTTCGAGCTCGATATCGCCCTGGCTTCCGACAGCCAGCGCATCGTGCTCTACGGTCCCTCCGGCTCGGGCAAGAGCCTCACGCTCAAGGCCATCGCCGGCCTGATGCGCCCCGACAGCGGTCATATCCGCGTGCATGGCCGCACTCTGTTCGACGCCGCACAAGGCATCGACCTGCGCGTGCAGGAGCGCAACGTGGCCTACCTGTTCCAGGACTACGCCCTCTTCCCGCACCTGACGGTGGCGCAGAACATCGCCTTCGGCCTGACCCGAGGCAGCTTCAACACACGCCGCCCGGCCCAGCACCCGGCGGTGATGAAGTGGCTGCAGGCCTTCGAGCTGGAGGCCATCGCCCACAGCCATCCGGCGCAGATCTCCGGTGGCCAGCGCCAGCGTGTGGCTCTGGCGCGCGCCTTGGTAGCCGAGCCCGACATGCTGTTGCTGGACGAGCCCTTCTCGGCCCTGGACCTGTCCCTGCGCCAGCGCATGCGCCAGGAACTGGCTGACCTGCAGACCCGCCTGCAGGTGCCGATGCTGCTGATCACCCACGACCCGGCCGATGTCGAGGCCCTGGGCCAGACAGTCTTCGAAGTACGCGACGGCCGCTTGCGGGCGGCCTGACGCATCCCGGGACAGCCCAGACTAGAGACGAAAACTACAGACGAAAAAAAACCGCACCCTTTTGAGGTACGGTCGCAAGTTCGGGGATCACCCCGCCGGCCCGCGCAAGGATGCGGACCGGCGCTACATCACACATTCACACTCAAACCATTGCACGCTCGGATCAGGCCGCCTTCTTGGCCTTGTCATCGAAGAATTGTTCATCTTCGGTCGAACCATGCAGGGCCGTGGTGGACGACTGGCCTTGCTGGATCGCCTGGGTCACCGCGTCGAAGTAACCGGTGCCGACTTCGCGCTGGTGCTTGACCGCAGTGAAGCCCTTGGAGGCGGCGGCGAATTCGGCTTCCTGCAGCTCCACGAAGGCCGACATCTGGTTGCGGGCATAGCCGTGGGCCAGGTTGAACATCGAGTAGTTCAGCGCATGGAAACCCGCCAGCGTGATGAACTGGAACTTGTAGCCCATGGCGCCCAGCTCGCGCTGGAACTTGGCGATGGTGGCGTCATCCAGGTTCTTCTTCCAGTTGAAGGACGGCGAGCAGTTGTACGCCAGCAGCTTGCCCGGGAACTTGGCGTGGATGGCTTCGGCGAAGGTCTTGGCGAAGGCCAGGTCGGGCTTGCCGGTTTCGCACCAGACCATGTCGGCGTATTCCGCATAGGCCAGGCCACGCGAGATCGCCTGGTCGATGCCCGGGTGGGTCTTGAAGAAGCCTTCGACAGTGCGCTCGCCGGAGAGGAAGGCCTTGTCGTTGGCATCCACGTCCGAGGTCAGGAGGTCAGCCGCCTCGGCATCGGTACGGGCGATCACCAGGGTACGGGTACCCATGACGTCAGCCGCCAGGCGCGCCGCGTTGAGCTTTTCGCAGGCTTCGCGGGTCGGCACCAGCACCTTGCCGCCCATGTGACCACACTTCTTCACCGAGGCCAGCTGGTCTTCGAAATGCACGCCGGCCGCACCGGCCTCGATCATTGACTTCATCAGTTCAAAGGCATTCAACACGCCGCCGAAACCGGCTTCCGCATCAGCCACGATGGGCGCGAAGAAGTCGATGTCGTCACGGCCTTCGGACCACTGGATCTGGTCGGCGCGGGCGAAGGTATTGTTGATGCGCTTGACCACCATCGGCACCGAGTTGGCCGGATACAGGGACTGGTCGGGATACATTTCACCGGCCAGGTTGGCGTCGCCGGCCACTTGCCAGCCGGACAGGTAGATCGCCTTCAGGCCGGCCTTGACCTGCTGCATGGCCTGGTTACCCGTCAGGGCGCCCAGGGCGTTGACGAAGGGCTCGTTGTGCACCAGGTTCCACAGCTTCTCGGCACCGCGCTTGGCCAGGGTGTGCTCGATCTGCAGCGAACCACGCAGGCGGACCACATCGGCGGCGCTGTAGTTGCGCTTGATGCCCTTCCAGCGCGGGTTCTCTGCCCAGTCGCGTTCCAGGGCCTGGATTTGCTGTTCACGTGTGCTCATGTGGATCTCCTTTTGGTCAATGATGAAGTGGCTTGAAACTGGATGAAATCGCGAATTCCATGACTTCATAGTAGGCCTGCGGGAGCGGAGCAACAATGTCTTATATAAGATATCTGTAAAATTTTTATACCAATAAATTCAATGACTTATGATCACGATTTTGCGATGCGGAACGAAAATCCGGACAATGAAAAAGGATTTTGATGCAGCGCACCTGCACTTTTCATATTGCGAAATGAAGATTTCGTATCGTAAAAAAGGCGCAATGTGAAACCTCTTGCGTCGTCATCGTTCATATCCACACCACTCGCACCTGTCCTCTCAGGTTGTTTAAACAACCAAGAAGGCAGAGAATAAGCACCTAACTCATGAAACGGCGATATCACGCCGCCCTGTCTACATGCACTACGCCCTGGACATTCGCACCTTCCTCTTCAGTCATTATTTCTATACAGGTGTGCGGATCGCGATCGGGGTGGTCGGCCTGACCCTCTTGGTGTTCAACGTGGCCGACATGCCCACCACCATGACGGTATTCCTGGGTGCGCTGTGTACCAGCCTGATGGACCTGCCCAGCCCGCTGCGCCACAAGTTCAACGAAATGCTGGCCGGCGTGCTGCTCTGTACGGTGGTGATGCTGGTCATCAGCCTGTGCGCCCCGGTGCCCTGGCTGGTCAGCGCGATGATGGTGGTGGTCAGCTTCTTCGCCAGCATGATGGTGGTCTATGGTAAGAAGACCATGCCGCTGCAGTTCGCCGCGCTCATGGTGATGACCCTGTCGATGGAAAACCAGGTGCCGATCTCGGACGCCTTCCTGCATGCCGTACTGTTCCTGGGCGGCGGCCTGGGTTACCTGGCCTATTCGATGACGGTGTCGTGGTTCCTGCGCCGCCGCATCAAGCAGCAGGTGCTGGCCGAGGCGCTGTTCGAACTGGCACGCTACCTGCGCATCAAGGCCGACTTCTACGACGTCAAGCATGACCTGGCCGGACAGTTCAACCGCCTGGTGCGCCAGCAGATCGTGGTGGCCGACAAGCAGCAGGCTTCGCGCGACCTGATCCTGCGCGACCTGCATACCAAGCAGGATGGCCTGCTGGTGCAGGTACACCTGTCCATGCTGGAGCTGTACGAGCAGGTGCTCTCCACCCACGCCGACTACGCCTTCCTGCGCCAGCACTTCGGCGACAGCGATGTCATGGTGTTCCTGCGCGACCTGGCCACCAAAGCTGCCCAGGACATCGAATCTATCGCCTACGCCATCACCCGCAAGAAGGCCTCCGAGCCCAGCGTGAACTACAAGGCCGAACTGCGCGCGGTGCAGTTCGAGATGCAGGAACTGGCCCTGCCAGGCCCGCGCCAGGCCTCGGAAGAAGCCCGCACCATCCTGCGCGTGACCTATAACAAGATCCGCGACATCATCGAGCTGATCGGCCAGGTGCACCAGGCCACCCAGAACCCGGTGGATCCGCTGCCCATCCTGCCGGGTTCGGACATGACCCCCTTCCTGACCCAGCAGAAGTTCAAGTTCAACATGCTGCTGGTGAACCTGCGCTGGCAGTCACCGATCTTCCGCTTCGCCATCCGGGTCGCGCTGGCCGTGACCACGGGTCTTTGGATCGCCAGCCACCTGCCCTACATGGCGCACGGCTACTGGATCGTGCTGACCATCGTCATCATCCTCAAACCCAACTTCAGCGCCACCAAGCAGCGCATGGCGGACCGCCTGATCGGCACCGTCATCGGCTGCCTGATCACCATGCTGATCCTGCGCTTCGTGCACAATCCGCTGGGCCAACTGGCGGTGCTGTTCGCGGCCAGCGTGGCGGCACCGGCCTTTACCTACATCAAGTATCGCTATACCGCCATCGCCGCCTCGGTACAGATCCTGATGCTGCTGAACCTGCTGGTGCCGGCCGGCCACCAGGGCGTGATCGGCGAACGCCTGATCGACACCATCATCGGCGTGCTCATCGCCACCGTCTTCTCCTATGTGCTGCCGGCCTGGGAATACCGCGACCTGCCCAAGCTGCTGCGCAACGTGCTCAAGGCCAGCCAGCGCTACCTGACCGCCAGCCGCGACATGCTCGAAGGGAAGGTGCAGGACGATTTCTTCTATCGGGTCTGCCGCAAGGGCTTCATGGACAGCCTGGCGGCCCTGATCTCGGCGCTGGTGCGCATGATGGATGAACCGGCCACCAAGCAACGGGCGGTACACGAACTGAACCGCTTCATCGTGCAGAACTACCTGGTGGCGGCGCATATCGCGGCGCTGCGCCTGATGCTGCGGCGCCAGCAGGAAAATCTGCCGCAGGCCGCCATCAGCAAGCTCATCGAAGATACCTACCTGGAAGCCAGCGAACACCTGGCCGAAGCCCAGCGCCTGCTGGCGCCCAAGCCGCGCAAGCGTGGCGGTGCGGTGGTGGTATCGCCGCAGGCGCCGGAAGACAAGGCGCTCTCGGGCAAGATCGAGCTGATCGGTCCGGTCACGCCGGAACCCATCCCGGCCGAGGCCAGCGCCTGGTCGGGATGGGACAACCTGCGCCGACGCAGTCGTCTGCTCAATCAGGATCTCAAGGAAATCGTGGCCCAGACGGCCGCCATCGACAAGCAACTGCGCAAGATACCGGACTGATGCCTGGAACGACATTCAGTGCCCCGCGCAAGACATGGACAATGGACAATAGCCCGCGTCTGCGGGCTATTGTCCATGTACTGCGCGGGGACGCCGCGTTTGGCTGAAGTCGCTCAGAGTGGCGTACGCGCCACCAGCACGCCGTCTACGTCGGCATAGATCCAGTCGCCCGGATAGACCGCTACACCGGCGATGCCGACCTTGAGGTCGGCATCCCCTGCCCCCTTGCGAAAGCTCCGCTGAGGGTGGGTGGCCAGGGCGCGGATGCCGACGTCGCAGGCATTGAGTTCGGCCGCATCGCGCACGCAACCGTTGACCAGGATGCCGGCCCAGCCGTTGTCCTGCGCCAGTTGCGCCAGGTTGCCGCCGACCAGCGCGCAGCGCAGGCTGCCGCCGCCATCGACCACCAGCACCTGGCCGTCGCCCGGGGTCTCCAGCGTAGCGCGGACCAGCACGTTGTCCTCGAATACCTTCAGGGTCTTGGCCGGGCCGCTGAAGGCCTGGCGCCGCCCGAAGGAGGCGAAAATGGGAGGCAGTACGTGCAGGGTGCCGCTGGCCAGCTTGTCTTCATTGGCATCGCACAGGTCGCAGGTGGCAAAGGACATCGGGGTTTCCTCTATCGCTGAAGGGGTGGATCAGGACGGCCGCCTAGACCGACAGAATGCGGTGCAGGCGCTTCTGGTCGAACATACGTGAATCGGCCACCCGCAGCAAGGTTTCCACATCCAGTCCATCGACCGGATAGAGCGACACGCCCACCGACGCGTCCACCGTGTACTGCTGGCCATCGCGCCCCTCGATGGGCTTGTTGACGGCGTGGCGGATCTTGTCGGCAATGCTGCGCGCCACCTCGATGTCGGTCACGCCATGCAGGTAGACCACGAATTCGTCGCCGCCGAAACGCGCTACAGAATCATCATGTCGCAGACTGTGCTGCAGGCGTTCGGCGATGGCGATCAGGACCTTGTCGCCCTCGTCGTGACCATATTCGTCATTGACGGCCTTGAAACGGTCCAGGTCGATGAAGAGCAAGGCGAAGTGCAGCGGATTGGCCTCGGAGCTGTTGCGGCGGCGGAAGTCGATCTGAGCGATCAGGGAGTCACGGTTCAACACATTGGTGAGGCGGTCGGTGCGCAGGTTGCGCTCCATTTCCACGAAACTCAGCGCCAGCTGGCCGATCTCGTCATTACGATCGATGTTGAGCGCGGGGAACGGGCTGCCATTGCCGATGCTTTTTGCCGCCAGCGTGAGCTTGCGGATATCGCGCAGCACCCAGCGCAGCAGCAGGAAGCCGATCACGAAAGTCAGGCACACCGCCATCAGGCCCAGCAGCAGGGTCTGGTAGACGCCGCTGGTGACCGAACCCAGGAAGTCCGAGCGCGGCGCAGCGCTGATGGCCAGCCAGTCCAGCCCGGCCTGGTCATGGTGCAGGCGGAAGGCCACTTCGATCTTGCTGCCCTCGCTGCGCGAACCCAGCAGCACCAGCCGGCCGGGGGCAGGGTTGTGGATGCTCAGGTAGCGCCGCACTTCCTCGAAAGCCTGCTGGACCAGCGGAGCCTTGCTGTGCGCGGCGTTGAGGCGCAACAGGTCCGAGCCCTGGTCGTTGGACTGGTAGATCGACTCATCCAGCGAGGTGGCCACCATGTCGCCCTTGAGCTCGGTCACGAAGGCCGCGCCATGCGGGCTCAAGGGAAGCTGGCGCAACAGGGTGGAGAGCTGCTGCAGGCCGATGCTGCTGTTGGCCACGCCCAGCAGCGTGCCGTCGGTATCGAAGATGGGCTTGGAAAGGTTGATGCCCACCACATTGGGCTGACGGTAATCCGCATACACCGGCGACCAGGTCTCGCGCCCCTGCTGGACCGCCTGCACATACCAGGGTCGCTTGCGCGGTTCGTAGTCCTGCACGGCGGTGAGCTTCATCTCGGTGCCTGGGCCGCGCAGGTAATAGACGTAGTTCTTCTCGCCCGGCTCTCGCACGCTGTACATGAAGACGTTGATCTGCTCCTGCTTGATGCCCAGGAAGCTGCCGTCGACACCACCGAAATAGACGTAGCTGGGGTCGTCGAACAACGAATTGGCCAGCCACAGCCGCTCTTCCAGTTCCTTGCGGGTCTTGGGAAACGGCAGCGTCGCCGGCGGCTGTCCGGCCTCCGCCGGCGGCACCGGCTGTGGCGCCACCACGTTGAGAGTCTCGCGCGCGCCCATGGTCTGGCGGTCGATACCCTGGGAGACCCGGCCCATGATCTCGGTGAGGGCGTTGCGCGCCAATACCTCGGTGGCATCGTCACCGGCGCGATACAGGAACCAGCCAATGGTCAGCACCAGGCAGACCATCAGGAAAATGAACGGCAGGATGAATAGCCGCTGCAGGGACGATTGCTTCAGAATCGCCCCCATGTGCTCTTGCTGCGTTGACCGCGAGTTCCAGATCTGACCATGAATTCCTTGCTCCCGGGAAATTAAATCCATCCCGGCGATTGCAGCGCGGGCCTGAGGCCCTATCGATGGCGCACCTGCCCCTGGTGTTCTGGCGCGTCCCCCTTGGAGGATGTAAATATCACATTTCGCCTGCTCTTGGTGAGCGTTTTTTGCAATGCGGCGAAAGAAAAAGCAGCGCGCGATCCGCCCTGGAGGCACGCTGGGCGTGCAGTGTAGCAAATCAGGCAAGTAAATTAAATGTATTACAAGTCCCTGGAACGGATGTGCAGCGCATGCCGACCGCGATGAATCGATGCCTACCAAACATGCATAAAAAAAAAGCGGGACATGAAGCCATGTCCCGCCGCCCTATCGTGTCGTGACACGCCGGAAATTACTTGCTGAAGCTCAACTGCCCGTTCTGCACATCCACATGGACCACGTCCTTGGGACCGAACCTGCCTGCCAGGATTTCCTTGGACAGCGGATTCTCGATCTCCTGCTGGATGGCGCGCTTGAGCGGCCTTGCACCATAGACCGGATCGAAACCGGCTTCGGCAATCTTCTGCAGGCCGGCTTCGCTGATCTGCAGGCCGATCTCCAGCTTGGCCAGGCGCTGCTCCAGGATGCGCAGCTGGATCTTGGCGATGGCGCCGATGTTCTTGGCGTCCAGCGCGTGGAAGACCACGATCTCGTCCACCCGGTTGATGAACTCCGGACGGAAGTGCGTGCGCACCTCGGCCATCACGGCCAGCTTGACCAAGGCCGGGTCGCTGTCTTCCATGCTCTGGATCTTGTGCGAACCCAGGTTGGAGGTCATCACGATCACGGTGTTCTTGAAGTCCACGGTACGGCCCTGGCCATCGGTCATGCGACCGTCGTCCAGCACCTGCAGCAGCACGTTGAAGACGTCCGGATGCGCCTTCTCGATCTCGTCGAGCAGGATCACGCTGTAGGGCTTGCGCCGCACCGCTTCGGTCAGGTAACCGCCTTCTTCATAGCCGACATAGCCCGGCGGCGCGCCGATCAGACGGGCCACGGAATGCTTCTCCATGAACTCGCTCATGTCGATGCGGATCATCGCCTCCTCGGTATCGAACAGGTAGGACGCCAGCGCCTTGCACAGCTCGGTCTTGCCCACGCCGGTGGGGCCCAGGAACATGAAGGAACCGTAAGGCTTGCTGGGGTCGCCCAGGCCGGCACGCGAACGGCGGATGGCGTCGGAAACGGCCACGATGGCTTCTTCCTGGCCCACCACGCGTTCATGCAGCACGTCTTCCATGTGCAGCAGTTTTTCACGCTCGCCCTGCATCATGCGCGACACCGGGATACCGGTGGCGCGGGCCACGATCTCGGCAATTTCCTCGGCGCCCACCTGGGTACGCACCAGCTTGGGCTTCTCGGTGGTGGCACCGGCCGCGTCCTTCTTGTTCTGCACTTCCAGCGCGGCTTCCAGCTCGGCCAGCTTGCCGTACTTCAATTCGGACACCTTCTGCCAGTCACTCTTGCGGGTAGCCTCTTCCATCTGCAGGCGCACCTTCTCGATTTCTTCCTTCAACTGCTGGCCACCCTGGGCGGTCGACTTCTCGGCCTTCCAGATTTCTTCCAGATCGGCGTACTCGCGCTCCAGCTTTTCGATCTCTTCCTCGATCAGCTGCAGGCGCTTCTGCGAAGCCTCGTCCTTTTCGCGCTTGACGGCTTCGCGTTCGATCTTGAGCTGGATCAGGCGACGGTCGAGCTTGTCCATCACTTCCGGCTTGGAATCGATCTCGATCTTGATCTTGGAGGCGGCCTCGTCAATCAGGTCGATGGCCTTGTCCGGCAGGAAGCGGTCGGTGATATAGCGGTGCGACAGCTCGGCCGCGGCCACGATGGCCGGGTCGGTAATGTCCACACCGTGGTGCACCTCGTACTTTTCCTGCAAGCCGCGCAGGATGGCGATAGTGGCTTCCACGCTGGGCTCATCCACCAGGATCTTCTGGAAGCGACGCTCCAGGGCGGCATCCTTCTCGATGTACTGGCGGTACTCATCCAGCGTGGTGGCACCGACACAGTGCAGGTCGCCACGGGCCAGCGCCGGTTTGAGCATGTTGCCCGCATCCATGGCGCCTTCACCCTTGCCAGCGCCGACCATGGTGTGCAGCTCATCGATGAAGAGGATGACGTTGCCCTCCTCCTTGGCCAGATCGTTCAGCACGGCCTTGAGCCGCTCCTCGAACTCGCCGCGATACTTGGCACCGGCCACCAGCGCCCCCATGTCCAGCGACAGCACCCGCTTGTTCTTGAGCCCCTCCGGCACCTCGCCATTGATGATGCGCTGGGCCAGCCCTTCGACGATGGCGGTCTTGCCGACGCCGGGGGCACCGATCAGCACCGGGTTGTTCTTGGTACGGCGTTGCAGCACCTGGATGGTGCGGCGGATCTCGTCATCACGGCCGATCACCGGGTCGAGTTTGCCGATCTCGGCCCGCTCGGTCAGATCGATGGTGTATTTCTCCAGCGCCTGGCGATTCTCCTCGGCGTTGGCATCCTCCACCTTCTTGCCGCCACGCACCTTGTCGATGGCCGCTTCGAGCTTCTCTTTGGTCAGCCCCTGAGCGCGCAGCAGCTCGCCCAGCGTGCCCTTCTCGTCGAGGGCAGCCAGCACGAACAGCTCGGATGAGATGAACTGATCCTTGCGCTGCTGAGCCAGCTTGTCGCAGACGTTGAGCAGCCGGCCGAGGCCGTTGGAGAGCTGCACGTCCCCTTCCACGCCGCTGACGCGCGGCAGGCGATCCAGCTCCTCGCCGAGGCGCGAGCGCAGAGAATTGATGTCCATCCCGGTCAGGGTGAGCAGCGGACGGATGGAGCCGCCATCCTGATTGACCAGGGCGGTCATCAGGTGAACGGGTTCG
>NZ_DASQOH010000059.1:0-79228 GCF_035644555.1 Herbaspirillum sp.
TGAATTCCATCAGTTCATCACGACGGAAGGCATGCACACGCACCGTATCGTTGAGTCGGTAACGCGCCAGCAAGCCATCGGGACCGGATGCAGGCACACGCAAGCCATCGATGGCCACCAGCTTGTCTCCGGCCGACAGGCCCGCCCGCATCGCAGGGCCGCCTTCGTACAGCGCTGCCAGCTTGGCGTCGCTGCCTTCCTTGGTGATGCGCGCGCCCAGCCAGGGCTTGGCGTCGGCGGGCATCGCTGCCTCATAGGCCAGTCCGAAGGCCGGCAGCAGCGCTTCCAGCGGCACGTCTTCGGTACCGCGGATGTAGCGGTCGTGGAAGCGCCTGAGGTCGGTGCCGGCGAATTGTTCCATCAGCTGCAGGATGCCTTCTTCCGGCACACCCTTCGGCTTGCCCTGGTAGAAGTCGCGGCCAAAAGCAGTCCACAGCCCGCGCATGACATCGTCCAGCGAACGGCGACCGCCGGTCTGCTGGCGGATCGTCAGGTCCAGTCCCAGCGCCACCAGCGAACCCTTGGTGTAATAGCTGACGATGGCATTGCTGGCGTTTTCATCCTGGCGGTAATACTTGACCCAGGCATCGAAGCTGGATTCGGCCACGCTCTGCTTCTTGCGACCGCTGCCGCGCAGCACGCCGGTGATGGTCTTGCCGATCAGTTTCAGATAGTTGTCGGTATCGATGACGCCGGTACGCACCAGGAACAGGTCGTCGTAATAGCTGGTGAAGCCCTCGAACAGCCATAGCAGCGAGGTGTAGTTCTCCTGCCGCAGATCATAGGGGGCGAATACGGCCGGCTTGATGCGCTTGACGTTCCAGGTATGGAAATACTCGTGGCTGCACAGGCCCAGGTAGGTACGGTAGCCATCGGTCTGCTCCGGCTTGCCCTTGACCGGGAGGTCGGCGCGCGAGCAGATCAGGGCGGTGGACGCACGATGCTCCAGGCCGCCGTAGCCATCGCCGACGGCCAGCGTCATGAAGACATAGCGGTCCATGGGCGCGCGCTTGGTACGTGGTTCGAAGAAGGCGATCTGGGCTTCGCAGATCTTCTTGAGGTCGTCGCACAGGCGCGCCATGTCGAGATTGGGCACGCGGCCGGTAATGACCACGTCATGCGGCACGCCATGCGCCTGGAAGCTGGCCAGCGCGAACTCACCCAGTTCCACCGGATGATCGATCAGCTCATCGTAGTTCTGCGCCACATAGGTACCGAAGCCATAGCGCTTGGCCTTGAGTTCAGCCATGGCCGTGGCGACGCGCCAGCGCTTGAACTGGTCGCCCTCGGGACGACGGATCTCCACCACTTGCTGGCCCTGCTCGAAACCATGCGCGGCCAGGAACACGCTGGTGCCATTGAAGAAGCCATGGGTCTCGTCCAGGTGCGCGGTGCGCACCGACAGGTCCCAGGCATAGACCTGGTAATGCAGGGTGAGCGCGCCCTTGCAGGGCGCGGCTTGCCAGGTGTGCTTGTCCAGCTTCCTGACCTGCACCTTGCGACCGGCTGATTCACCGCGCAAGGCTACGATGTTCTTGCCGAACTCGCGGATCATGTAGCTGCCCGGAATCCAGGCCGGTAGCGAAAACACCTGGCCCTCCGGCGCGGGCGAATCGACGGTGACGCTGACCTCATAGACATGGGAGGCGGGATTGAGGGAAGTGATGCTGTAGCGGATCGGGGTGGCCATTGCAGTGTGGAGATGATGCCGGCGGGCGGCGATGGCCCATTTTACACGCGGCAAAAATAAAAAAACCGGACCGACTTGCGTCGATCCGGGTCCAGGGTCAAATGAAGCTAACCGTTAAAACTATTTAAATCATATAAATCGTTTGATGCAGTCGTCATGCGGAATCAGCGCGGCAGCAGCGAGCTGCCCATCAGGAACTCGTCCACCGCGCGGGCGCACTGGCGACCTTCGCGGATCGCCCACACCACCAGCGACTGGCCACGACGCATGTCGCCTGCGGCAAAGACCTTGTCCACCGAGGTCTTGTAGCAGCCTTCGCCATCAGTGGTGGCCTTGGCGTTGCCGCGGGCATCCTTGTCCACGCCGAAGGCATCCAGCACCTGCTGCACCGGCGACACGAAGCCCATGGCCAGCAGCACCAGGTCGGCCTTGATCTCGAATTCCGAATCGGGGACTTCGACCATCTTGCCGTCCTTGAACTCGACGCGCGCAGCGATGAGCTTCTCGACCTTGCCGCCCTTGCCTTCCAGGCGCTTGGTGGTGACCGCGAAATCGCGCTCGCAACCTTCTTCATGCGAGGACGAGGTACGCAGCTTGATCGGCCAGTAGGGCCAGACCAGCGGCTTGTTTTCGGATTCCGGCGGTTGCGGCATCAGTTCGAACTGGGTCACGGAGGTAGCGCCGTGACGGTTGGAGGTACCGACACAGTCGGAGCCGGTGTCACCACCGCCGATGACGACCACGTTCTTGCCGGTGGCCATGATCTGGTTCTTCAGCTTGTCACCGGCATTGACCTTGTTCTGCAGCGGCAGGAAGTCCATGGCGAAATGCACGCCCTTGAGCTCACGACCAGGCACCGGCAGGTCACGCGGGGACTCGGCGCCCCCGGCGATGATGACGGCGTCGAATTCCTTCTTCAGTTCGTCGGGGGAGACGGTTTCCTTGGACCAGTTGTTGACGGTCTCGGGGAAATCCTTGCCCACGAAGACGCTGGTACGGAAGGTCACGCCTTCGGCCTTCATCTGTTCCACGCGCAGGTCGATGTGCGACTTTTCCATCTTGAAGTCGGGGATACCGTAACGCAGCAGGCCGCCCACGCGATCGCTCTTCTCGAACACGGTCACGTCGTGACCGGCGCGCGCCAGCTGCTGGGCAGCGGCCATACCGGCGGGGCCGGAGCCGACCACGGCGACCTTCTTGCCGGTCTTGACGGCGGCCGGTTGCGGCACCACCCAGCCGTTTTCCCAGCCCTTGTCGATGATGAAGTGCTCGATCGACTTGATGCCCACGGCGTCATTGTTGATGCCCAGGGTGCAGGCGGCTTCGCAGGGTGCCGGGCAGATGCGGCCGGTGAACTCGGGGAAGTTGTTGGTCTGGTGCAGGGTATCCAGGGCTTCCTTGTAGTTGCCGCGGTAGACCAGGTCATTCCAGTCGGGAATGATGTTGTTGACCGGGCAGCCGTTGTTGCAGAAGGGGATGCCGCAATCCATGCAGCGCGCGCCCTGGATCTTGGCGTCGGCGTCGCTCAGGTGCAGGACGAATTCCTTGTAGTGCTTGGTACGCGCAGCTGGCGCTTCGCTGGCCTCTTTCAGGCGCTGGTATTCCATGAAACCGGTTGCTTTTCCCATTTTCCTCTCACATTCTCGCTAAGGATGCGGCGGGCGGCGCTCTTCATTTCTGGCGCCACGCCCGCCGGCGTGCTTGATTGACTCGAAAGTTACGCTGGCTGATGACGATCAGGCAGCGACCTTCTCCTTCTTCGATTGGGCAGCGGCAGCCAGCTCGGCCAGCGCGCGCTTGTACTCCGTCGGGAACACCTTGACGAACTTGGCACGCGATGCCGCCCAGTTATCCAGCAGGTAGCGCGCACGCGTGCTGCCGGTGTACTTGAAGTGACGCTCAATCAAGCCGCGCAGGATGGCTTCGTCGGTCTGGCGCTCGCCACCGCGCAGCAGGCTGTGCCAGATGTCGCGGTTGACGGTCTGTTCCTGTTCGGTGTCCGACAGGACCTTTTCCAGGCTGACCATGGCAGTGTTGCACTTGCCGGCGAAATCACCTTCCGGGTCATACACGTAGGCGATGCCGCCCGACATGCCGGCTGCGAAGTTGCGGCCGGTATTGCCCAGCACCACCACGGTGCCGCCGGTCATGTATTCACAACCGTGGTCGCCGGTGCCTTCCACCACGGCGGTGGCGCCCGAGTTACGCACTGCGAAGCGTTCGCCGGCCACGCCGTTGATGAAGGCTTCGCCATTGATGGCGCCATACAGCACGGTGTTACCGGAGATCATGTTGTCCACGGCGCGGCCACGGAACTCGGTGTTGGGACGCACGATGATGCGGCCACCCGAGAGACCCTTGCCGACGTAGTCGTTGCCTTCGCCGACCAGGTCCAGGGTCACGCCCTTGGCCAGGAAGGCGCCGGCCGACTGGCCTGCGGTACCTTGCAGCTGGATGTGGATGGTGTCATCCGGCAGGCCTTCATCGCCGTAACGCTTGGCGACTTCACCCGAGAGCATGGCACCGACGGTACGGTTCAGGTTCTTGATCGGGGAGATGAAGGAGACCTTCTCGCCCTTTTCCAGCGCGATCTTGGCTTGCGCGATCAGCTTGTGGTCCAGTGCCTTGTCCAGGCCATGATCCTGGAAGTCGGTGTGATACACCGGCAGCTTCGATTCCGGCTGATGGAAGATGCGGCTGAAGTCCAGGCCACGGGCCTTCCAGTGGGCGATGGCCTTGGAACGGTCCAGCAGGTCGGCGCGGCCGATCAGCTCGTCGAACTTGCGGATACCCAACTGGGCCATGATCTGGCGCGCTTCTTCGGCGATGAAGAAGAAGAAGTTGACCACGTGTTCCGGCTTGCCGGAGAACTTGGCGCGCAGCACCGGATCTTGCGTAGCCACGCCCACCGGGCAGGTGTTCAGGTGGCACTTGCGCATCATGATGCAGCCTTCGACCACCAGCGGTGCGGTGGCGAAACCGAATTCGTCCGCGCCCAGCATGGCGCCGATGACGACGTCGCGACCGGTCTTCATCTGGCCGTCGGCCTGCACGCGGATGCGGTTGCGCAGGCCGTTCAGGACCAGGGTCTGTTGGGTTTCGGCCAGGCCCAGTTCCCACGGCGAGCCGGCATGCTTGATCGACGACAGCGGCGATGCGCCCGTACCGCCATCATGGCCAGCGATGACCACGTGGTCCGACTTGGCCTTGGCCACGCCGGCCGCCACGGTACCCACGCCCACTTCCGAGACCAGCTTGACCGAGATCGAGGCACGCGGATTGACGTTCTTCAGGTCGTGGATCAGCTGTGCCAGATCTTCGATGGAGTAGATGTCGTGGTGCGGCGGCGGCGAGATCAGGCCCACGCCCGGCACCGACACGCGCAGCTTGGCGATGTATTCCGAGACCTTGTGACCCGGCAGCTGACCGCCTTCACCCGGCTTGGCACCCTGCGCCATCTTGATCTGGATCTGGTCGGCCGAGATCAGGTATTCGGCAGAGACGCCGAAACGGCCCGAAGCCACCTGCTTGATGCGCGAGCGCAGCGAATCGCCTTCCTGCAGCGGGATATCGACTTCGATGTGTTCGCGACCGATTTCCGACGCCAGAGTGGCGCCCTGCTTGATGGGGATGCCCTTCAGCTCGTTGCGGTAGCGGTTGACGTCTTCACCGCCTTCGCCGGTGTTGGACTTGCCGCCGATGCGGTTCATGGCGATGGCCAGGGTGGCGTGGGCTTCGGTCGAGATCGAGCCCAGCGACATGGCGCCGGTGGCGAAGCGCTTGACGATTTCCTTGGCCGGCTCCACCTCATCGATGGAGATGGCACGCGACGGATCGATCTTGAACTCGAACAGGCCACGCAGCGTCATGTGGCGCTTGGACTGGTCGTTGATGATCTGAGCGTATTCCTTGTAGGTGTTGTAGCTGTTCGAACGGGTCGAGTGCTGCAGCTTGGCGATCGCGTCCGGGGTCCACATGTGCTCTTCGCCGCGGATGCGGAAGGCGTATTCGCCACCGGCGTCCAGAGCGTTGGCCAGCACCGGGTCGGCGCTGAAGGCGGCGGTGTGCAGGCGCAGTGCCTCTTCGGCCACTTCGAACACGCCGATACCTTCGACGTTGGAGGCGGTGCCCTTGAAGTACTTGTCCACCAGCGCCTTGGACAGGCCGATGGCTTCGAAGATCTGCGCGCCGCAGTAGGACATGTAGGTCGAGATGCCCATCTTGGACATGACCTTCAGCAGGCCCTTGCCGACTGCCTTCTGGAAGTTGTAGATAGCCTTTTCCGGCGACAGGTCGCCCGACAGGCCCTTGGCCATGTCGGACAGGGTATCCATCGCCAGGTAGGGGTGGATGGCTTCGGCGCCATAACCTGCCAGCAGGGCGAAGTGGTGCGTTTCGCGGGCCGAGCCGGTTTCCACCACCAGGCCGGTGGAGGTGCGCAGGCCCTTGCTGACCAGGTGCTGGTGGATGGCCGAGGTAGCCAACAGTGCCGGGATGGGCAGCTGGTCGGCATCGACCTTGCGGTCCGAGATGATCAGGATGTTGTGGCCTGACTTGACCGCATCCACGGCCTTGGCGCACAGCGAGGCCAGGCGGGCTTCGATGCCTTCCTTGCCCCAGGCGACGGGGTAGCAGATGTTCAGTTCATAGGACTTGAACTTGCCGCCGCTGTGGGCGCTGATGTTGCGCAGCTTGGCGATGTCGTCATAGTCCAGCACCGGTTGCGACACTTCCAGACGCATCGGCGGGTTGATGTTGTTGGTGTCCAGCAGGTTGGGCTTGGGGCCGATGAAGGACACCAGCGACATGACCAGCGCTTCGCGGATCGGGTCGATCGGCGGGTTGGTCACCTGAGCGAACAGCTGGCGGAAGTAGTTGTAGAGCGTCTTGTTCTTGTTGGACATGACCGCCAGCGGCGAGTCATTGCCCATGGAACCGATGGCTTCCTCACCGCCCGTGGCCATGGGGGCCATCAGGAACTTGATGTCTTCCTGGGTGTAGCCGAAGACCTGCTGCAGGTCCAGCAGCTTCAGCGGCGACGACGGCTGGTGCGGCTCTTCCTTCAGTTCGTCCAGCTTGACGCGCACCGAGTTGATCCACTGCTTGTAGGGCTTGGCGTTGGCGTAGGTGTCCTTGAGTTCCTTGTCGTCGATGATGCGGCCGGCGTCCAGGTCGATCAGGAACATCTTGCCCGGTTGCAGGCGCCACTTCTGGATGATCTTGGATTCGGGAATGGGCAGCACGCCGGATTCGGACGCCATCACCACCAGGTCGTCGTCGGTGACGATGTAGCGTGCCGGACGCAGGCCGTTACGGTCGAGCGTGCCGCCGATATGGCGGCCGTCGGTGAAGGCCAGCGCGGCCGGGCCGTCCCACGGCTCCATCATGGCGGCGTGGTATTCATAGAAGGCGCGACGGTTGTCGTCCATCGAGGTGTGGTTTTCCCAGGCTTCGGGCACCATCATCATCATCGCCTGCGGCAGCGGATAGCCGGCCATGACCAGCAGTTCCAGCGCGTTGTCGAAGCTGGCGGTGTCGGACTGGCCTTCATAGATCAGCGGGAACAGCTTCTTCAGGTCCGAACCCAGCACGGCCGACTGCATCACGCCTTCGCGGGCGCGCATCCAGTTGAAGTTGCCCTTGACAGTGTTGATTTCACCGTTGTGGGCGATCAGGCGGTACGGGTGGGCCAGCGGCCACTCGGGGAAGGTGTTGGTGGAGAAGCGCTGGTGCACCAGGGCCAGGGCCGAGACGCAGCGCTCGTCCTGCAGGTCCTTGTAGTACACGCCGACCTGGTCGGCCAGCAGCAAGCCCTTGTAGACCACGGTACGGGCCGACATCGAGGGCACGAAGAATTCCTTGCCGTGCAGCAGGTTCAGCGCCTGGATGGCGTGACCGGAAGACTTGCGGATCACGTAGAGCTTGCGTTCCAGCGCGTCGGTCACCATCACGTCGGGGCCACGGCCGATGAAGATCTGGCGGATCACCGGCTCTTTTTCACGCACGGTCGGGGACATCGGCATGTCGCGGTCCACCGGCACATCGCGCCAGCCCAGCACGATCTGGCCTTCGGCCAGCACCGAGCGCTCGATTTCCTGTTCACAGGCGATGCGGGAGGCGTTTTCCTTGGGCAGGAACACCATACCCACGCCATATTCGCCCGGCGGTGGCAGGTCCACGCCCTGCTTGGCCATCTCTTCGCGGTAATACTGGTCGGGAATCTGGATCAGGATACCGGCACCGTCACCCATCAACGGGTCGGCGCCCACTGCGCCCCGGTGATCCAGGTTCTTCAGAATGAGCAAA
Source organism: Herbaspirillum sp. (assembly GCF_035644555.1). Classification (GTDB taxonomy): domain Bacteria; phylum Pseudomonadota; class Gammaproteobacteria; order Burkholderiales; family Burkholderiaceae_D; genus Herbaspirillum. The sequence goes on from NZ_DASQOH010000059.1 coordinate 7,997, forward strand.
CCCTGGTCAACGATGGAATGGGATTTCTTGCCCTTGATATGGGCGATGAAACCGACGCCACAGGCATCATGTTCATTTGCTGGGTCGTAAAGGCCTTGCGCGTTCATAACGGAACTCCACCACATTGACAGTAAGGATTTGAAGAATAGTGCACTGCACCCAATAGTTCAATGAAAATAATTAGGGTCTGAGTGCAATTTAAATCCCCAAAAATTTCCGGATTTTTTAATTGGGGACAGAGCAATGGAATACAGACTCAAGCCCTTGATTCCAAAGACTTATTTTTACGACATCAGGATTCTTGCCGCGCGTCTACATCTTCCACTTCGGTCACCACCCTTGTCACCGCCGGACGGCCGCGCTTGGCGGGGCTGACGCGACGATGCGTCTGACGCTCCAGGCCTTGCTTGAATTCGTCCGAGCCCAGCGCCCAACCCTTGAGCGTGGCATCGGTGATGCGCTCCACTTCGGCGCGCGCCAATCCCTCTTCGGTGAGCTGGCGATAGACGATCTCGCGATCGAAGGGAGTGTTGCCAATCGACCAATACTGAGGATGATCGGTGATCAGGCCATCCTGCTTGGCACCGATATGATGCATATAGCTGGACCAGGGATACTCGCCGGGCCCCGCCGCCAAGCCACTGCGTACCGGGTTGAGTTCGATGTAGCGGCAGATGGCGAGCAGGTAGAGCTCGGCATCGATGACGGTGGCGCGATAGCGCCCCTGCCACAGGGTGCCGCTGCGTCCATGCTTCTGGTTGAAATAGGGAACGTAATGGCGCCCTATCCATTGCATCATCCGTGCCAGGCCCTGGTCATCGGCGGGCGTCGCCAGCAGGTGCAGGTGGTCTGGCATGAGCACATAGGCGTGCACCGCCACCTTGAATTGCCGCGCAGCTTCCTTGAGCCAGCCCAGGAAGGCCAAGTGGTCATCCGCATCGCGGAAGATGACCAGACCGTCATGACCGCGCTGGATGATGTGATGAGGCTGGTGGGGAACGACGAGACGGGGAAGGCGGGCCATGGCGAACACTACAAACCTGAAGGAAGGAGGGGCTATTCTAATGCACTCCGTCCCCAATAAAAGGACGATGCCAAATCAGCATGACAAGAAACAGGGCTGGACTCGAAAGACGACGAGCATAAAAAAACCGGCCAGATTGCTCCGACCGGTCAAACCCCACGTTGATGGTTGAAATCAGGACTTGCTTGGACCCTGCTCCTGCCCCCGGGTCAGCACCAGACTGGCGATGATGGAGACCAGCAGGATGGCGCCGACGATGGACAGCGATACCAGCACCGGCACATGGAACCAGTAGGCCAGCAGCATCTTGCCGCCCACGAACAGCAGCACCAGTGCCAGGCCATACTTGAGCAGGTGGAAGCGCTCGGCCGAATCGGCCAGCAGGAAGTACAGCGCCCGCAAACCCATGATGGCGAACATGTTCGAGGTGAAGACGATGAACGGATCCTTGGTAATGGCGAAGATGGCCGGGATGCTGTCCACCGCGAAGATCACGTCGGAGATTTCGATGAGCAGCAGGACCAGCATCAGCGGGGTGAAATAGCGCACGCCATTGATGCGGATGGTGAACTTTTCACCGTCGTAGTCGTTGCTGATCTTCATATGGCCACGCAACCAGCGCAGCAGCGGGTTGTCGCCCAGGTCGGCCTCCTTGTCGGCAAAGATCAGCATCTTCACGCCGGTGAAGACCAGGAAGGCACCGAAGACATACAGGATCCAGCTGAACTGGGCGATCATCCAGGCGCCCAGCAGGATCATCACGGCGCGCATGACGATGGCACCGATCACGCCGTACAGCAGCACACGGCGCTGCATCTCGGGCGGCACCGCGAAGTAGCTGAAGATCATCAGGAACACGAAGATGTTGTCGACCGACAGCGCCTTCTCGATCAGGTAGCCGGACAGGAATTCGGCGCCTTTCTGGTTCGCGAACTCACGTCCGACATGGGCATCCAGGTACCACCACATCAGGCCGGCGAACAGGAAGGCCAGCGACACCCAGCCCAGCGACCAGCCCAGTGCCTCCTTCGGGGTGACGCGGTGGGCATGGCGACCGCCGAGCGCGAACATGTCCAGCGCCAGCATGCCCAGCACGAATAGGATGAAACCGCCCCACATGGGCAGGCTTGCGAAACTCTCTACGCCGTTCACGATGAACCTCTCTTTTCTTTTCTATGTTCTGTCTGCATGACTGCCGGGTGAGCGGTCTTCAGTCGAAATCGAAGATCTCGCCCAGGAAGCCCTTCTTTCTACGCTTGTGCTCATGGCCGTAGGCCGGATATCCGGCACGGCCGAAGCGCGGATCGCAGGCCGCCGTCGGCGACGGCATCGGTGCCGCCGTCACCTGGCCGGCAGCGCGCTCGATGAGCTTGTCCAACTCACCGCGATCCAGCCAGACGCCGCGACACTGCGGGCAATAGTCGATCTCGATGCCCTGGCGCTCCGAGATCAGCAGGTTGTGAGATGTACAGACGGGACATTTCATCAGGCTTCTCCTTCTTGTCAGGGATGGCAACGATAGCCGGCAGGTTGACAACTCGTTTTCCGTACCGGACAAGGCGCTACTTTAGGGGAAAGGCTGATGAATGAAAATTCGAATATTCTGAGATAATAATTCGTAAAAACCGAATGATTCAGGAAGCCCCACGCGCCATGACCAGCCTCAACTACAAGCATCTGCATTACTTCTGGACGGTCGCCAAGACCGGTGGCGTGGCGCGTGCCAGTGAGCGCCTGCACCTGACCGCGCAGACTATCAGCGGCCAGCTGAGCCTGTTCGAGGAAAGCCTGGGCTACAAGCTCTTCAGGCGCGTGGGACGGCGGCTGGAACTCAATGACGAGGGGCGGATGGTGTTCGACTATGCCGAACGCATCTTCAGCATCGGCGAAGAGCTGGAAGAGGCGCTGCGTCTGCGGCCCGGTGGCCGCGCCCTGCAACTGCGGGTAGGCGTGGCCGACGCGGTGCCCAAGGCGATCGCCTATCTGTTGCTGGAGAGCGCGCTGGCGATGCCCGAGCCGATCCGTATCATCTGCCGCGAGGGCAAGCTGGATGCGCTGCTGGCCGACCTCGCCATCCACAAGCTGGACATCATCATTGCCGACAGTCCGATGCCGCCCAATGTCGATGTGCGGGGCTACCACCACCTGCTGGGAGAGTGCGATACCAGCTTCTTCGCCACGCCCGAGCTGGCCCGCCGCTATCGCAAGGATTTCCCGCGCAGCTTCGAGGGCGCGCCCTTCCTGATGCCCGGGGAAGATGCCGCCGTACGGCCCCGCCTGCTGCGCTGGTTCGAGAAGCAGCAGATACGCCCGCAGGTCACCGGCGAGTTCGACGATGGCGCCCTGCTGCTGGCCTTCGGCGATGCGGGTGCAGGCATCTTCGCGGCCCCCGCCGCCATTGCCACCCAGATCCGCAAGCAGTACGGGCTGGTCGAAATCGGCCGGACCGATGCCATCCGCGAGCAGTTCTATGCGATCTCGGTGGAACGTCGACTGACCCATCCCGCCGTGCTGGCCATCCAGTCGGCGGCGCGCGGCAACCTGGACGTGGGCAGCGCGCCGGCGACGGCCCGAAACAGAGGCAAGGCCGCCCGCCCGGACTAGCCACGCCCGGGGCAGGATCGCGAAAAATCGGAAGTGACGAGCATAATGTGACGTCAAACAGCCTTCACGACCGCTCCCTTCGCAGTGAAGGAAGAGGTAGCAGAGGCGAGCGCCTGGGCGAGAGGTAAATGGCGCCACCGGAACCGGCGTACCAAAGAAAAACCCCACGTCCCTTGCGAGCCGTGGGGTAAATCCCATTCTCGGGGGGGAGAATGGAGGGGGAACTTCAATATAGGGAAATCAATCTCGGCTAGCAGCCGTTTTTACAAATCGTTACACCCTCTTCATATGCTGCAGGGCAGGACATATTTGGAAAACTCCCAACTTCATATCCTGCCCGACCTGGATGAATTCATTTAGCGAATTAAATATATCAAACAGCGGCCATAAGTAAAGAACGCAGCGCCAGGAAGGACGCCGAGTAGCGATCTTGTCTACTGATCAGATATGTGGTGACCCGACCATCGCGCCCCAGCGAATGCGTGGCAAAGCCATGTGGCTCCATCTGCATCGAGATCACCGACCGCGGCACCACGGCCACCCCGGCACCGGCGGCCACGCAGGCCAGGATGGCGTGGTAGGACGCCAGCTCCAGGATGCGCACCGGCGCGCCGCCGCGCCCGCGCTTGGCGAACCATTGCTGGGCATGCCGCCGATAGGCACAGCCCTGCTCGAAGACGATCAGGGTGTCCAGCATCACATCCTCGGGGGAGCGCACCTTGCGGTGGCTGCGCGGGGTCACCAGCATCAGTTCTTCCTTGAACAGCGGCGTCGCGTCGAAGGCCGGATCGTCGACGGGGCCGGAGACCAGCGCCGCATCGAGCCGGCAAGCCCGGACCTGGGCCAGCAGCACATCGGTAGGCCCGGTCGACAATTCCAGCCGCACTTCCGGCCAGCGCTGGTGGAACTCGGCCAGCGGCGCGGGCAGGCGACTGGCCGCCGCGCTTTCCATGGAACCGATGCGCAGACGCCCGCGCGGGCTTTGCGGGGATACCGCGTGACGCGCCTCCTGCACCAGGTCGAGGATGCGTTCGGCATAATCGAGCAGCGCCTCGCCGGCGGCGGTCAGTACCATGCGACGGCGGTCTCGCACGAACAGCGGCACGCCGATGGACTCTTCCAGCTGCTTGATGCGCGTGGTCACATTCGACTGCACCCGGTTCAGACGCTCGGCGGCGCGCGTCACTCCGCCTTCCGCGACGACGGTACGAAATATCTCCAGTTCAGCCAGTTCCATGGCGTACTCCCGAAATGGTTCTCAAAAAAAGATGAAGTCATTCTTATTATTCATTTTTTCGAATGACCGGAAAACGATAGCATAGACCCCCGTCCCTGACAGCCATCGACCACCCACAATGACCGCCATGTCCCCACCCACCGCTGCCCCTCCCACCCGCTCGCGCCACGGCATGGCCTGGAAGGTCTGCCTGTCGGGCATGGTGGCGCTGTCGGTGGCAATGGGGATCGGTCGCTTCGCCTTCACGCCGCTGTTGCCGATGATGCTGCACGAAGGCAGCCTTTCGCTGCAGATGGGCGGCTGGCTGGCCACTGCCAACTACCTGGGTTATTTCGCCGGGGCCATGCTGTGCGCCTTCCATCGCAGCAAGCGCGGCGTGGCAATGCTGCGCGGCGGGCTGGTGGTGACCATCCTGCTGACCCTGGGCATGGGCGTGCTGCATCAGGACTGGGCCTGGTTGTGGATGCGCTTTCTCTCGGGCGTGGCCAGCGCTTATGTCTTCGTCTATACCGCCGGCTGGTGCCTGCAGCAGCTGACGCAGCTGGGCCGGCCCGAACTGGGCGGCGTGATCTTCTGCGGTCCCGGTCTGGGGATCGCCATCACCGGGCTGCTTTCCGGCCCCATGATCGCGGCCGGCTGGCTGGCCGCGGGCGGCTGGATCGCCTTTGGCGTCATTGCACTGGCCCTGACGGCAGTCGTCTGGAAATCCTTCAGCTTCGATGCCGGTCGCGGCCTGAGCGTGCACAGCGACCCGCTCCATGGCGAAGCATCCAAGGCCGTCGAGAGCACACAGCAGAAACGCGAAGTGCTGGTGCAGGTGATCGCTTATGGCATCGCCGGCTTCGGCTACATCATCACCGCCACCTTCCTGCCGGTGATCGCGCGCCGGGCGCTGCCGGGTTCGGCCTGGCCGGACTACTTCTGGCCCATCTTCGGCCTGTCGGTCGCGCTGGGTGCCTTCAGTGCCACCCGTTTGTCGGTACTGGGCGATCAGCGCCTATTGCTGACCGGTGCCTACCTGATGCAGGCGGCCGGGGTGCTGCTGTCGATCCTATTCCCCAATGCGCTGGGTTTCGCGCTGAGCTGCCTGTTGCTGGGTCTGCCCTTCACCGCCATCACCCTGTTCGGCATGCGCGAGGCACGCCGCCTGCGCAAGGAACAGGCCAGCAGCCTGATGGCCCTGATGACGGCTGCCTACGGCATCGGCCAGATTGCCGGACCGCCGCTGGCCACCGCGCTGGTGCACGGCAGCGGGTCCTTCACGCCTTCGCTGTGCGTGGCGGCGGCCACCTTGCTGATCGGTGCCGGGCTGTATTACCGCCTGACGCGCAGCCATCCGTTGCCACGCCAGACCGCCTGAATGGAAAACGCCCGCGACATCCACTGTCGCGGGCGCAATACTGCCGCATTGCCGATCAGCGGAACGCCGGTTCCGCGAAGCTGCGCAGCTTGCGGCTGTGTACCTGTTCGATACCATTGTTACGCAACAGCTCCAGCGCGCGGATACCGATCTGCAGGTGCTGCGCCACGCGCTGCTCATAGAAGGTATTGGCCATGCCGGGCAGCTTGATCTCGCCGTGCAGCGGCTTGTCCGACACGCATAGCAAGGTGCCATAAGGAACCCGGAAGCGGAAGCCGTTGGCCGCGACGGTGGCGCTTTCCATGTCCAGCGCAATGGCGCGACTCTGCGAAAAACGCAGCAGCGGCATGCGGTGGTCACGCAACTCCCAGTTGCGGTCATCGACCGAGGCCACGGTACCGGTGCGCATGATGCGCTTCAACTCGTAGCCCTCCAGCTGCGTGATGCTGGCCACCGCATCCTGCAAGGCCAGTTGTACTTCGGCCAGCGCCGGAATCGGCACCCACAGCGGCAGGTCGTCATCGAGCACGTGGTCATCGCGTACATAGGCATGCGCCAGCACGTAATCCCCCATCCGCTGCGACGCCGACAGCCCGGCGCAGTGACCCAGCATCAGCCAGCCGTGCGGACGCAGCACCGCCACGTGGTCGGTGACGGTCTTGGCATTGGAAGGACCGACCCCGATATTGACCAGCGTGATGCCGCTGCCATCGGCGCGCTGCAGGTGATAGGCCGGCATCTGCGGCTGGCGCGCCGGTGCCACGCCGGAAGCGGCCCGCGTTTCCAGGCCTTCCTGGTTGGCGCTCCAGGTGGTGACGTTGCCGGGCTCCACGAAAGCGGTGTACTGGCGACGATAGGCCAGCTCTTCCGGATCGTCGGTCGGCTCCATCAGGCGTCGGCCAAGGCGCACGAACTCATCGACGTAGAAGGCATAGTTGGTGAACAGCACATAACGCTGGAACTGGTCGGGCGAAGTGGCTGTGTAATGACGCAGACGATGCAACGAATAGTCGATGCGCGGGCCGGTGAACAAGGCCAGCGGATGCACACCCTCGCGCCAGGCGCCGTTGTCCACCTCGTAGCTACCGTTGGCGATGCGATCGTCCATGGTCGCCAGGTCCGGCAGATCGAAGTAGTCAGGCAAGGTACGCAGGTGTTCCGGGTCGAGGCTGCCCTCGACGTGTATACCCTCGGGGAAGGCGAAATGTACCGGAATGGGCATGTCGCTCACGCCGATTTCCAGTGGCACCTCATGGTTCTGCAGCACCAGCTTGAACTGGGCCAGCAGGTACTGGTGGAACAGCTGCGGTCGCGTCAGCGTGGTCTGGTAACAGCCGGGACCGGCGACGAAACCGAAGGACTGGCGGGTATCGGTATGGGTGGATTTCTCGGTGGTGATGCGCACGAAGGGATAGCAGGCACGCACCCGCTGCGACATGCCCTGGCCGCTGGAGAACTGGCGGAAGGCATCGCGCAGGATGGCGGTGTTGTGCTCATAGATTTCCAGCACGCGTGCGTAGGCGGCTTCGGGATTGGTGAATTTTTCTGTGGCAAACATCGTGTTCTCCATCATTGCCGCGCGCCGCGCCGGGGTGGGGTCGAACTGCGCTGGAGCGGCGCGGCCGGTCTGGCCGGTCATTCATCGAAACAACTTTTGCGCAGCACCATCTTACCTGAGAGCGGGCGACTTCACGCAGCAGGAAGCAGCCGCGAGGAGCCTGTACAACGCGTGGCGACCGCGTCTTGGCCGGCGCGGGATTCGGTGATATCTTCCAAGCTCCCTCCTCGCCGTTTACTTATTTTCTTTACACTTGCGTCGACCCATCGCTGTGGCCCACAGTGTTTCAGCCCGTCCATTCGTCAGCCCGTTGTCAGTTGCGAGTCATTTCATCCGCCTGGGCCCTGCCGAATACGCGGTTTTGCACGAAACGTGCATGCATTCCCCTCTAAAATCCGCTCGCCGTGCGGCTTTCTCACCGCTTAAAAAAAGCTTTGATCCCCACGCGAGCCGATGCTATCGTGTCGGCGCTTTTGCCGCGACCATCATGCATCGGCCGATGACGCGCGTCGCAGCGGGCATCACAATAAAACTAAGAAAATTTCCACAACCACTCCTACCGAGGCACATATGCTCATCAGAAAAATCTTCCAGCAGATGCTGGTCCTGCTCTGCCTGGCCGCAGCCGCCGCTGCACAGGCCCAAACCCTGCCCAACGTGGTCATCCTGGCCACCGGCGGCACCATCGCCGGCACCGGCGCCACCAGCACCACCACGGTTGGCTACACCGCCGCCAAGGTCGGCGTGGATGCGCTCATCGCCGCTGTCCCTGAACTCAAGAAGGTCGCCAACGTGCGCGGCGAGCAGGTCATGCAGATCGCCAGCGAGAACATGAACAACGACGCCTGGCTCAAGCTGGCCAAGCGCGTCAACACCCTGCTGGCGCAGAGCGACGTGGATGGTATCGTGATCACCCACGGCACCGACACCATCGAGGAAACCGCCTACTTCCTCGACCTGGTGGTCAAGAGCAAGAAGCCGGTGGTGATCGTGGGCGCCATGCGCCCGTCCACCGCCATCAGCGCCGATGGTCCGATCAACCTGTACAACGCCGTGTTGCTGGCCGGTTCCAAGGAAGCCGTCGGCAAGGGCGTGCTGGTGACCCTGAACGACCAGATCAATGCGGGTCGCGAAGTCACCAAGACCAACACTTCCACGATGGACACCTTCAAGACGCCGGAACTGGGCTTCCTGGGTTACATCCAGGGTAGCAAGCCCTACTTCTACCGCCAGTCCACCCGCAAGAACACGGTCGACACCCCGTTCGACATCATGAACCTGGACAAGCTGCCGCAAGTGGACATCGTCTATGGCTACGCCAACATGAACCCGATCGCGCTCAACGCCTTCGTCGCTGCAGGTGCACAAGGCATCATCCACGCCGGCGTGGGCGATGGCAGCCTGAACAACACCGTGCTGCCCTCCCTGAGCGAAGCCCGCAAAAAGGGCGTGGTCATCGTGCGTTCCAGCCGTGTCGGCCAGGGCATCGTGGCGCGCAATGGCGAAGCCGACGACGACAAGCTGGACTTCGTCGTCTCCGACACCCTGAACCCGCAGAAGGCGCGCATCCTGCTGATGCTGGCTTTGACCAAGACCACCGACAGCAAGGAAATCCAGAAGATGTTCTGGGAATACTGATCCGCCTACGGCATCGGTCTTACGCATCACCAACCTACCGCACCACCCGCCCGCTGCCGCCCTGCGCCCAGCGGGCTTTTTTCTGGCCGGAACCAAGCTCGTCAGCCGCTACTCTGTAGAGTTCCAGACAGACCGGAGAACCCGCCCATGCCCAGTCGCCGACATTTCCTCACCGCCTCCGGCGCTGCCGCCGCGCTCGCCGCCCTGGGCCTGCCGCCCCAGGCGCTGGCCGCACAGTCCATGAAGAGGGGGCCGGCCCAGGCCTTCAGCTTCGACCAGCTCATCGCCCGCGCCCGCGACATGGCCAGAACGCCCTACCAGGCGCCACCGGCGGTGCCGGCCGCGGTGCTGGACCAGATCGACTACGAAGCCCACGGCAAGATCCATTTCAAGTCCGATTACGCCGTCTTCGCCGGCGGCCCCGGCCCGTTCCCGCTGACCTTCTTCCATCTCGGCAAGTTCTTCCGCGTACCGGTGCGCATGTTCGTGCTGGACGGCCAGGGCAATGCTCCTGCTCCCACGCGCGCGCGTGAACTGCTGTATCGCGACGACTACTTCGACATGCCGGCCGACAGCCCGGCCCACCGCCTCCCTGCCGGCAGCGGCTTTGCCGGTTTCCGCTTCCAGGAAAGCCGCCTGGCCGACCAGCAGGCCAAGGACTGGCGCAAGAACGACTGGGTGGCCTTCCTCGGCGCGTCCTACTTCCGCGCCATCGGCGACCTCTATCAATATGGCCTGTCGGCACGCGGCATTGCCATCGACGTCGCACAAGCCGACCGCCCCGAGGAATTCCCCGACTTCACGCAATTCTTCTTCGAGCCACCGGCACCGGGCAGCGATACCGTCGTGGTCTATGCCCTGCTGGATGGCCCCAGCATCACCGGCGCCTATCGCTTCACCCTGCAACGCGGTGCCGGCGTGACCATGGAGGTGGACAAGGCGCTGTTCCTGCGCCGCGACGTCGCCCGCCTGGGCCTGGCGCCGCTGACCTCGATGTACTGGTTCTCCGAAACCGTGAAGGGTACCGGCGTGGACTGGCGACCCGAGGTGCATGACTCGGACGGCCTGGCGATCTGGACCGGCGCCGGCGAACACCTGTGGCGGCCGTTGAACAATCCGCCTCGCACCACCGCCTCGGCCTTTGGCGACCAGCACCTGCATGGCTTCGGCCTGCTGCAACGCGACCGCAACGTCGATCACTACCTGGACGGCGTGCATTACGAGCGCCGCCCCAGCCTGTGGGTGGAACCGCAAGGTGACTGGGGCCAGGGCGAGGTACAGTTGATCGAACTGCGCACCGATGACGAGATCCACGACAACATCGTCGCCATGTGGGTGCCCAAAGAACCGGCACGGGCCGGCGCCAGCTATCGGTTGCGCTACCGGCTCTACTGGCAGCACGACGAGCCCTTTCCCACCGCGCTGGCGCGCTGCGTGGCAACCCGCCTGGGACGCGGTGGCCAGCCCGGCCAGGCGCGTCCGGCCCAGGTGCGCAAGTTCATGGTCGAGTTCAAGGGCAAGCCGCTCGAAGGGCTGCCCTATGGCGTGAAACCGGAAGCCGTCATCACCGCTTCCAGGGGCAGCATTTCCTACGTCTATACCGAAGCCCTGCCCAACGACGTCCCCGGCCACTGGCGCGCCCAGTTCGACCTGAGTGCCGCCGGCGACGAACCGGTCGAGCTGCGCCTGTTCCTGCGACACGACGGACAGGCGCTCAGCGAGACCTGGCTGTTCCAGTACCATCCCTTCGCCTCGCGGGAGGTGTATTGAGACACTTTTTGTCCGCTCCCGAAAAAAAGTTTGTACTTTTCAGAAAACCTCCTTATAATCTCGTTCTTTCGCGGCTGTAGCTCAGCTGGATAGAGTACTTGGCTACGAACCAAGGGGTCGTGGGTTCGATTCCTGCCAGCCGCACCATATGTAGTAGAAAAAGGGTCCATCGCAAGATGGGCCCTTTTTTGTTTTTCGCTGCCCGCAGCGTCTGCCCCTGCCACGTGCGCCAGCTCAACCATCATCTCTCCCGCCCACCGACGGGAAGTTGCGCCATCGTCCGACAGGCGTGGCGCCCCCGGCTGGGGATAATCAGTGCTCCGATCATTCTCTGCAGGAGCCGCCATGAAAAAGACTTCCCTGTTCATGCTTGCTGCGGGCTCGCTGGCCATGCTGGCCTGCGCCAAGCCAGTGATGCGCCAGTTCGACGAAATCAACCGACGCCGCAAGCGCGAGACCGACTCCGGCATGCCCAGCGTCATGGGAGAAGAAGATATGCAACCGGTCGCGCAGGAAAGCAGCGTGGTGGCCGAAGGTACCCAGCAGCACGCGCCTGACAGCGCTCCCGCTGCACAGGCCAAGCCAGCCGACCCGGTCGTCCGCAAGGATGGGGATTTCGCACCACCTGTGGGCGCCTGAGCATTTCCGCGCCAGCGCTGCGCCTTGCACATTCGCACGCGGGAAGGATGTCATGCCTCCGTGCTGCGCCACGCCCGCCCGCTGGCCAGCACAAGGACGAAGAACACCGGCACGAACAGCACCGCCAGCACGGTGGCGCTGACCATCCCGCCGAACACGCCGGTGCCGATGGCGCGCTGCGTCTCCGCGCTGGCGCCCGAGGCCAGCATCAGGGGTACCACACCCAGCGCGAAAGCCAGCGAGGTCATGAGGATAGGGCGCAGGCGCAATACCGCTGCCCGGATCGCCGCCTCCACCAGTCCGATGCCTTCAGACCGCAGCTGCCGCGCAAACTCCACGATCAGGATGGCATTCTTGGCGGACAAACCAATGACGGTGATCAGCCCGACCTTGAAGAAGACATCGTCGGGCAGTCCGCGCAGCATGACCGCCGCCACTGCACCGATCAGACCGAGCGGCACCACCAACATGACTGATAGTGGCAGACGCCAACTTTCGTACAAGGCGGCCAGCACCAGAAACACCACCAGCATGGACAAGGCCATGAGGATCGGTGCCTGCGCCGCCGACAAGCGTTCCTGCAGGGATTGACCGGTCCACGCCACGGCAAAACCTGCCGGAAGCTGCCGCGCCAGGTGCTCCATCTCAGCCATGGCCTCACCGCTGGATACCCCGGGGGCGGCGCTGCCGGCAATGCGGACCGCCGGCAATCCCTGGTAGCGCTGTAGCTGGGTGGGCAACTCTTGCCACGTAGCCTGTACCAGTTCGGCCAGTGGCACCATGCCACCGGTCTGGTTGCGCACGTAGAGTTTCATCACATCCTCGATCTGCATGCGAGCGCCCGGCTCAGCCTGCAGGATGACCTGCTGCATGCGACCCGCATTGGGGAAATCATTGACATAGAAAGACCCCATGGCAGTGGACAGCGTATCGCTGATGCTGGCAAACGAGACCCCGAGGGCGGCAGCCTTGTGGCGGTCGATCACGAGCGCCACGCCCGCCCCGGGCGGCAAGCCATCCGAATAGACGCCGGCCAGCTTGGCGCTGCCGGCCGCCAGCGCCAGTAACTTTGTCTCGGCGGCCTTGAGGGCGGCATTACCCTGGTTTGCGCGATCCTGCAGACGCATGGCAAAGCCTGAGGAATTACCCAGCTCCTCGATGGCCGGGGGCAACAGGCTCATCACCACGCCATCGACGCCGGTAGCCATGGCCTCCTGGGCGGCCATGGCTTCGGAGGCCGCAGTCGCGCCCTGGCGCTGCTTCCAGTGCTTCAACTCGGTGAACGCCATGGCCGCGTTCGGACCGGAACCGGAAAAGCCGAAGCCCAGCACCGAGAGATTGGCGCCGATATCCTCGCGGGTCTTCAGGTAGCGCTCGAACTGATCGACGACGCGTGCGGTGCGCTCGCTGGTGGCATCGGCCGGCAACTGGAAGGAGGTCATGAAATAGCCCTGGTCCTCTTCCGGCAGGAAAGCCGAAGGCAAGGTCCGCCATCCCAGTACCAGCAGCAGACACAGCGCCGCGTACACCAGCATCATGCGCAGCCCTCGTGCGATCAGGCGCGCTAATGCAGATTCATAGCGCACGGTGAGGCGATTGAAGGCCCGGTTGAACGCGCCAAAGAATCCGCGCTTTTCATGATGCCCGGGTGCCACCGGCTTGAGCAGCGTGGCGCACAGAGCAGGCGTCAGACTCAGCGCCAGGAACGCCGAGAACAGGATGGACACCGCCATGGCCAGCGCGAACTGACGATAGATCACGCCTACCGAGCCACCGGCCAGCGCCATCGGAATGAAGACCGCCGTCAGCACCAATGTGATGCCGACGATGGCTCCGGTAATCTCGCGCATGGCCTCGATGGTGGCCTCGCGTGGTGCAAGACCTTCCTGCGCCATGATGCGCTCGACATTCTCGACCACCACGATGGCGTCATCGACGATGATGCCGATGGCCAGCACCATCCCGAACATGGTGAGCACATTGACCGAATAACCGGCCACCAGCATCACCGCCAGCGTACCCAGCAGCGCAATGGGCGCGACGATGGCCGGGATGAGGGTATAGCGCACGTTCTGCAGGAAAAGATACATCACCAGAAACACCAGTACCATGGCCTCGATCAGGGTCTGTACCACCTTCTGGATGGAGACCTTGACGAAGGGCGCGGTGTTATAGGGCAGCGAAAACGCCATGCCCGCCGGCAGGCTGGGGCGCAGTTCTTCCATGCGTGCCTGGATGGCAGCCGCCGTGCGCACCGCATTGGCACCGGGAGCGAGCTGCACGGCGGCTACGCCCGCCGGCCTGCCGTCCTCACGGTTGGAAAAGGCATAGGACTGTGCGCCCAGTTCCACCCGCGCCACATCCCCCAGCAACACGCGCGAACCGTCGCTCTTGGCCCTGAGCACGATGGCGGCAAACTGCGCCGGCGACTGCAATTGCCCCTGTACCGTCAGCGGCACGGCGATCTGCTGGCCCGGTACGGCAGGCGAATCACCCAGCCGACCCGGCGCGATCTGGGCGTTCTGCTGGCTCACTGCAGTGCTGATATCGGTGACGGTCAGACCGAAGGCATTGAGCTTGAAGGGATCGATCCAGACGCGCATGGCCTGTTCGGCACCGAACAGTTGCACCCGGCCGACGCCCTCCACGCGGCGCAATTCCTCCACGATATTACGCGCCAGGTAGTCGCTCAGCCTTACTTCGTCATAGCGGCCATCGGTCGAGGTCAGGCTCACCATCAGAAGGAAGCCCGAAGCGGCCGACTCCACGGTCACGCCATTCTGGCGCACCGCCTGCGGCAGTCGCGCTTCGATGGCCTTGAGCTTGTTCTGCACATCCACCTGGGCCAGTTCCGCATCGGTGCCGGGCTTGAAGGTCACGCTGATCTGGGCGCTGCCGGAGGTATCGGCCGAGGACTCGAAATAGAGCAGGTTCTTCACGCCCGACAGTTCGCGCTCGATCAGGCTGATCACGCCATCGTTCATGGTCTGCGGCGTGGCACCCGGATAGGTGGCATTGATCGAGACCGTGGGCGGCGCCACCGAGGGATAGCGCGCGATGGGCAGCTGGCTCATGGCGATCACGCCGAACAGCACGATGAACAGGGCGACCACCCAGGCGAAGACCGGGCGGTCGATAAAAAAGCGGGGCATGCAAGAACTCCATCAGTCAGGCTCGTCACCTGCCGACGGCCTGGATGGCGGCATTTTTGCGACCCGGGCCACCCGACAGTACAATCGCGAGCGAAGGCGGAGTCTGGGCGATTAGCATGAGGATTGCGCGATACAACGATGGAGATTCGATGGAGAAGGAAAGAATGCCCGCGCCGCTGCAGTCGGTCGCCGAACCTGGTACGGCATCCACGGCGCCGGCCTCGGGTGCGCTGGTGCTCATCGCCGAAGATGCTCCCGAGATCGCCGAGATCCTGGCCGCCTACCTCGCCCGCAGCGGCATGCGCAGCGTGCATGCCGCCGACGGGGTCAGGGCACTGGAATTGCATCTTGCCCTCAAGCCGGACCTGGTGCTGCTGGATATCCAGATGCCGCAACTCACAGGCTGGCAGGTGCTGGCGCAGATTCGCCAGCGCGATCAGACCCCCGTCATCATGCTCACCGCCCTGGACCAGGATGTCGACAAACTCACCGGCCTGCGCATCGGCGCCGACGACTACGTGGTCAAGCCCTTCAATCCGGCCGAGGTGGTGGCGCGGGTGGAAGCTGTGCTGCGCCGCAGTCAGCCGCGTGACGATCGCGACGACCGGCGCATCCTGCGCGCCCCACCCTTCATGATCGACTTCGAGCAGCACGAGGCCATGGCCGAGATCGACGGCGTCGCGCATGTGCTGGTGCTCACGCTCACCGAATTCAAGCTGCTGGCGCAACTGGCGCGCTCACCGCGGCGCGTGTTCAGTCGCGCCGAACTGCTGGCCTCCTGCCTGCCGGAAGGGGATACGCTGGAACGCACCGTGGACAGCCATGTCAGCAAGCTGCGCAAGAAACTGGAAGACCTGGGTATCAGCGGCATTCCGGTCAGCATCCGCGGGGTCGGTTATCGTTTCCAGCAAGGCGGCTGAGACCATGGAGGCCAACTCATGAAGCCCGGCGTCGACCTGCTGGCACTGTGGCGCGGCAAGGGCCTGGCCCGGCAGATCATCCGTTCGGTGGCGATCCTGGCGCTGACCATCATGCTCATGGTGTTACTGGGCTCCTACGCCTTCTATTCGACCATGTTCATCTTCGTTCCGGGCGCCCTGTCGGCACCGGACAGCTGGCTGCCCTCGCCGGCCGAGTGGGGCTGGATCGCCGGCACTACGCTGCTGGGCCTGGGGATTGCGATCTGGGTCGCCATGCGCCTGGCGCGCCGCATTCTGACGCCGCTCAATTCGGTCGCTACCAGCCTGCGCCGCGTGGCACAGGGCGATCTGGCCGCACGGGCGGGAGCACAACGGCAACCGCTGGATGAAGCCTGGCAGCTGATCAACGATTTCAACGCCATGGCCGAGCGACTGGAACGGGTACAACAGGAACGCACCTTCTGGAACGCTGCCATCGCCCATGAATTGCGCACACCGGTGACGATCCTGCGTGGTCGGCTGCAGGGTCTTTCCGATGGCGTGTTCCAGCCCGAACCGGCACTGTTTTCCAGTCTGCTGGGGCAGGTCGAAGGACTGGCGCGGCTGATCGAGGACCTGCGCATCGTCGGTCTGGCCGAAAGCGGCCACCTGCAGATACAGACGCAGCAGGTCGATTTGCCGCAAGAGATCGGCGCCGTCCTCACGGCCTGCGAACCGGCGCTGGAGGAGAAAGGATTCACCGTCACCCTGGCACTGTCGCTGCAGCGCACTGCCTGCGATCCGGTTCGCATCCGGCAGGCCCTGCTGGCCCTGCTGGAAAATGCCCTGCAGCATGCCACGCCGGGCCCGTTGCATATCAGCACCGCGAGCCACTCAGGCCAGCATTGCCTGCGGGTCGAGGACAGCGGCCCCGGGCTTGCGGCCGTCGATGCTGCGATGATCTTCAACGCGTTCCAACGCGGCCCGCGCAGCGAGCAGGCCCGACACCGCGGCAGCGGCCTGGGGCTGGCCGTGGTACGGGCCATTGCCAGCGCGCATCACGGCACGGCCGACTGCCGCCCCTCGCCGCTGGGAGGTAGCTGCTTCGAAGTCCGCTGGCCTCACTGAGTATTGATGTGTATATTTTCCCCAGCAAGACGCATGAAGCAATGTTGACAGGAATTCAGCGGACCACGGGGGGCCCCATGCGCAGACCATATCGCAGGTCGATACTCGCCATCAGCTTGCTGCTTTATGTGCTGGCGGCACCGGCAGGGTCGGAGAACCTGACCACCATCACGCTGGGCTTTACCGGTCGACTCTCCGAGCCGATCACACAAAGCGCCCTGCAGGGTGCGCAAGTGGCCATCGATGATGCCAATGCGATGGCAGTGCGACGCCGTTCACCGCTGCGCTTCACATTGCTGCCCCAGGATGACCACGGCAACGAGAATTTCGCCGTCAACATCGCGCGCTACTACATCAAGGAAAACGTGGCCGGCGTAATCGGCCCGTGGAGCAGCGACGCCGCCCTGGCCACGGCGACCATCTACGAAAGCGCCCATATTCCCCAGATCGGCTTTACCGCCACCAGCAGCCAATGGACGGGGATGGGCCACCGCATGCCCTTCCGGGTCGTCGGTGGCACCCGGGAACTGGCCGCCGCCCTGGCCGAAGTCGCCAGCCGCTCACTGGGCGGCCGGCGGGTGTTCGTGATCCAGAACGATTCGGCCTACAGCAATGCCCTGGCCGATGCCCTGCTGGAAAAGCTGGCGGCCACCAGTTCCGGCATCGCCCTGGGCCGCATCCAGGTGGCGCGCCGGACCACCGACTTCCATAATGCTGTGCAGGCAGCGATGCAGCACGAGGCCGATGTCATCGTGTTCCTAGCCTTGTACCCGCAGGCGCGTGCCTTCATCGAGGCGGCCCGTCGCTCGGGATCGAAGGCACGCATCCTCCTCACAGGTGGTGCCAGCAACCTGCCACTGCCGCCGCAAGCGGAACCACGCCTGCATGTGCTGGAATACGAGATCGCGCGCGACCATTGCCCGCAATGGAAGAAGGTGGCCCTGGCGTATCGCAACAAGTTCGGGACGGCACCGACTACCTATTCCTTCCATGCCTACGACGCCGCCAGCATCCTGAGCGCCGCCATCCTGCAGACCGGCAGCGCAGAGGGTCCCAGGATCGCTGCCACGCTGCATCAGATGCGTTACGCCGGCCTGCATGGCCCCATCAGCTTCGCCCCCGACGGCAGCAATGCCCATCCGCGCTATACCCTCTTCAGGCATGACGGCCGCTGGCAGCCGGTGGAATTCTTCCCGGCTGGCAGCGGCCGCCATGAGCCTTGCGTGTAATGCCTGTCATCAGCCCCCCAGCAGCTGGGCCATGGTTTCACTGAAGATGACGATCAGTCCGATGAGCATGTTGTTCTCCTGGTGAGTGCCGGCGCTCAGACACCAAGCAGGTGCGACACGGTTTCGGTGAAGGCGAGGATGAGTCCGATGAGCATGTTGTTCTCCTGAAGGTAAGTTGATTCAACCGCCGAAAAGGTGAGCCATGGTTTCGCTGAAGGCGACGATCAGTCCGATGAGCATATTGTTCTCCTGGTGAGTGCCGGCGCTCAGACGCCGAGCAGGTGGGACACGGTTTCGGTGAAGGCGAGGATGAGTCCGATGAGCATGATGTTTTCCTTGATCTGGTGACTTGGGACCGATGCTGTTTGCTTCGGCTTGTTGACATCATCGCGTCGCCTGGTTACCGCCAGATTGCAGTGCAGGCCACCCAGGTTTCAGTTGTAACCGGCCATGAAAAAACCCCTCGCTGCATGGCAGTCAAGGGGTTGGTCGGTACACCTGCCGCGGCGCGGCCTGCCGCATCGGGATCAGAACGGGATATCGTCGTCCATGTCCGAGAAGTTCGGCGCCGGGCGCTGCGCCGGTTGCTGACGCGGGGCAGCGCCACCGCCGCCAGCATTACCGCCGGCGCTCTGGCGCGGGGCACCTCCGCCGTAGCCACCACCGCCGCCACCGTAGCCGCCCTCATCCATGCCGCCACCGCCGCCGCCCTGGCGGCTGCCCAGCATCTGCATGGTATCGGCGATGATTTCGGTGGTGTAGCGCTCCACGCCTTCCTTGTCCTGCCACTTGCGGGTCTGCAGGCGGCCTTCGACGTAGATCTGCGAACCTTTCTTCAGGTACTGGCCGGCGATTTCAGCCAGCTTGCGATAGAAGGTGATCCGGTGCCATTCGGTAAGCTCCTTCTTTTCGCCGGAATTCTTGTCCTTCCAGCTCTCGGTCGTGGCGACGGCGATGTTGGTGACGGCTTCGCCGTTGGGCATGTAGCGTGTTTCCGGGTCGCGTCCCAGGTTGCCGACGATGATGACTTTGTTGACCGATGCCATTGTTTCTCCTGAATACGTTTAGGCTGTTGCACCCGCCGCCGGCGCTGAGCGGCGCGGCAGGTTTTTCATGTTAGCCGCGATTATAAGCCAGGTCAGGGTGAGCACAGCAGACAAGAGGAACACCGCGGAATTTCCCACATGTTGTTGAAGCCAGCCACCCAGCGCACCGCCGCAGGACAGACCCAGCGCCTGCAGCGTGTTGTAGACACCGAGCGCGGCGCCTTTGGCCGCCGGCGGTGCGATGCGCGAGACCAGCGAAGGCTGGGCCGCCTCCAGGATGTTGAAGGCGACGAAGAACAGGAACAGCAAGGTCACCAGCATCCAGACACTTCCCAGGGGACGGGACAGCACCAGCCAGAACCCCACCTGTACCAGCAGCATCAGGCTGATGGCGCCGACGAAGACCGGCTTCATGCGTCCGTATTTCTCGGCCACGATGATGGGCGGCAGCATCAGCACGAAGGACGCCAGGACCACGGGGAGGTAGATCTTCCAGTGCTCGCCCAGCGGCAGGCCGGCCGTTTGCACCAGCGCCGCCGGCACCACCAGAAACATCGCGACCTGGGTCAGATGCAGCGTGAACACCCCCCAGTTCAGGCGCAGCAGTTCGGTCTGGCGCAGCACCTCGCGCAGCGACACCCGCCGGGCCTGTACCATCGGCGCAGCCGGTACCGCCCATACCACCACCGCGATGGCCAGCAGCGAAAGCACACCGGTCAGGCCAAAGATGCCGCCCATGCCGATGGCGCGGTAGAGCAGCGGCGAAGCCACCATCGAGACCGCGAAAGTCACGCCGATGGAGGCCCCGACCATGGCCATGGCCTTGGTGCGATGTTCCTCGCGGGTGGAATCGGCGATGAAGGCGGTGATGGCGGCCGAGATCGCGCCCGACCCCTGCAGCGCCCGGCCGACCAGCAGCCACATCACGCTCTGGGCGCCGGCAGCGACGAAGGAGCCCAGCGCGAACAGCAACAGGCCGATGACGATGATGCGCTTGCGGCCATAGCGGTCGGAGGCGATACCGTAGGGAATCTGTCCACAGGCCTGCGCCAGGCCATAGATGCCCAGGGCGATGCCGACCAGCGTATCGCTGTCGCCGCCCGGCAGGCTGTGCGCGTGCACGGCGAACACCGGCAGCACCAGGAACAGACCCAGCATGCGCAGGGAAAAGATCGAAGCCAGGGAAACGCTGGCACGCACCTCGGCGCGCGACATGCCGGTTTTCTCGGGCTGTGCGGATGAACTTGTGTCGTGGGACATACGTGTGACGTGTAGAGACTGGCGTTGGCGGCTGCCCGGTCTTTCGTGAAACCGGGCTGTAGGACAAAGCAGTATGGTAACAGGATAGTCCTGCCAGCCGTCAGCCCGGCGCCGCTGCGCCGGCCTTCTCGACCGCCTTTCTCGCGACCGGCCGTGCTGCGTCAATCCAACACCGGGGCCAGGATCTTGACACTATGTAGCGAATCTTCACATCTTTCCTGACAAATACGTCATTTTTTTTAGTGCTTATGCCAGAATGAGGGCTTGCTCATTTTTTCTGCAGTGTCCTATAACAGCCGCCGATTTCGCCTCCCTGGCGAATTCCCGCAAGGCAATAATCCTCGCCAAGAAAAATAAAGCAAGCACGCATCAGGGGGGAGAAAACCCGATGCAGAGGATGGCGAAGCAATCCCAGGCACCATGCTGCGGCGGGTCGGGGATGGCGCTGGTTGCCACTCTGTACCCAGGTTTTCGTTTTTTGATTTTTTCGCGGGCAGCGCAGGCGGCTCGCATCTGTATTCAGCATGTTCCTATTCGACTCGGTCTCCGAACGCAGCTCGGGACCCTCTCTTTCGAACGCCTCGACGCCGGTCCTGGCCCAGCGTGGCATCTCCACGCGTACCGCCTGGCTGCTGCTGGTCCTGGCCGGGGCGGCATGGCTGCTGCCTGGCATCTTCGGGCATGGCCCCTGGAAGCAGGACGAAACCTATTCTTTCGGCATGATCCACCATATGCTGGTCTCCGGCGAGTACCTGGTGCCGACCAATGCCGGCCAGCCCTTCATGGAAAAGCCGCCGCTGTACTACTGGACGGCGGTGCTGCTGGCCAAGCTGCTGCATCCGCTGCTGCCGTACCACGAGGGGGCGCGCCTGGCCAGTGTGGTCTACAACCTGGTGACCCTGGTGTTCGTGGCGCGCATCGCCCAGATGATGTGGAACCAGCGCAGCCTGATGAGCCTGCCTGTGCTGGCCACGTTGGCGCTATTCGCCGGCTCCCCGGGCATGGTCAAGCATGCCCACGACATGTTCACCGACGTCGCCCTGGTGTGCGGCGCCACCATGGCCACCTACGGACTGCTGGCCATCGCCCTCAACCAGGAACGCCGTACGCCATCCTGGATGGCAGCCTTCTGGTTCGGACTGGGCGTGGGCATCACCGAGATGACCAAGGGCCTGTTCGTGCCCCTGACCTTTGCCGCCACCGTACTGGTGCTGGGCCTGCTACTGCGCTCCTGTCGCTCGCGCGGCTACTGGCAGATGGTAGGCGTGGCGGTGCTGGTGTCGCTTCCCTTCTTCGTGATCTGGCCGGCGCTGCTGGCCCAGCACTCGGTGCCGCTGTTCATGGAATGGTTCTGGGACAACAACGTCGGCCGCTTCTTCGGTTTTTCGGTGCACAAGCTGGGTTCGGACAACGACCATACCGTGATCCTGCGGGCGCTGGCCGGCTTCGCCCTGCCGGGCTCGGTGCTGGCGCTGCTGGCGCTGGCCGCCGGTGACTGGCGTCAGGCCGGCAACGCGCGGGTGGCGCTGCCGCTGGTGTTCGCCGCCATCAGCCTGGCCGTGCTGCAAAGCTCGGCCACGGCGCGCCAGCTTTATCTGCTGCCGGTGCTGCTGCCGCTGGTGATGCTGGGCGCGCGCGTCGTCCCCCGTCTGCCGGACGGCGTCAACCTGGCCTGGGACTGGCTTGCGCGGCTCGGCTTCGGCCTGCTGGCCATCGCCATCTGGGGTATCTACCTGGTCTCCACCTGGCCGGCGGACCAGCACCAGCCGATCGCCTTCATGGGCAAGTGGCTGCCGCTGACCTTCGTCACGCCCATCCAGCCATTGGCGCTGCTGGCGGCCGGCGCCATAAGCATTCTGTGGATCGTTTCGCTGGGCCTGTTGCGCCTGGCCGGGAAGTGGCGCGGCGCGTTCTCCTGGTTCGGCGGCATCACGCTGATGTGGGGCCTGGCCTTCACCCTGCTGCTGCCCTGGGCCGACTATGGCAAGAGTTATGAATATGCCTACACCGATCTCCAAAGCAAAATAGGGCCGGCCTGGCGCGAGGGCGATTGCATGGCCAGCCAGGCGCTGGGCGAATCGGAAGCGCCGATGCTGTACTACTACACTGGCATCCTGCACCAGCCGGTGGGCAGTGACGGCACCACCAGCTGCCGCTGGCTGATCCAGGAGAAACCGGAAGCCACCCGCCGTCCGCCCGGCCACTGGTCGCTGTTCTGGGAAGGTCGCCGCGATGGCGATGACGGACAGCTGTTCAAGATCTACCAGCGCGCCGGCTGAGACCGGCGTCCCCCCCGCCCTGCATCGAAGCCGACCCCGCGTCGGCTTTTTTCTGCCCATCAGGTCCGACAGCCCGGCCCGGTGGCGCCGGTGTGCACGGCCTGCAGGAGGGCCTGCAGGAGGGCCCGCCGCAAGGCCGGACGGTGGCTTTTTCCACTGCCGCGCTTTCAATTCGCCGATGCGCTCCCACATGGGTCATCTGCCGCTGCAGCCACGCCTGCCGGCCATTCGCAGTCCTGTTATAGTTACATGTTGTCCCACCGCTGCTCCGCGCAAGGCGTCATTCCACGCGGCGGCAGGAAACCCCTAGCTGAAGGCATCCATGGAAGAAATTCGCATTCGCGGCGCGCGCACGCATAACCTCAAGAATATCAACCTAGACCTCCCCCGCAACAAGCTCATCGTCATCACGGGGCTGTCCGGTTCGGGCAAGTCCTCGCTGGCCTTCGATACCTTGTATGCAGAGGGCCAGCGCCGCTATGTGGAGTCCCTGTCGGCCTATGCGCGCCAGTTCCTGCAGCTGATGGAAAAGCCGGATGTGGACATGATCGAGGGCCTGTCGCCGGCCATCTCCATCGAGCAGAAGGCCACCTCGCACAACCCGCGCTCCACGGTCGGCACTGTCACCGAGATCCACGACTACCTGCGCCTGCTGTACGCCCGCGTCGGCACGCCCTACTGCCCGGATCACCCCGAACATCCGCTGGAGGCCCAATCGGTCTCGCAGATGGTCGATGCGGTGCTGGCCCTGCCGGAAGAGACCAAGCTGATGATCATGGCGCCGGTGGTGGCCAACCGCAAGGGCGAGCATGCCGACCTGTTCGAGGAGATGCAGGCCCAGGGCTTCGTGCGCTTCCGCATCCAGAGCGGCACCGGCACGGCCAAGGTCTACGAGGTCGATGAGCTGCCCAAGCTGAAGAAGACCGAGAAGCACACCATCGATGTCGTCATCGACCGCGTCAAGGTCAAGGCCGAGATCAAGCAGCGCCTGGCCGAAAGCTTCGAGACCGCCCTGCGTCTGGCCGACGGCCGCGCCATCGCGCTCGAAATGGATGGCGGCAAGGAACACCTGTATTCCAACAAGTTCGCCTGCCCCATCTGCGGCTATTCGCTGCAGGAGCTGGAGCCGCGGCTGTTCTCCTTCAACAACCCGATGGGGGCCTGCCCGGAATGCGATGGCCTGGGCCACATCGAATTCTTTGATCCCAAGCGCATCGTGGCCTTCCCCAACCTGTCGCTGGCTTCGGGCGCGATCAAGGGCTGGGACCGTCGCAACCAGTTCTATTTCCAGATGCTCACCAGCATCGCGGCCTTCTACGACTTCGACCTCGACGTTCCCTTTGAACAGCTCGACGACAAGGCCCAGCAAGTGGTGCTGTACGGCTCCGGCCGCCAGGCCATCCCCTTCGCCTACGTCAACGAGCGCGGCCGTACCGTGGTCAAGGAGCACACCTTCGAAGGCGTGGTCAACAACCTGCAGCGCCGCTACCGCGAAACCGATTCGATGGCGGTCAAGGAAGAGCTGGCCAAGTTCATCAACGAAAAGCAATGCCCCTCCTGCCACGGCGCGCGCCTGCGGGTGGAGGCACGCTACGTGAAGGTGGGCAGCGGCAAGCAGCAGCGCGCCATCTATGAAGTGGCCGCCACACCCCTGCGCGAGACCTTGTCCTTCTTCGAGACCCTGAAGCTGACCGGCGCCAAGAAGGAAATCGCCGACCGCATCATCAAGGAAATCGTCTCGCGCCTGACCTTCCTCAACAACGTCGGGCTGGACTACCTGTCCCTGGAACGCAGCGCCGATACGCTCTCCGGCGGCGAAGCCCAGCGTATCCGCCTGGCCTCGCAGATCGGCTCGGGCCTGACCGGCGTGATGTATGTGCTGGATGAACCCTCCATCGGCCTGCACCAGCGCGACAACGATCGCTTGATCGATACCCTGCGCCACCTGCGCGACATCGGCAACACCGTGCTGGTGGTGGAACACGATGAAGACGCCATCCGCACCGCCGACTACATCGTCGACATGGGCATCGGCGCGGGCGTGCATGGTGGCGATGTGATCGCCCATGGCTCGCTGCCGGAAATCCTGAAGAACAAGAAGTCGCTGACCGCCAAGTACCTCAACGGCTCGCTGGAAATCTCGGTTCCCAAGAAGCGTACGCCCTGCGACGAGTCGCGCATGCTGACCATCACCGGCGCCTCCGGCAACAACCTCAAGAACGTTGACCTGGAGTTGCCCGTGGGCCTGCTGACCTGCGTGACCGGGGTCTCCGGCTCGGGCAAGTCGACCCTGGTCAATGACACGCTCTACCTGTCGGCGGCGCGCCACCTGTATGGCTCGCAGACCGAGCCGGCCGAGCATGAAGCCATCGGCGGTCTGGAGCATTTCGACAAGGTGATCGCGGTGGACCAGGCCCCCATCGGCCGTACCCCGCGCTCCAACCCGGCCACCTATACGGGCCTGTTCACGCCGATCCGCGACCTGTTCGCCACGGTGCCGATGGCCAAGGAACGTGGTTACAGTGCCGGTCGTTTCTCCTTCAACGTTAAGGGCGGACGCTGCGAAGCCTGCCAGGGCGATGGCGTGATCAAGGTGGAAATGCACTTCCTGCCGGACGTGTACGTGCCTTGCGACGTCTGCCATGGCAAGCGCTACAACCGCGAAACACTGGAAGTGCAATACAAGGGCAAGAACATCACCGAGATCCTCGACATGACGGTGGAAGATGCCCATGAGTTCTTCAAGCCGGTACCGCTGATCGCCCGCAAGCTGCAGACGCTGCTGGACGTGGGCCTGGGCTATATCAAGCTGGGCCAGAGCGCCACCACGCTCTCGGGTGGCGAGGCGCAGCGCGTGAAGCTGTCGCTGGAACTGTCCAAGCGCGATACCGGCCGCACGCTCTACATCCTGGATGAGCCGACCACCGGCCTGCACTTCCATGACATCGACCTGCTGCTCAAGGTGATCCACCGCCTGCGCGACCAGGGCAATACGGTCACCATCATCGAGCACAACCTGGACGTCATCAAGACTGCCGACTGGATCATCGACCTGGGGCCCGAAGGGGGCGCGGGCGGCGGCAAGATCGTCGCAGCCGGCACGCCCGAGGACGTGGCGAAGAACCCGGCCAGCGTCACCGGCAAGTACCTGGCCCCCTTGCTGAAGAAGAAAGCGAAGTAAAAAAAGAAGACCGGACTTGCGCGGGCGCAAACGATACAGAATTGGGCTGCATCTGTATCTTGCGCGCCGCCGGGCTTGGCCTACAGTCATGCATCTGGCCGCCATCCGGCGCACAATGAAGGCAGGCATCGCCACCGGCATGCCACCGTGCAACTCCGAAAGATCCACATGTCGAACCCGCTGTCACCCGCCCAGGTCGCCTTTTTCCGCGAGCAGGGCTATCTGCTGTTGAAGGGCATGGTCCCTGCCGATCTGCGCGAGCGCATGCTCGCCGTCACCCGTGATCACCTGCAACGCGCCGTCGCTCCGCTGGAATACGAAGCCGAGGTCGGCTACGAAGGTGCACCCGCCTCGCTGGAGGCCGAAGGCGGCCGCACGGCGCGGCGCCTGCGCGCAGCCTGGCAGCGCGACCCGGTCTACCGCGAGTGGGCCGGGCACAAGCAACTGGTGGCCATGCTGCATCAACTGTTCGAAGAACCGGTCTGCCTCACCCTGGCCCACCACAATTGCGTGATGACCAAGCATCCGGCCTTCGGCACTGCCACCGGCTGGCACCGCGACATCCGCTACTGGTCCTTCCCGCGCAACGATCTGATCTCGGTGTGGCTGGCACTGGGCGCGGAGACGCCCGAAAACGGCGCGCTCAAGTTCATCCCCGGCTCGCACAAGCTGACACTGCAAGCCGAACAGATGGACGAACTGGATTTCCTGCGCCCCGAAGTGCCGGCCAACCAGGCCCTGTTCGCGCAAGGTATTGCGCTGTCACTGGAGCCGGGCGACGTGGTGCTGTTCCATAGCGGCCTGTTCCACGCGGCTGGCCGCAATGACAGCAATCAGGTCAAGTGCTCGGCGGTGTTTGCCTATCACGGCAAGAGCAATCCCCCGTTGCCGGGCACGCGCTCGGCGGCCTCCGAGGATGTCAGCCTGGATGGCTGATACACCGCAGCGGCACTGCCGCCGAGGCGGAAAACGCTGACCGCGTCCGACAGGCGCGCCGCCTGCTCCTGCATGGCCTGGGCAGCGGCAGCGGCCTGTTCCACCAGCGCCGCATTCTGCTGGGTGGTCTCGTCCATCTGCGTGATGGCGTGATTGACTTCTTCGATGCCCTGGCTCTGTTCCTGGCCGGCGGCACTGATCTCGCTGACCACTTCACTGACCCGCTGCACACTGCTGACCACTTCGTCGATGGTGGCGCCCGCCTGGGCTACCAGCGCACTGCCGCTGCCCACGCGGCTGACCGAGTCATCAATGAGCACCTTGATTTCCTTGGCTGCCGCGGCCGAGCGCTGCGCCAGCGAACGTACCTCGGAAGCCACCACCGCAAAGCCGCGCCCCTGCTCGCCGGCACGTGCCGCTTCCACGGCGGCATTGAGCGCCAGAATGTTGGTCTGGAAGGCGATGCCATCGATCACGCTGATGATGTCCACGATCTTGCTGGAGGACTGGTTGATGGAACTCATGGTATCGACCACCTGACGCACCACTTCCCCCCCACGTACCGCCACTTCGGAAGCCGAATGTGCCAGTTGCCGCGCCTGCTGCGCATTATCGGCGTTGGTGCGCACGGTCGAGGTCAGCTGTTCCATGGCCGAGGCGGTTTCTTCCAGCGCGCCGGCCTGCTGTTCGGTGCGTGAAGAAAGATCCAGGTTGCCATGGGCGATCTCGCTGGAAGCGGTGGCGATGGTATCGGTGCTCAGGCGCACCTGGCCGACGATGCCCTGGAGGTTGTCATTCATCTGCTTGAGCGCCGCCATCAGCTGGCCGGTCTCGTCCCGGCTGTGCACCACGATCTCGCGCGTGAGGTCGCCGGCCGCCACCGATTGCGCCAGCGATACGGCATGGCGCAGCGGCACAGAAATGGCCCGCACCAGCAAGAACCCCATCAGCAGCGCCACCGCCAGGCCGGCCGCCACCGCCACGCCCATCACCACCAGCAGGGTCTGGTAGCGCTGCTGTGCCTGCTCGTAGAGATCACGTCCGACGTTGCGCTGCAGGTCCATCAACTGGCCCAGCGTGGCATGGGCCTCGGCATACAGCTTGAGCATGACACCGCCGTAAAGCTCGATGGCGCCCTGGAAATCACGGTTGCGCAGCGCCTCGACCGCCGGCTTGAGGCCATCGCTGAGGAATTTCTGGCGCTGCGGCAGCAGCTTGTCGAGCAAGGTCTTTTCTTCGGGTGTGAGGAAGGTGTCCTGGTATTGCTTGACGATGACATCATTGGCCTTGAGCGCCTTTTCCAGCCTGTCCATGTTGGCGTCGATGTCGCCGGAATCACCGACGATGGAGGTGGAAATGCCGTTGCGCGCCGCATCCAGCGCGGCCGACATGCGCTCCAGCTGGGACAGGGCGACCAGCCGGTCTTCATAGAGCGAACGCATCTGTGCATTGGTCGAGCGCAGACCGACCAGACCGAGAACGCCCGATGCCACCAGCAGCAGGGCCAGAAAACCAATGACGAAGATCAGGCGAGCCCTGATCGTGAGTGTGCTAAACATGTTCCTCCCGGACTTGCTATTGTTTTTTCAACAAGGGACTCGTTGTGCGAAGCCCTTGTCCTGACACGTTCGACGCAGGCGAATAAGCCGCGCCGCTACCGTCAGGCAACACTAGCATTTCCCGTACCAGGGGAACAAAACCTCATTGCGCGGGGTTGCCCTCATTTGCTGAGGAGGCGCTTTTCGGCACGCAGGATGCTCTCCGAACTGCCGCGCAAGACCACGATGTCACCAGCCATGAGCAGCGCCTGATCAGGCGCATCCAGACGCTGCTTGCCCCGTCGCAGCATGGCGACCTCGGCGCCGCATTGCGCGGGCAGATCGATCTCGGCCAGGGTATGACCGACTGCGCTGGCACCACTGATCAGGGTGACCGATTGCAGACGGACGTTCATGCCCACGCCGTCGGCCTCGGCATCGGACATCCCGTGGAAATAGCCGCGCAGCGACGCATAGCGCTCATCGCGCGCATCCTGCACGCGGTGCACCACGCGGCGCAATGGTACGCCCAGCATCACCAGCGCATGCGAGGCCAGCATCAGGCTGCCTTCCAGCGCTTCGGGCACGACCTCGGTGGCACCGGCAGCGAGCAGTTTTTCTAGGTCGGCATCGTCATGGCTGCGTACAATCACGGGCAGTTCGGGCTCCAGTTCTGCGGCATGATGCAAGACCTTCAGCGCCGAAGGCGTACTGGCATAGGTGACCACCAGGGCGGCCGCGCGATGGATGCCGGCGGCCACCAGGCTTTCGCGCCGGGCGGCATCGCCGTAGGAGACATTGGCGCCCCCATTGCGGGCATCCTGCACCAGTTCCGGGTCCATCTCCAGCGCGTGGTAGGCGATCCCCTCTTCTTCCAGCAGTCGCGCCAGGCTCTGACCGCTGCGGCCGAAACCGGCGATGATGACGTGCTTCTGCACACCCATGGTGCGGGTGGCCAGTTGCGTGAGGGCCAGGGACTGCAGCATCCACTCGTTGGCAGAAAAACGCATGACGATGGCGTCGGACTTGGCCAGGATCAGGGGCGTAGCCAGCATCGACAGCACCATCGCTGCCAGGATCACCTGGATCAACAAGGGATCGACCAGCTTGAGTCCGCCGGCCTGGCTCAGCAGCACGAAGCCGAATTCCCCCGCCTGCGCCAGGCCGAGGCCGACCCGTAGCGCCACCCCGCTGGACGATCCGAACAGTTTCGCCAGCCCGGCGATGAGGGCAAACTTGAGCAGCACCGGGCCGGTCAAAAGGAGCAACACCAGGAACCAGTGATCGACCAGCGTACGCACGTTGAGCAGCATGCCGATGGTGATGAAGAACAGGCCCAGCAGGACATCGCGGAAGGACTTGATATCTTCTTCCACCTGGTGCTTGAACTCCGTCTCGGAAATGAGCATGCCGGCGATGAAAGCGCCCAGGGCCAGCGACAGCCCGGCCTTTTCGGTGATCCAGGCCGCGCCCAGGGTGATCAGCAGCAGGTTCAGCATGAACAGTTCCTGCGAGCGCCGCTTGACCACGATGCGGAACCAGCCACGCATGAGCTTGCTGCCGAAGAACAGCAGCAACGCCAGCACCACCATCGCCTTGCCCACCGCCCAACCCAGCGTGACCATGATGTTGCCGGAATTGTTGGCCAGCGCCGGCACCACGATCAAGAGCGGCACCAGGGCCAGATCCTGGAACAGCAGCACGCCCATGATGCGGCGCCCATGCTCGGTTTCCAGTTCCAGCCTTTCGGTGAGGAGCTTGGAGACGATGGCGGTGGAGGACATGGTCAAGGCGCCTCCGAGCGCGAAGGCCGCCTGCCAGCTGACGTTGATGAACTGCGGCAGCACCATGGCCGAGCCCCAGGCCAGGATCATGGTGGCGGCAATGGTGGTGGCTACCTGCGCCACGCCCAGGCCGAAGACGATGTGACGCATGGCCGACAGCTTGGCCAGGGAAAACTCCAGGCCGATGGAAAACATCAGGAACACTACCCCGAATTCAGCCAGGGCGTGGGTGGTTTCATTGTCCTCGGCGAAGGCCAGCCCGTGCGGGCCGATGATGATGCCGACCACCAGATAGCCCAGCATGGGCGGCAACTGCATCATGCGGAAGGCGACCACGCCCAGCACCGCCGCAGCCAGAAGGAAGAGAGTCAGTTCCAGTCCGGAAAACATCGTTTGTTGAGTTTATTGTGAAATGCAATGGACAAAATGCAAACAATCAGCGAAAGGCAAAAACCGCCCTGCCGACCTGCCCCGCCCTGGGGCGCAAAATTCATGCGCCAGCCGGCAGGACTGCAGATTAATTCATGCAATCGGCGAGCACCAAGCGGCTGCTGCAGCGCAACCGAATGCCGCTGTAGCGCGCAGGAATCGAGCAGCTCCCCCCTCATACAGCCATGATGCGGCGCGATGAAAGCGAGCCCGCGACAGCAGGCACGGCAGCACTCCCTTACATCTGGCAAGTTTTTTGCTTTGCTAATTCGTTTATACTTCGGTTATGAGTGTAACCGATGACAAAACCCCATCTGCATCTTTTTCCGCCGAGGATGCCCGTCGCGCCGTCGAGCTGGCGCGCCAGACCCTGCAGATCGAAGCCGATGCCATCCTGGCGCTGAAGAGCCGCCTGCGCGACGACAGCGCCGAGCCTTTGGCGCAGGCCGTGCACGCCGTACTGCAGTGCCGGGGCCGGGCGGTGGTGTCAGGAATCGGCAAATCCGGCCATGTTGGCCGCAAGATCGCCGCCACCCTGGCCTCCACCGGGACGCCTTCGCTGTTCATGCATCCGGCCGAAGCCTTGCATGGCGACCTCGGCATGGTGACGGCCGGGGACGTCTTCATCGCCATTTCCAACTCCGGCGAAACCGCCGAACTGCTGGCCATCGCGCCCCTTATCAAGCGCATGGGGGCGGTGATCATCGCCATGACCGGCAATGACGCATCCAGCCTGGCACGGATGGCGGCCATCCACCTCAACGTCGGCGTGGAAAAGGAAGCCTGTACCCTGAATCTGGCACCGACGGCCAGCACCACGGCCACGCTGGCCATGGGCGATGCGCTGGCAGTGTCGCTGCTGGACGCGCGCGGTTTCCTGGAAGAAGATTTCGCGCGCTCCCATCCCGGCGGTGCGCTGGGCCGCCGCCTGCTGACCCACGTGCGTGACGTGATGCGCAGTGGCGAGGCCATCCCGGCGGTGCGTCCGGATGTCTCGCTGTCGGCCGCGCTGATGGAAATCACGCGCAAGGGCATGGCCATGACGGCCGTGGTGGATGAGCAGTTCCGGCCGATCGGCGTATTCACCGATGGTGACCTGCGCCGCCTGCTGGAGCGGGGCCAGGATTTCACCAGCTTCAGCATCGCCGAAGTGATGCACGCTCAGCCGCAAAGCATCAACCAGGATCAGCTGGCGGTGGACGCCGTGCAGCTGATGGAACAATTTCGTATCAACCAGTTGCTGGTCACCGATGCCGAGGGCGTGCTCACGGGCGCGCTGCACATCCATGACCTGACCCGCGCCAAGGTAATCTGATGACCGCGTCCGCCTTCGCCAGCTCCCTGCCGCCCGCTGCCCTCGCCAAGGCCGCCGGTATCCGCCTGATGATCTTCGACGTCGATGGCGTCCTGACCGATGGTGGCCTGTACTATGGCGAAGAGGGTGAGAGCGTCAAGCGCTTCAATGCCCTGGATGGTCACGGCATCAAGCTGATGCAGCAGTACGGCACGGCAGCGGCCATCATCACCGCGCGTCAGTCGCCCTATGTGCTGCGGCGCGCGCGCGACCTCGGCATCGCCCATGTCTTCCAGGGCGTGCACGACAAGCGCCAGGCCTTCGAACAACTGTTGCAGCACACCCAGCTCACGGCAGCCGCATGTGGCTATCTGGGCGACGACATCATCGACCTGCCGGTACTGACCCGCGTAGGCTTCAAGGCTTGTGTGGCCAATGGTCATCGCGAGGTCAAGGTCCGCTCGGATTACGTGACGCAGGCCAGCGGCGGCAACGGTGCCGTGCGTGAAGTCTGCGACCTGGTCCTGGCTGCGCAGGGCAACTACGAGGCGGCGCTGGCGCCGTACCTGGCATGAGCGGGCGCAGCGGAGAACGCGCCGCCGAGCGCATCCGGCTGGCGGTGATCGTGGTGATCCTGATCGGCGCAGCTCTGGGCAGCTTCTGGATGCTGCAGGCGCTGCGCGCCTCCGGTGACCAGCATGCGGTGCAGCGCCCACGCGGCAAACCCGATTACTACCTGGAAAACTTCAGCTACGTGAAACTGGGCCCCACCGGTCTGCCGCGCTATGACGTGTCCGGTACCAGGATGGTCCACTTCCCGCTGGATGACTCCTTCGAGATCACCAAGCCCGTGGTTCACAGCCTGGACAAGGACAAGCCTCCGATGGAACTGTATTCCGACACGGCACGCGTGACCGACGACCAGACCCAGATCCATATGTATGGCAATGCCAACGCCATCCGTGGGGCCGCCAACGGCCGCGCGCCCATGCACCTGGTCTCGGAATACCTGTTGCTGCTGCCTGACGACGAGATCGTCAAGACCGATAAACCGGTTGCAATGACGATGGGCACCACCAGATTGAACGGTGTGGGCATGCTGGCCAACAACGCCACCCAGGTCGTGCAGTTGTTCGGCAACGTGCGCGGTTATTACGAACCCACGCCAAAGAAACGCTAACCCGGTTGTCCCCCGGATAAAAACGCCAAGAACCGACCAGACAGGAAATCCATGAAACGCTCACTCTTACTGCCGATGCTGATGCTGGCTGCCGTGTGCGGCGTGGCCCACGCCGAAAAGGCGGACTCCACCAAGCCCACCAACATCGAGGCGGACCAGATGGTCTATGACGACGTGCGCCAGGTGAAGACCTTCACCGGCAACGTGGTCATGACCCGCGGCACCCTGATCATCAAGGCGGGCCGCGTGGTGCTCACGACCGACCAGTATGGCTATGAAAACGCGGTTCTGTACGCCGCCCCCGGATCGCTGGCGAACTTCCGCCAGAAACGCGACGGCGGACCCAATCTGTGGATCGAGGGCCAGGCCGAGCGCATCGAGTATTCCGAGCAGACCGAAGTCTCCAAGTTGTTCCAGCGGGCGCACATTCAGCGCATGGATGGCAACCGCATCACTGACGAAGTCAATGGCGAATTCATTTCCTATGACAGCCGCGCCGAGTTCTACTCCGTCAACAACACCGCCAGCGGCGAAAGCAAGCCGGGGGCAGGACGCATCACTGCCGTGATCCAGCCCAAGAACCCGCCACCGGCGGATGCCGCCCAGCCTTCCACGCCCGCCCAGCCCGCTACACCGGCGCCGGCGCAGCGTCGTCAGAACGGAAAGGACCAGTAAAGATGGCAAGCTCACTGGTCGTTCGCGGCCTGAAGAAAAGCTATGGCGCGCGCCAGGTAGTGCGTGACGTCTCCATGGAAGTGCGTAGTGGCGAAGTGGTCGGCCTGCTTGGCCCCAACGGGGCCGGCAAGACAACCTCGTTCTACATGATCGTCGGCCTGGTGCCGTCGGATGGCGGCGAGATCGATCTGGACGGCGCACCCATCTCGCGCCTGCCGATCCACAAGCGCGCCACACTGGGTCTGTCCTACCTGCCGCAGGAAGCCTCGGTATTTCGCAAGCTGACGGTGGAAGACAATATCCGCGCCGTGCTGGAGTTGCGCCAGGAGGACGGCAAGCCGCTCTCGCGCGATGAAATCGAGGGTCGCCTGAACAACCTGCTGCATGAACTGCAAATCGAAAAGCTGCGCGAGAGCCAGGCATTGTCGCTCTCAGGTGGCGAACGTCGACGCGTGGAAATCGCCCGCGCGCTGGCCACCGATCCGCGCTTCGTGCTGCTGGACGAACCGTTTGCCGGTATCGATCCGATCGCCGTGATCGAGATCCAGCGCATCGTGCGCTTCCTCAAGGAACGCGGCATCGGCGTGCTCATCACCGACCACAACGTGCGCGAGACACTGGGGATCTGTGATCGCGCCTACATCATCAACCAGGGCACGGTGCTGGCCAGCGGTAACCCGGAAGAAATCATCGCCAACGAATCGGTGCGCCGCGTCTACCTGGGCGAACATTTCCGTATGTAAGCCCCGGCAGGCATCGGCAGCACCACGATTGCAACCAGCGGACCACGCCGCTTCCAGAAAGACAGATGAAACAGTCGCTCCAGTTACGTACCTCGCAGCACCTCGCATTGACGCCGCAACTGCAGCAGTCGATCAGACTGCTGCAACTGTCGACGCTGGAACTGCACCAGGAACTGGAACAGATCCTGTCCGACAACCCCTTGCTCGAACGGCTCGACGACGCGCTCGACAACTCGGTGCGCCTGCTGGCCGACGGCGCCGTCTCCAGCGCACCCTCCAGCGGCGTGGCCGAAACCGGCGGCGAAACGGGTGGCGAAGCCGCCCCCGCCGCCGCCGATGGCGAATCCAGTTTCGACTATCCCGACAACAGTCCCGAGGGTGGCGTCAGCGGCGAATCCGACTGGAGCTTCGACGATGTCGCGCGCAGCGGCAAGTCGCCCGAGGACGACGATGCACGCCCGCAGCTGGAAGCGCATGAGCTGACCCTGCGCGAACACCTGCTGGACCAGATCCGCGTCACCGCCCGCACCCAGCGCGACCGTGCGCTGCTGGAACTGCTCACCGATGCGCTGGACGAAAGTGGTTACCTGGAAGAACCGCTGGAAGACATCCTGGCGCGCCTGCCGGAAGAACTGGAGATCGACCTGGAGGAACTGTCGATCTCGCTGAAGCTGCTGCAGAGCCTGGACCCGGCCGGGGTCGGCGCGCGCAGTGCCGGCGAATGCCTGGCACTGCAGATCCGCCGCCTGCCCAAGGTGCCCTTCGTCACCCGCAAGCTGGCCTTGAGGATTGTCGAGGATTACCTTCCTTTATTTGCGCAGCGCGACTTCAACAAGATCAAGAAGGCCCTCGACTGCGACGACGAGGACCTGCGCGAAGCACAGACGGTGATCCGTCAGTGCCGCCCGCATCCGGGTGCCGAATTCGCGCGCGATGCTTCGGACTACGTGGTGCCGGACGTGATTGTCAAACAAACAAAGAACGGCTGGCAGGTCATGCTCAACCATGAGGTCATGCCCAAGCTGCGCGTCAATGCCATGTATGCCAGCGCGCTCAAGCAGGCTAAGGGCGAAGGATCGCTGTCCTCGCAGTTGCAGGAAGCCAAGTGGCTCATCAAGAACATGCGGCAACGTTTCGATACAATTTTGCGAGTCGCGCAGGCTATTGTCGAACGTCAAAGAAACTTCTTTTCACATGGCGCGGTGGCGATGCGGCCCCTTGTGCTGCGTGAAATTGCTGATACACTGGGTCTACACGAGAGCACAATCTCTCGCGTGACAACTCAGAAATACATGCTCACGCCGCACGGCATGTTCGAGTTGAAGTACTTCTTCGGTAGCCACGTCGCGACTGAAACCGGAGGCGAAGCCTCCTCCACCGCGATACGGGCGCTGATCAAACAGTTGATAGGAGCCGAAAACCCGCAGACCCCATTATCCGATAGCAAGATTGCGGATATGCTGGCAGAACAAGGCATGGTGGTCGCGCGACGCACAGTCGCCAAATACCGCGAAGTGTTGAAGAT
The DNA here is from genome assembly GCF_035644555.1 of Herbaspirillum sp. Taxonomy (GTDB): domain Bacteria; phylum Pseudomonadota; class Gammaproteobacteria; order Burkholderiales; family Burkholderiaceae_D; genus Herbaspirillum. The sequence continues at coordinate 44,105 of NZ_DASQOH010000059.1, forward strand.
TCCGCCAGTCAATCTCCGCAAGTCCCTCTGAGCTTTCCCTCAGTTTTTCTGTAGTACCGTTGCTGTGTTCAGGCAAGCATCCCTACCTGGTGCCCATGCCATCCGACACGAAGACCGTGCCCGTGGTACAGCAGCTGTAGAGGATCAGTCGCACGAACCTCCAGTGACTTCACGATAGGAGTCTTGTATGAATCTGACCATCAGTGGACACCACCTCGAATTGACCCCCGCCATCCGGGAATACGTGCAAAGCAAGCTCGCTCGTATCAAGCGCCACTTCGACAACGTGATCGACGTCAGCGTGATCCTGAGCGTAGATAAACTCACAGAAAAGGAAAAGCGCCAAAAAGCGGAAATCAACGTCCACATCAAGGGGAAGGATCTACATGCGGAAAGCATTGCGCACGACCTCTATGCCGCCATCGACGCGCTGATCGACAAGCTTGATCGCCAGGTCATCAAGCACAAGGACCGGCTGCAGGAACACCACTCCATGGCCAAGCGTCTGCCCGACGATACCCCCACTGACGCAGTGGCTGGTGCGGCATAAGACAAGGACCCAGGGACCATTCCTGCCGGCGTGTGCGCAACGACAGCGTGACGCGAAAGGTGGGATTTCATGAGGAAGGGGCGCGCAAGCGCCCTTTTTCATTTTGCGGCGCCGGGGGTCTGTTTCATTTCCTGTGGCAAACAGTGATCCCGCGTCCCGGCGCAGCTCGCAATGAGCCTTGAAGGAGAACCTCCCGCCCTCATCTTTAAGGCAAGGTCCAATGCGGAAATCGTATAAATGATTTCCTCCGAGAAATTTCGGGCCACATCCCAACCACGCTGCGGCCCTGCCGACTTCAACGCGAGCGGCGGCTTTTCCCTATAATGTCGGCAATCCCATTTTTAAAGGCATAGCCATGAGCGACGTCCAATCCTGGATCAAAGAAACCGTGACCCAAAACCCTGTCGTGCTGTTCATGAAGGGGACGGCCCAGTTCCCGCAATGCGGCTTCTCCGGCAAGGCCATCCAGCTGCTCAAGGCCAGCGGCGCCGAGAACATCGTCACCGTCAACGTGCTGGAAAGCGCCGATGTGCGTCAGGGCATCAAGGAATATTCGAACTGGCCAACCATTCCCCAGCTGTACGTGAAGGGTGAATTCGTCGGCGGCTCCGACATCATGAGCGAAATGTACGCCTCGGGCGAACTGCAGAACCTGATCAAGGGCTAAACCCGGCGCATCGCTGCCCTGCTCCGGTTTCCCTCGTGAGTTCCACTTCCAGTCCGCCACGCCAGCGCCTGATCGTCGCCATCACCGGTGCGACCGGCGCGATCTATGGCGTGCGCCTGCTGGAGCACCTGCGCAAGCATGGTCAGGTGGAAACCCATCTGATGATTTCCGAAGCCGGCGTGCTCAATCTGCACCAGGAACTGGACATGCGGCGCAAGGACGTCGAAGCCCTGGCCGACGTGGTGCACAACGTGCGCGACGTCGGTGCCTGCATCGCCAGCGGCTCCTTTGCCTCCACCGGCATGGTGGTGGCGCCCTGTTCGATGAAGACCCTGGCCGCCGTGGCGCATGGTCTCTCCGACAACCTCATCACCCGTGCCGCCGACGTAGTCCTGAAGGAACGTCGTCGCCTGGTACTGATGGTGCGCGAAACGCCCTTCAACCTGGCCCACCTGCGCAACATGACCGCCGTCACCGAGATGGGCGGCGTGATCTTCCCGCCGCTACCCGGCTTCTACCAGCGCCCGGCCTCGATGGAAGAAATGGTCGATCACACCCTCGGGCGCGTGCTGGACATGTTCGGCATTTCGCTGCAGCTCACCCCTGAATGGCAAGGCATGAAGGGCGACCGGGACTGACGTCTTCCCCGTCGATCACATAGGTATTCCCAACGCCGGATTGCAAATATCTCAAATTGAGATATCATGCCATGCATGCGCGTCATCTCCAACAAAGCCCTGGCCGATTTTGCCCTGCGCCACCCGCAAGCAGCGACACCGCTGCAAGCGTGGCGCAAGATCATCGAGTCGCGCAGCTTCGATCATTTTGCTGAACTGAAGAAAGCCTTCAACGCCATCGACAAAGCGGGCGACTTCATCATTTTCGATGTGGGCGGCAACAAATACCGGATCATCACGCTGGTGAACTTCGCCAGCCAGAAACTCTACATCCGGGAGGTTTTCACACACAGGGAGTACGACCAATGGAAGCCTTGATCGAAAAACACGTGATGGACGACATCACCTCGCACTTTGCGGCCTTGTCGTCTCTCATCCCGCTGCGGCCGATTCGTTCTGATGATGACTATGACCGCGCAGTCACCACCCTGAATCAATTGCTCGACGCCGGTGCCGGCAATGAAAAGCACCCTCTGGCCGATCTGGTCGATACACTCGGCAGCCTCATTGCCGAATACGACGACAAGCACTTCCCGTTGCAGCAGGTCTCTCCTGTGGATGTCCTGCAATTCCTGATGGAGCAACATCAGCTCACACAATCCGACCTGCCCGAGATCGGCTCACAAGGCGTGGTCTCCGAAATCCTGCGCGGCAAGCGCGAATTGAATCTGCGTCAGGTCAAGGCACTGGCCCAGCGCTTCGGCGTCGGTGCATCGGTCTTTATCGGCTAGACGCGGCTTGCCCGAACAACACCAATGAAAATGGCCGCAGTACACAACTGCGGCCACTTCTTCACTTCCGATCCCGCCGGGAAGAATCAACCCCGACCGATATAGGGCATCTTGGTCGCCATCACCGTCATGAACTGCACATTGGCATCCAGCGGCAGGCTGTCCATGTAGAGGATGGCCTTGGCCACGTGCTCGGCGTCCATGGTCGGTTCGACCTTGGTGGAGCCGTCGGCCTGCAAGGTGCCCTTCTTCATCAGCGTGGTCATGTCGGTGGAGGCATTGCCGATGTCGATCTGGCCGCAGGCGATGTCATAGGCGCGACCATCCAGCGAGGTGGCCTTGGTCAGGCCCGTGATGGCATGCTTGGTGGCCGTGTAGGAGGCCGAGAACGGACGCGGCGCATGGGCCGAGATGGAGCCGTTGTTGATGATGCGGCCACCCCGCGGGGATTGCTCCTTCATGATGCGGAACGCTTCCTGGGTGCACAGGAAGACGCCGGTCAGGTTGATGTCCACCGCTGCCTTCCATTGCTCCACGCTCAGCTCTTCCAGCGAGACCGGCGGTGCAAAGATGCCGGCATTGTTGAACAACATGTCGAGCCGGCCGAAGCGGTCACGCGTCTTGGCGAACAACTGCTTGACCGAGGCCGGGTCGGTCACGTCGGCGGCGACCACCAGCGCATTGGCACCGTGCTCACCGGCCAGTTTGACGGTCTCTTCCAGCGCATCCTGGCGACGTCCGGCCAGGGCCACGCCATAGCCTTCGCGCAGCAGCGCCAGGGTAATCTGCCGGCCGATGCCGGAGCCTGCGCCGGTCACCAGCGCGATACGTTTGGGTGCAGCCATCGTGTTGACTCCTCAATGATCTTATGGACGGAACGTGCATCGTCGGCGGATAAAAAAACCGCCCGTGATGCACGGGCGGTTTCCACTATAACAAACACCAGACGCGGCCAGATGAAGGATTTTCAATCCCTGGGCCTGCCTTTCATGTGTCCCGCCGCTTGCGCATCAGATCGTGCTCGACAGCGGCTTGGCCGTATCGATACCCAGCGTACGCGCTGCATCTTCCAGCCGCGCACGATCCTCTCCCCAGACCTCGCACAACGCCGTATAGGCGATCCAGCGTGCATCGATCTCGAAGAAGTCGCGCAGGTTCACGCGCGTGTCGCTGCGGCCAAAGCCGTCAGTACCGAGCGTCACATACTGCGCCGGCACGAAGGCACGAATGCTCTCCGGCAGGGTACGGATGTAGTCGCTCACCGCGATGACCGGTGCAGCGCTGCCCTGCAGTTGCTGCGTCACATAGGGCAGCGGGTGCGCGCCCGACAGACGCTGGCTGCGCTGCGCCGCCACGCCATCACGCGCCAGTTCGGTATAGCTGGTCACGCTCCACACCTCGGCCTCGATCTGCCAGTGCTGCTGCAGCAACGCGGCGGCGGCCACTGCTTCCTTCAGGATCGGGCCGGCACCCAACAGACGCGCCTGCGCGTTCTCCTTGCGACCCAGGCAGTACAGGCCGCGCAGGATGCCTTCCTGCACGCCCGGCGGCAGGCTGGGCTGGGCCTCGTTTTCGTTGGTGACGGTGATGTAGTAAAAGACGTCCTCGCCGCGCTCCATCATGCGGCGCATGCCGTCGTCGAGGATCACCGCCAGCTCGTAGGCATAGGCCGGGTCATACGAGACGCAGTTGGGAATCGAAGCTGCCGTCACCAGGCTATTGCCATCCTGATGCTGCAAACCCTCGCCGCCCAGGGTGGTGCGCCCAGACGTGGCACCGATCAGGAAGCCACGCGCACGCTGGTCCGCCGCCGCCCAGATCAGGTCGCCGATACGCTGGAAACCGAACATGGAATAGTAGATGTAGAACGGCAGCATCGGCGTGCCATGTACCGAATAGGCAGTCGCGGCGGCCGTCCAGGAAGAGATCGCGCCGGCCTCGGTGATGCCCTCTTCCAGAATCTGGCCATCCTTGGCCTCGCGATAGTAGAGGATGGAACCGATGTCCTCCGGCTCGTACAACTGCCCCTGCGAGGAGTAGATGCCGACCTGGCGGAACAGGTTGGCCATGCCGAAGGTACGCGCCTCATCGGCCACGATGGGCACCACGTAACGGCCGAACTCCGGGTCCTTCAACAGATTGCCGAGCTGGCGTACCAGCGCCATGGTGGACGACATTTCCTTGCCATCGGCTTCCAGCGCGAACTTGCTATGCGCCTCCAGTGCCGGCACCGCGCGGCGCGCCTGGCCGGCATCGCGGCGTGGCAGGTAGCCGCCCAGCGCAGCGCGGCGGGCATGCAGGTGCTTCATCTCGGCGCTGTCGGGCGCAGGCTTATAGAAGGCCAGTTCGCGGCACTGCCCATCCGACAGCGGCAGCTTGAAGCGGTCGCGGAATTGCAGCAGGCTTTCCTCGTCCAGCTTCTTCTGCTGGTGGGTGGTCATCTTGCCTTCACCGGCCGCGCCCATGCCGTAGCCCTTCTTGGTCTGGGCCAGGATCACCGTCGGCTGGCCGCGATGCTGGGCCGCCGCCTGGTAGGCCGAGAAGATCTTCCTCATGTCGTGCCCGCCCCGACGCAGGCGGTTGATTTCCTCATCGGTGAGCGTGGCGCCAATAGCGCGGGTGCCCGGTGTCTGGCCGAAGAAATGCTGGCGGTTGAAGGCGCCATCGTTGGCGGCGAAGGTCTGCAATTGACCGTCCACCGTGCGGTTCAGGGCGTCCACCAACTCACCGTCGCGGTCGCGCGCGAACAGGCCGTCCCAGTCCGAGCCCCACAGCAGCTTGATGACGTTCCAGCCGGCGCCGGCAAACAGGGTCTCCAGCTCATCGACGATGTGACCGTTGCCGCGCACCGGACCATCCAGGCGCTGGAGGTTGCAGTTGACCACGAAGATCAGGTTGTCCAGCTTCTCGCGCGAGGCCAGCGAGAGCGCCGCCAGCGATTCGGGCTCATCCATCTCGCCGTCACCGAACACGCCCCACACCTTGCGTCCCTGATCCTGCAACAGGCCGCGATGCTCCATATAGCGCAGGAAGCGCGCCTGGTAGATGGCATTGATGGGACCGATGCCCATGGAGCCGGTCGGGAATTGCCAGAACTGCGGCATCAGCCAGGGATGCGGGTAGGACGACAATCCCTGGCGACCGACGCGCTTGGCCTCGATCTCCCGGCGGTAATAGGCCAGATCCTCTTCGCTCAAGGCCCCTTCCAGGAAGGCGCGGGCATAGATACCGGGCGCCGAGTGTGGCTGGAAATAGACCACGTCACCGGCGAATTTGTCATCGCGGGCGCGGAAGAAATGATTGAAGCCGACCTCGAACAGGTCCGCCGCCGAGGCGAAACTGGCAATATGCCCGCCCAGCTCGCCATAGGCACGATTGGCGCGCACCACCATGGCCAGAGCGTTCCAGCGCATGATGCTGGCGATGCGTTCCTCGATGGCCTGGGCGTCCGAACCACCGGGGAACGGCGGCTCCTGCTCGGGGCGGATGGTATTCACGTAAGGGGTATTGCGCGCATCGCGCCAGTTCACGCCCCACTGCTGGGCCGCCGCCGACAGGCGCGAGAGCAGGAAGCGCGCACGCTCCGGTCCGGCCTCGGCCAGCACGCTTTGCAGCGCCTGCAACCACTCCTGGGTTTCCTGGGCGTCGATGTCGATATCGCGGGCGATATCGCTGTCACTGGGGCGGGACATGTCCACTTCCTGATCTCCTGTCTGGTGGCGCGCCGAGGCGGGCGCAACGCGGGCCGGCATAAAAGCTGCTGACGCTGCAATCGCTGCTATGCAAAGAGACCAAAAGCCGGTAAAACACAGGCCGCGCCATCGGTCTCCCGCGCCCGGCGCCTTTTCGGTCTGGTCTTGTTGATGAGGGCTTGCTTGCGAGATGGGACTACCGGACTACGATACGCCGGATGACCCGGCATGAGTCACTTAAAACAGGAAGTTACCGTACAATAATCAGCATCCAGTGCTGAAAAACTGAAACCGACAGAATTTAATTTCGATAATGGAACTCGATACCACCGATTTGCGCATCCTGAACATTCTTCAGGAGAACAGTTCGATCAGTAATCTGGAGCTTGCCAGCCGCATCAATCTTTCACCGTCCCCGACCCTGGCGCGCGTCAAGCGGCTGGAAACCGAAGGCATCATCTCGCGCTACGTGGCGCTGGCCGATCCGCACCTGCTGGGCCTGAAGGTCAACGTCTTCGTCAAGGTGATCCTGGAGCGCCAGGGCGCCGAAGCGCTGGCCCAGTTCGAGACCGCGGTGAGCGCCTTCGATGAAGTGATGGAAGTCTACCTGATGACCGGCGACGAGGATTACCTGCTGCGCATCGTGGTGCCCGACCTGCTGACGCTGGAGCATTTCATCGTCGACCATCTCACCAAGATCCCTGGCATCAAGAACATCCGCTCCAGCTTCGCGTTGAAGCAGATCAAGTACAAGACCGCCCTCCCCACGCCCAAGATCAAGACCCGCCGCTAGGCCAGGGCCCATCGCCAGCCGTGCCGCCCATGAAAAAAGGGCCACCCGGCCCTTTGCTGCCTTCCGCCCGGAGGCCGCTGCATCCGCAGCCGCATCAATGCACGGTATCGCCTTCCGGCCGGGGTGGGTCGTCGTGCCGTCGCGCCGGATGGGGGGCCAGCCCCTGCCTGACCTCCCTCATTACGGTGGCCGCCAGCGGTTCCCTGGCCGCATGCGCGTCGCACCAGCGTTGCACCATCTCCACCACGCACCGCGCATAGTGTTCGCCATCGACCGGCTTGGGCTGGTAGTGACTCGCGCCAGCTGCCAGCGCTGCCTGCTCGCCTTCCGTGTCACGCGAGGGAAACACCACCACCGGCGCCTGCGAGAGATGCTTGCTGGCGCGCAACTCGCGCAACAGCTCCAGTCCATCGCAGCAGCCCATGTCGGATTCCAGCAGGATCAGGCAGGGTGCCACACCATCCCCGCTGCGCCGGCCCTGGAGCAGACAGCGGCGCGCGCTGCTGGCGTCGGGACAGCTCCGGAAGGCGCAATGCAGGCCCGCGCGCCATAGCGCGAAGCGCGCCAGTTCGACGGCTTCCTGGCTGGGATCGATCATGACGATACTGGGGAAATTCATTCTCGGGACATCCTGGATAACGGCTAAGGCAAAGGCACACTGCCACCTACCGTTGTACAGGAGCATGGCCGCGGCGGGCATCGGGAAATTCCTGACGTCCTGCCTGCGGCGCTGACAGCTCATTGTCAGGAATTCCCCTATCGGCAGCGATAGCGGGACTGGCTAGACTGGCAACAGTCGATCAGCCCTCCAAGGAAGCCCCAGCCCATGATGCCGTTTGCCAAAGTGCGTGTCCCCGTCCCCGGCGCCCTGCTGGGCATGGTCGAGTTGTATGTCAGCAGCGGCCCGCGCATCATGGCCGTGCGCAATGGCAATGCGCACGACTGGTCCAGCCTGTACGCCAGCCCGCGCAAGGTACTGGAATGGTTCGCCACGGCTGGCTTCGCCGCCAGCGGCGAGCGTGCCGCGCTGACCGGCTTCCAGCCCTGTGCGCGGCGCCTGGCCAGCCTGGACCAGCTCAAGAACACGGTGCGTCCGCCACTGGCGGTGCCGCGCTTCTGGCAACTGGATGGCAGCAATTATGGCTTCGATGCCAGCCCCCACCTGCCCTATTGGCTGGCCGTGAACGACGCCTCCTTCATCCCGCTACTGGTGCCGGCGCACCAGGTGGCGCATTTCTCGCGGGCCCTGGTGGCCTGAACGGATCTCTTCCGGGGCGCTCCCGCAGCGCTACCTCAACGGCAGATAGATATCGGTCAGCAGCTCGCCCGGCGGCGTGTCCGGCAGCAGGTTGAGATAGTGGAAGTACAGCGGGAAGTCCCGCAATTCCTCGCCACTGCCAGGCAGCCACTGCCGATACAGCGGATAGATGCTATCGGCCATGCGCTCGTGCGCACCGGCATGGCGTACCCGCGCACAGCGTCCGCCCGGAATCAGCTTTTGCACCAGCCCTTGCGGATTGTCGGGTAGCGCCCCCTCGATCTCGCCGCAGATATCGAAGCGGAACTGCTCCGGGGGCGTGGTATCGGGATTGTCCCAGGCCAGCCCGAAGGTCCGGCAACGCTCCACCGGTGACAGGCCGGTGGACTTGCGCCACTCGATGAAGCGCGCCACGGTGGCATTGAGGGTGGAGACCGGGCCTCGGTGTTCCAGCACGGCGATGAGAATGGGTTCTACGACGACGATATCGACTTGCACGTCCACTTTCCTTTCAGGGATACGGAATACATAGCGCTCGTTCCAGGCCGGCCAGTCGGGCGCACGCCGGAACTGCGAAGGCGATTGTCCGAAGGCACTGCCAAAGGCGCGCGTGAAGGATTCCGGATTTTCAAAACCGGCTTCCAGGGCGATCTCAATGATCCTGCGTTCATGCCGGAACGCCAGTTGCAGGCTGGCGCGTTTCAAGCGCATGAGCAGGATGTAGCGAGCGACCCCGACGCCGACGAAATCGGCGAATTGCCGCTGGAAATGGAACCGCGAAAAATGGGCGACGCCGGCCAGACGATCCACATCGAGGTCTTCGTCGAGATGACGTTCGATATGGTCGAGCACCCGCTCGAAACGGGCCACATACGATTTTTTGCGTGCATCACTCATCTTGTCCTCGGTTCACGGGACGTACTGTGCAAGAATCGGCACCCTAAATCCTGACCGAAATTGCGCAATGTCTTAACGAATCGGCGCGAGTGCATCACCGCCCCACCGGTGCCCATGGTAAAACAGCGGTCTCGCCATTCCGGAAACGGCGCACGCCGTGCTTCAATTTTCCATGTCCACCTTGTCACTGCCACCGCTGACTGGCGCCCTGCTGTTGATGCTGGCCCTCTGCGCCGTCTGGCTCCCGGCCCGGCCGCGCACAGGAGCACTGCGCCTGCCGCCGTGGCTGGCCTTGCTGCTGCTGGCACTGATGGCCGCCCTGCTCGCAGCGCAGGTCGATGCGGTCGGTGTGCTCGGCCTGTTGCTGTTGGGCCTCGCTGCCTGGCGCCTGCCCCATGCGCGCTACGCATGGCAGGACGGCCTGCTGCTGAGCCTGGTGATCGGCCTGAGCCTGCTGCTGGCCCTGCATCGCTGGCCCGGCTTCAGCAATCCGCTGGTGCTGCCGAGGCAGGCTCTCAGCGCCGGGGCGCTGCCCTTTGCGCTGCATGCGAATCTGGACAAGGGCGCCGCCGGCCTGTTGTTGCTGGCCCTGTTGACGCGCCGCTGTCATGCGCCACAGGAATGGCGGGACGCCCTGCGCCGCGCGCTGCTGCCGGGCCTGCTCACCATCGCCGCAGTGATGCTGCTGGGCTGCCTGGCAGGCATGCTGCGTCCCGATCCCAAATGGCCGCCTGAGGCCGCGTTGTTTCTCACCCTCAACCTGCTGTTGACGGTGGTGGCCGAAGAAGCATTCTTTCGCGGCCTGCTGCAGCAACGTCTGCAGGTAGTTCTGCGCGGGCGGCGCGGCGGCACGACGTTGACGGTGCTGCTGTCGGCCCTGCTGTTCGGGTTGGCCCACCTGGGCGGCGGTCTGCCCTATGCCGCACTGGCCAGCGTGGCCGGTCTCGGCTACGCCATCGCCTACCAGCGCAGCGGCCGCATCGAAGCGGCCATTGCCGTGCACTTCGCGCTCAATGCGGTGCACTTCCTCGGCTTCAGTTATCCGATGCTGGGCTGAGCCGGTGGCGCTTCAGGGCGCGATCCACTGCCCTTGCCACGCTCCCGCATCGCGGCGGAATCGGGCGCGGCGATGCCGGCCCGGGCTCAGGTCCAGATAGTCGATGGCCTCCAGCACCACCTCCACCAGCGTGAAATTCTCGAAACCATCCGTATCCGGCTGCGACTGCACCTGGCCATCCTGCGGCCGGGCGATGACCGTCCCCGGGGCGTGCGGCGTCTGGTAGAGGATCAGGGTATGCGGGCGCGCACCGGACCACATGCGCTGTACACGCGCGCTGTCCGGTACCGGTTGCGCCCTGCCGTTCAGGCGCAATTGCAGATGACGGTCCAGGTCCAGCCCCAGCATCGCGACCCGACTGTCGGCAGCCAGCTCGGCCAGCTTGGGCGAACGGCGGTCGGTATGAAAGACCAGCGTGCCGGCCGCTTGGTCGGCCTCGCGCAGGACGATGGAGCGCAACTGCGGGGCGCCGTCCAGTCCGCACGTGGCGAGCTGCCAGATGGTGAAGGGAGATCGGGTGGGACTGGCGCCCAGGCGCAGGTGGTCCCACAGGCTGGCATGGAGTTCGGGCAAGGTCATGGCGGCATTGTAGAGCCTGGCGCCGGGGGGCGCTCAGGCCGCTGCTTGACATCCTGGCGTCAGGGCAGCGTCAGTGCATTGTCAGAGCGCTGTGCCACCATGAGGACTCGATGCATCCCCCTCGATGTCCAGATTGCAGCACGTCACTCGTCCCGCGCCACGGCGGGAACAAACGGAGCCTGGCATGAAAATCTACTGGTCGCTCAAACAGATTCCCGAACTCGCCGGCCTTGACCGCAGGCAACGCCTGGCGCGCTGGCGGGGGCTCTCGCCGCGCCTGCTTCGTCACTGGCAAACCTGGATGGGCCTGCTGGCCTGCGCCGTGCTGGCGGGGCTGGGGCGCAGTGTCGGCCTGGGCCATCCCGGCAGCATCCTGGGAGTGCTCGCCGGGGCAGAGTGCTATTGGCACGCCTGCGTCTACGTCGCCCGACGCTACTACCGCCGGCTGCTGGCACAAGGTGACAGGGCCGTGGAGAAACGGCCGCCGGAAGCGGGCCGTTACCAGTGATCCGGCCTTCGCGCGGATCCTGGCGGCAACATCGGAATGGCGATGCGGCGCGGATTCAGAAGGCGCCGACGTAGTTTTCCGCCAGCGCCGTCGACAGCGCCCGCGAATTGACTACATTCTCCAGCTCGGCGCGCTGGATCTGGCGCTGGAACGGCGTGGCATCCTCGAAGGTGTGCAGCATGCTGGTCATCCACCACGAGAAATACTCGGCGCGCCAGATGCGCTTGAGCGCCAGCTCGGTGTAGGAAGCCAGCCCTTCCTCGCTGGACTTGCGATAGAAGCCGTCGATTCCTTCGGCCAGGCGCTTGACGTCCCCCACCGCCAGATTCAGACCCTTGGCCCCGGTCGGCGGCACGATGTGGGCCGCATCGCCGGCCAGGAACAGTCGTCCGTGCTGCATCGGCGTGGAAACGAAGCTGCGCATGCCGATGATGCCCTTCTGGAAGATCCGGCCTTCCTTGACTCGCCAGCCATCACCGTTTTCCAGCCGGGTGTGGAATTCGTTCCAGATGCGGTCGTCGCTCCAGTTGTCCACGCTGTCCTTGGGGTCGCACTGGAAGTACAGGCGCTGCACCGTAGGCGAGCGCGTGCTCACCAGCACGAAGCCGCGCTCATGCTGGGCATAGATCAGCTCGTCCGAGGAAGGCGGCGCCTCCACCAGCACACCGAACCAGCCGAAGGGATAGATACGCTGGTAGTCCTGGCGACGGCTCTCCGGAATGGCCGGACGCGAGACGCCATGGAAGCCATCGCAGCCGGCGATGAAATCGGCCTCCAGGGTGTGCTGCTCGCCCTCATGCATGAAGCGTACGCGCGGCTTGTCGCTCTCGATCCCTTCGATCGTGGTGCTACTGACGCCGAACAGCAATTGGCCCTGCGCCGCCAGGCGCGCCGCCACCAGGTCCTTGATCACTTCGTGCTGGGCATAGACGGTGATGGCCTGGCCGGTCAGCTCGGTCAGGTCGATCCGGTGGCGACGGCCGCCGAAAGCCAGTTCAATGCCGTGGTGCAGGGCGCCTTCGCGCTTCATCCGCTCACCCACACCGGTCTCGGTGAGGATGTCCATGGTGCCCTGTTCGAGCACGCCGGCACGGATGGTGGATTCGATTTCTTCCCGGCTGCGGGTCTCCAGCACGACAGATTCGATGCCCTTGAGATGCAGCAGGTGGGATAGCAGCAAACCGGCCGGGCCGGCGCCGATGATGGCAACTTGGGTACGCATGGGGGTCTCCGTGATCAGGGTCAGGTACATCCGCGCGCCTTCGCAGGGGCGCCGGAATGCCGGTACACATCTGTTTTTCTTGTTGTTATGGCGGCCATCTTAGTCGGCAGAGGGCAAATTAAAAATGGATGATCACGCCAAAAACTTGTACTATTTTTACATACCAACAAGATCCGTCTGTCGCTCTCGCACAGTCGAAGGAGACACCATGCCTCAGGCACGCAGCAAACCCCGCGCCAGCGAGGTTCCCCAATTTTCCCTGTACGGCGAGGCTGTGCGGCCGGACGATGCGGAATCGGTGCATATCGAACTGATCGAGACGCGCAGCCGCATCCATGACTGGCATATTGCACCGCACACCCACACCGGTCTTTTTCAGGTACTTTTTTTAATGTCGGGCCATGTCAGCGCTCTGATGGAAGACGAGGTCTGGGAATACGACGGGCCGGTGGTCATCACCATCTACCCCTCGCTGGTACACGGTTTCGACTTTTCGGAACGGGCCGTGGGTTTCGTGCTGACCGTCGATCCGCACGTGGTGTTTTCGGCCGGCGGCGATGCCCATGGCGAACTTTTTTCACCACTGTTCCTGCGCCCCATGGCGATCGAACTGGGCCGGGTGCCGGACCTGCACACGCGCATGGAAACCCTGCTACGCCTGTTGATCGCCGAGTCCGCCGCACCTCGCACCGGCCATACGCTGATGCTGGAATGGCTGGCGCGCAGCGTGATGCTGCTGCTGGTGCGACTGGAAGCGGATCATCGTTCGGCCGAGCTGTCCGGACGCGGCGACTTCGAGCTGTTCAGTCGCTTCCGCACGCTGGTGGAGCAGCATTTCCGCGAACAATGGCAGGTCGCGGTGTATGCGGACAAGCTGCGCATCACGCCCAGCCGCCTGAACCGCCTGTGCCTGAAGCTGGCCGGCCGCTCGGCCTTTGACCTGGCACAGCAGCGGCTCATCCTGGAGGCCTGCCGCAAGCTCACCTACGTGCCTTCGGGCGTAGCGACCATCGCCTACGAACTGGGCTTTCAGGACCCGGCCTATTTCAGCCGGCTGTTCAAGCGCCATATGGGTGTCACGCCCAAGGAATATCGGCGCACCCATGTGGAAGAATAGGCAGGCCCGGCCGTCCTGGCAGCGCAGGCGCAGGGGTGCAAGGGATCACAACAGCGCGCCCAGTTCCACCTGGATCTTGAGCATGGCCGGCAGGCAGCGCTCGACCATGTCTTCCAGCTTCATCCGCGCCGCATGCACACTGATGTTCATGGCCGCCACCACCTCGCCGCGGAAATTGCGCACCGGCACGGCCATGGTGCGCAGGCCCAGTTCCAGTTCCTGATCCACCAGCGCATAACCCTGGGCACGGGCGCGCGCGATCTCCAGTGCCAGGCGTTCGGGATCGGTGATGGTATTGACGGTGATGGCCTCCGGCTGGGCGCGGGCCAGGATGACATCAAGCTGCGCCTGAGGCAGATTGGCCAGCAGGATGCGGCCATTGGCAGTGCAATAGGCCGGTACCCGCGTCCCCGGCTGCAGGGTGGTCGAGACCAGTTGCCCCGCGCTCACCGCCGCTACGCACACCAGCTGATCGTGGTCCAGCACCCCGCACGAGGCCGCCTCGCCCAGCGAATAGGCCAGCCGGTACAGCAAGGGCTGCACGATGCGCGGCAGGCGAGCCGAGTGCAGGTAGGACTGGCCCAGCCGCAGCACCGTCGGCGTCAACGAAAAGGTCTTGTTGTCGTGGCGCATGTAACCCAGATGGGTCAGCGTGAGGAGATAGCGCCGGGCGGCGGCGCGGGTCAGCCCGGTCAAATGCGCCACCTCGGCGATGGTCAGGCGCGAGCGCTCCTGGTCGAAGGCTTCGATGACCTGCAGGCCCTTTTCCAGGCCCGCCACCAGGTCGCGCTTCAGCGGCCCCGCCTCGTCCTCGGCCATGTCCTCGTCGATTCGCTCTTGCTGCATGCGTCCCCGCCCTGTGGATAAGACAAGCTGATGCCGGTCACTGCAGGCTTGCTGCAGAAAATCGGCTATTTGTGCGATTCTCGCACAAAGTGGGCGAATGGCGAATATGCTGCGCTGCGTTGGCCTTGAGGCAGTCCGGGGGCTTGCCTACTATCTCTCCACACCCAAGCACGGCGCGCAAATCGCACATTCCCGGCAGCACGGCAATGTGTGCAGGCGCAGCCGCCCCTAGCGACCTGAGGAGACCTCATGCAATTCGATGCCATCGAACCCGGTGTCTATCCGGACCTGATCTATCCCCCCTACAAGTCGACCGTCAAGCGCGGCCCCACCCAGGCGCCCCTGCGTGTGCGCGACGAGACCGCCACCGGCACCAACCTGTTTGCCTCGCCCAAGCTGATCCTGCCGCACGACATGGACCTGACCAGGCAAGGCAAGGGCGAACCCCTGGGCGAGAAGATCGTCGTCACCGGCCGCGTGCTGGACGAAGACGGCAAGCCGGTACGCAATTCCCTGCTGGAAGTCTGGCAATGCAATGCCGCCGGCCGCTATTTCCACAAGAAGGACCAGCACGATGCTCCGCTGGATCCCAATTTCACCGGCTTCGGCAAGATGCTCACCGACGACGACGGTCGCTACCGCTTCGTCAGCATCAAGCCCGGTCCCTATCCCTGGGGCAACCACCACAAGGCCTGGCGTCCGGCGCACATCCACTTCTCGCTGTTCGGCAACGTTTATGCGCAGCGCCTGGTCACGCAGATGTACTTTCCCAATGACCCGCTGTTCGACTACGACCCGATCTTCCAGAGCATCCCCGACAAGGCTGCCCGCCAGCGCCTGATCTCGCGCTTTTCGCTGGAAGAAACGGTGGACGACAAGATGCTCGGCTACGAATTCGACATCGTCCTGCGCGGCCGCAACGCCACGCCCATGGGTATCTGACGCACTGACTGAGCAGGAGCAAACATGAGCAACATCACCACCTCGCAGACCATCGGCCCCTTCCCTCACGAAGCCTGGGCCTGGGCCGTGGAACTGACCGCCCGCGTGGACAGCAGCGCACCGCAGGTCAAGGTGCACGGCGCCATCTTCGACGGCGACGGCGTCCCCATCAACGACGCCTGGGCCGAAGCCTGGCTGCCCGCCAGCGCCCCGGTCGAAAGCGCGCAGGCCATCCCCGGCTATCGACGTGTGCCTACCGGCGAAGATGGCGGCTTCGCCTTTTCCATCTCGCAAGCACAGGCCACGGCCGGCAAGCCGATCGCCTACGTGACCGTGTTTGCGCGCGGCCTGGTCAAGCACCAGTTCACCGCGGTGTTCCTGGAAGACGACCCGGCCCTGGCGCAATCGGCGCTGCTGGAGCAGGTACCGCCAAACCGGCGCGACACGCTCATCGCCCGCAAGCAGGCCGATGGCAGCTATGTATGGAATATCCACATGCAGGGCGAGCGCGAAACGGTATTCTTCGATTACATCTGAACTGAACGCCGCGTACGGCGCCGCTGACAGGGGATCCGCAGGCCCAGGCCTGGCGGGTCCCGTTTGCGTTGCAGCGGCATGCGTACGGACCCACCTGGAGATTTCATGAGCGTTTCGATATTCGACAGCTTCCTCACCAGCTCCGAGATGATCGCCGTATTCGACGACGAGGCGGTGGTACAGGCCATGCTGCGCTTCGAACAGGCACTGGCCGAGGCCGAGGCCGCCGAGGGCGTGATCCCCGAGAGCGCCGCACGCGCCATCGCCAGCGTGTGCCGGGCGCCGCTGTACGACATCCCGGCGCTGATCGTGGCAGGACGCCGTGCCGGTGCGCTGGCCATCCCCCTGGTCAAGGAATTGCAACGCACGGTCGCGCTCTATAGCGAAGAAGCCGCGACCCACGTGCACTGGGGCAGTACCAGCCAGGATGTGCTCGACACCGCCATGGTACTGGTCACCCGCGACGCGCTGGCTCTGATCGATACTGAGCTGGCCACCCTGGCCGGACGACTGCTGGAACTGGCGCGGGCCCACCTCGATACGCCGGTGCTGGCGCGCACCCTGATGCAGCCGGCCCAGGTCACCAGCCTGGGCTTCAAGTTGTGCGGCTGGGCCGCGCCCTTGCAGCGCTCGCGGGCGCAGTTGCAGACCTTGTCCAGTCATGCCCTGCAACTGCAACTGGGCGGTGCAGTCGGCACGCTTGCGGTACTGGGTGACAAAGGACCGGTGGTCGCCGCGCGCATGGCAGCGGCGCTGGAACTGGCTACGCCCGAAGCCGCCTGGCATACCCAGCGCGACCAATGGATCAGGCTGGGTACCGAGATGGCCGTACTGGCCGGCAGCCTGGGCAAGATCGCCACCGACCTGTCGCTGATGGCACAAGGCGAGATCGCCGAACTGGCCGAACCCTCCGGCAATGGACGTGGCGGCTCTTCGGCGATGCCGCACAAGCGCAACCCGGTCTCGTCCATGATCGCCCTGGCCGCCGCCGCCCGCGCCCCGCAGCAAGCCGCCGCGCTGCTGGCCGCCATGGGACAGCAGCACGAGCGCGGCCTGGGCAACTGGCAGGCCGAGCTGGCCGAGTGGCCGGCCCTCTTCCTGGGTGTGCATGGCGCGCTGCGCGCACTCAACGAAGCCTTCTCCGGCCTGCAGATCGACCACCAACGCATGCTGCGCAACATCGATGCCCTGCAAGGGCTGGTATTTGCCGAATCGGCCTCGATCGCGCTGGCCGGGATCATCGGCCGTCCGCAAGCGCATGCCCTGCTGGAACGCCTGACGCGCCAGACCGTGGCCGAGGGAAAGCAGCTGGTGGACCTTCTTGTAGAAGCGGTCGAGTCCGACGCGCAGTTGAGCAAGACCCTGGACAGCCAGCACCTGCGCGCCCTGTTCGACCCCGTCGTCGCGACCCGTCCGGCGCGCCGCCTGGCCGAACAACAACTGGCAAGAATGCAGGCGGCACCCGACACACCGTCCGCCTGAGCGGAACAGGACTGCTGGAAAACACATCAAGACAGAGAGAGAACACCATGAGCTACGATCCGCTGGACCATGACTTCGAGCGCGGCATGCGCAACCGCCGCAGTGTGCTGGGCGATCAGTGGGTGGACCGGTCGGTGGCCAACGCCACCAACTTCAATGCCGACTTCCAGAACCTGATCACCCGCTTCGCCTGGAATGAAATCTGGGGCCGTCCCGGCCTGGACCACAAGACCCGTCGCATCATCGTGCTGGCCATCACCATCGCGCTGGGCCGCTGGGAGGAATTCGAACTGCACGTGCGCGCCGGCCTGACCGCCGATGCCGCCACCCGCCTCACACCCGACGAGATGAAGGAAGTCATGATCCAGGCTGCCGTCTACGCGGGAGTCCCAGCCGGCAATACCGCCTTCACCCATGCACAGAAGATCCTGCGTGAGGTGGGCGAACAGATCGGCTACACGGTGGCAGCGCAGGCGCCGTCCGACAGCATGCATCCCGGCATCGGTCGCGCCGGCCGCAGCAGTGCCTCCCCGGCACTGCATTACACGCTGCGCGAACCGCGCAACGGCAAGGCACCGCGCCATACGGTGGTGCTATCCCATGCACTGGGTACCGACCTGATGATGTGGGACGGACTGGCCAACCGGCTGGCGGCGGATTGCCGCGTGATCGCCTACGACCATCGCGGCCACGGCAGCTCGGAAAAGCTGGAAGGGCTCTACAGCATGGCCGACCTGGCCGACGATGCGGCCCGCCTGTTGCGCGAACTGGATAGCGGACCGGTGGTCTGGGTGGGGCTGTCCATGGGCGGCATGGTGGGGCAGGAACTGGCGCTGCGGCATCCTGCACTGGTACGCGCACTGGTGCTGGCCAACACCACTTCAGCCTATCCAGAGGCGGCGCGCGCGGCCTGGCAGCAGCGTATTGCCACCGTGCGCGCGGAGGGCATCGAGGCGATTGCCGACGCCGTGATGGGGCGCTACTTCCATGAGGATTTCCGCGCGACGCAAGCGGCCACGGTGGCCCGCTACCGTCATCGACTGGTCACGACCGATGCGGTGGGCTATGTGGGCTGCTGTCATGCAGTGGGCACGGTGGACACCGCTGACCGGGTCGGAGCGATCCGGGTACCGACACTGGTGATCGCCGGCGAACTGGATCAGGGTACGCCGGTGGCCATGGCACGGGCTCTGGCGGATGCCATTTCGGAGGCGCGGCTGGAGGTGATTGCCGGGGCTTCCCATATCAGTGCGGTGGAGCAGCCGCAGGCCTTCGACGCGCTGGTCACGGCCTTTATCGACGGGCTTTGAGGCCACGCGGCCAGCCTTGGCCGCGGAACACAGAACGCTCACCGGCCATCACCTCCTGCATTGCGAGGCGGGGCCGGTATGCCGGATGTGGATCGCGTTCACACGCCGGGGTCGCGCACCTTGTCCACCTTGTCGAACTCGACGTTGTAGAACTCGTTGCCCTTCTGCTCAGCCTTGCGCATGTAGACGGTCTGCACGATATCGCGTGTGCCCGCATCGATGCTCACCGGGCCGCGTACACTCTCCCAGCTCATGCCCTTCATCGCGGCCAGCAGCTTTTCACCGTCGGTGTCCCCGCCGGTCTTCTTCAGCGCTTCGTACAGCAGGTGCATGCCATCATAGGCACCTACCGAATGGAAGTTGGCCCGCATTCCCTTGTTGGCCTGGGCGATGCCCTCTACGTATTCCTTGTTGGCCGCAGAAGGATGTGCCGCCGAATAATGGTGACTGCTCACCACATCCCTGGCCGCCGCGCCGATCCCGGCCATCAGGTCATCATCGAGCACATCGCCGGTGCAGATCAGCCGTATGCCGGCCGCCGCCAGTCCACGCTCGGTGAACTGTTTGAGCACCGCGGCGCCCTCGCCCGAGGGAACGAAGACGAACAGTGCCTCCGGTTTGGCATCCTTGACCCGCTGCAGGAAGGGCGCGTAGTCGGGATTGCGCAACGGAACGCGCACGCTCTCCATCACCTTGCCGCCGGCTTCGCCGAAAGTCTTCACGAACACCTTTTCCGCATCCAGGCCCGGGCCGTAATCCGAGACGAAGGTGACCACACTCTTGATGCCGTTCTTCGCCGCCCAGGATGCCAGCGGCGAGGTGACCTGCGCCAGCGTGAAGCCGGTGCGCACGATGTAGGGAGAACGCTGCACGATGATGGAGGTGGCCGCCGCCGTCACGATCATCGGTACCTTGGCCTGGGTCGCGATGGGCGCGGCCGCCAATGCCAGCGGGGTCAGGCCGAAGCCCATCAGGATCTGTGCCTTGTCGCGTGCCACCAGCTCCTGCGCGAGCCGCTTGGTGACGTCGGGCGAGACGCCGCCGTCGTCCTTGAGCAGGATCTCCACCTTGCGGCCGGCCACGCTGTCGCCATTCTTTTGCTGGTACAGCTTCACCGCTGCCTCGATCTGCCGCCCGGTCGAGGCGAACGGTCCCGACATCGGCACGATCAGGCCGACTTTCAGTGGATCCGCGGCGCGTGCCAGCAGGGGCAGGCCTGCGGCCGTCAGGGCCGCACCGGCCAGCATCAGCTGGCGGCGCCTTGCATCGATCATTTCGCTCATCGTGTCTCCTCTTCTAGGTTCTCGTTTTTCAAAGATCCAGCACCAGCAATGCGCTCTTCGCGCGGGAACAACAAGGTGTGAACTGGTCGTTGGCGGCCCGCTCTTCATCGGTCAGGTACTGGTCGCGGTGATCGGGCTGCCCCCCCAGCACGCGCGTAAGGCAGGTGCCGCAGATCCCCTGCTCGCAGGACACCGGCACCTCCACGCCATGCTCGGCCAGCACCTGGATCACCGTGCGCTCGGGCGGGATGGTATAGACCTCGCCACTGCTGGCCAGCTTCACCTGGAAACTGCCGTTGCCCGCGACATCCACCGGTGCCGCGCCGAAATACTCGAAGTGCACCTGCGCCTCCGGCCAGCCCTGGGCACGGGCGGTATCGACCACATGGGCGATGAAGCCGTCGGGGCCGCAGACATACAGATGCGTGGCCGGATCGGTGCGCGCCAGCAGGGACGCCAGGTCCAGCTGTTGGACGGCGTCGCCATCATCGTAGTGATGCACCACGCGCGCGGCGAATCCCGAGTCCGCGATCCGCGTGCGGAAGGCCTGGCGTGCCGGTGAGCGCGCGCAATAGTGCATCTCGAAGGAAGCCCCGGCAGCGGCCAGCGCTTCGGCCATGCAAAGGATGGGCGTGACGCCGATACCGCCGGCCAACAGCAGGCTGTGCGGTGCCGGCTGCAATGCGAACTGGTTGCGCGGCGCGCTGATGGTGACGAGGTCGCCCACCTTCAGCGCATCATGCACGGCCTGAGAACCGCCCCGCGACCGGGGATCGCGCAGCACGCCGATCTGGTAGCGGTGCCGTTCATGCGGCGCATTGCACAGCGAATACTGGCGCAGCAGACCACCGGGAAGATAGACGTCGATATGGGCACCGGCTGCAAACTCCGGCAATGGCTGCCCGTCCACGGCCACCAGCTCCAGGCCGATGATGCCCTCGGCCTCCTCGCGGCGCGCCGCGACCTTGACCTGCAATGTCGTCATGCTGTCCCCTTACGCCGCGGCAGCCTTACCGGCCCCGGCTTCGCGGACCAGCCACTTTTCCAGTACCTTGCGGGATTGCACGCCGCCGGCATCGATGTTCAGTGCCAGCAGGCGGCGCTCGGGGTGTCGCAACAGATTGGCCTGCTGCAGTTCCAGCATCTCGCGGTCCTCGCCGAAGATCTTGCCCTGGCCTTCGCGGATGGTGGCGGTCAGTTCCTGGTCGTCGGGACGGAAGTGGCGCGCCATGCCCCAGAAATACCAGTGCGAAGTCTCGGTCTCGGGCGTGATGAAGTCCACCACGATACTGGATGCCTTGTGCTCGGCCGGGGCCTCGTAGCCACCATGACCGGCATGGGCCACCCCGACTTCGATCATCACGTGGCTGGGCGGAGAGAAGCGGCAGATCTGCCAGCGGTCCACAGGCACCTCATCGGCCAGACCGTTGCCGCGCAGGGCCATGCGCCAGAACGGCGGCGGCATGATGTTTTCCATGAAGCGGCTGGTGATGACCTGCTCACCCTCGACGCGCGTATTCACGGGCGCCTCGTCGATTTCCTTCTGACCGATGCTGGAAGCGTGGACATAGGTCTCGTGCGTAAGATCCATCAGGTTGTCGATCATCAGCCGGTAGTCGCAGTTGATGTGGTACAACCCGCCGCCGTAGGCCCACTCCGGGTTGTCGGCCCATTCGAGATGATGGATCAGGGCCGGGTCGGCCAGCTCCTTCTCGCCGGGCCAGACCCAGATGAAACCGTAACGTTCCACCACCGGGAAACTGCGGATGCACGGAAAGCCGCGCACCCGCTGGCCGGGCATGCTGACGGTCTTGCCGTCGCATCCCATCTCCAGTCCGTGGTAGCCGCAGACCAGCTGCCCCTCGCGCACGAAGCCCAGCGACAACGGCGCGCCGCGATGCGGACAGAAGTCCTCCAGCGCCGCCACCTGGCCTTGTGCGCCACGATAGAACACGATCTTTTCGCCGCAGATCTGGCGGCCCAGCGGCTTGCTGGCGATTTCGTCGGGGGTACAGGCAACGTACCAGGCATTCTTGGGGAACATGACGGTCTCCTCTCGGGTAAATTCCTCAATCGGCACGCGGCACAGGCCGGCGCCCTGATCAGTCTTCGATCTCTTGCTGGTGTGATCCGCAGCTCTGTTGATCCAGATCCTGTCGGGTCTCCTGATTTTTTGTTTTAATATTCAGTGCACTGAATGTATGCGAAAAAGTATCCGCCAATCGGCTCCGCAAGTAAACTCACTGGCGGAGTTTTTTCGTTGCGCATTGCATCAATTGATGCAGGGAAAGCAGCGCCGATCCTCCCTGCTCATCCTGCCGATCCGAACCGCCAACCCGTCTCACCGATTGCCCACACCATGTCCACCACACCGCACCCCGACCAGGAAAGCCAGCTGACCGACCTCTACGAACATCCTGGCCACCTGTTGCGGCGGGCGCAGCAGATCTCGGTCTCGATCTTCCATGACGAGATCGGCGGCGTGGTCACGCCGGTGCAATATGCCGTCCTGCGCATGCTGTCCAATCATCCCGGCATCGACCAGGTGACCCTGTCCGGACTGGTGGCCATCGACACTTCCACGGGCGCCACCGTCTGCGCGCGACTGGAAGAAAAAGGTTTGCTGGTGCGCGAGGTGATTCCGCACAACCGGCGCCAGCGCGCCCTGCGCATCACCGCTGCCGGCGAAGCCCTGCTGGAAGACCTGGTGCCCGGCCTGCAACGCCTGCGCAAGCGCATCCTGGCACCGCTGGACGAGGCCGAGAAGGCGCAGTTCATGCAGCTGCTGGACAAGCTGGTGCATGAAAACAATCCGCACAGCCGTGCCCCCCTGGCACGACCATCGCGCGATCCGGACCGCGAGGGCTAACAAGGCATCCGGCTCAGCCTGCGAACATGCGTGCCAGCACCGAGCGCAGCCAGACATTGCCGCCGTCCTTGTGATACTTGCGATGCCAGTGCTGCTTCAGATCGAAGGAAGGGATTTCGAAAGGCGGCTCCACCAGTTTGATGTTGGCGAACTGCGCAAAGGATTCGCCGACCGCGCGCGGCACCGTGGCGATCAGGTCGGAGGATGCGATGAGGAAGGGGATCGACATGAAATGCGGAGTCGATATCACGATGCGCCGCTCGATCTTGCGCCGTAGCAGGAATTGCTCGAACACTTCCTGACTGCGTCCTTCCGCCTTGATCACCGCATGTCCCATGCTGAGAAATCTCTCGATACTGATGCGGCGCGAGCGATGAGGATGATCGGCGCTGAGCAGGCAGATGAAGTCATGGGAGAAGAGCCGCTGCTGGAAGAAATTGCGGTTCTTCAGATCGGGAAAAAATCCCACCGCCAGATCCACCTCGCCACGTTCCAGTGCCGCCGCCAGTTCGGGTGGGGACATCGTGACCGAGAGCAGGGAAGCGTGCGGCGCTTCGTGCCGCAGATGATCAAGCAGCTTGGGCAGGAAGGTCATCTCGCCGATGTCCGACAGGGCCAGCGTAAAGCGTCTTTCCGTCGTGGCAGCATTGAAACTTTCACTGGCCAGTACGTCGGTATGCACCCGCTGCAGGATATCGCGCGTCGGCGAAATCAGCGCCACGGCGCGTGGCGTCGGTTCCATCCCGCGAGCGGTACGCACGAACAGCGGATCGCCCAGAGCATGACGCAACTTGTTGAGCGCCACGCTCACCGCCGGCTGGCTCATTCCCAGCCGGCGCGCCGCCCCGCTCACGCTACGCTCATCGAAGACCGCCAGTGCGATCGGCAAGAGATTCAGGTCGAAAGAGGTCATCCCCGCTCCAAGTATCAGTTCTTCCGCAGCATGCCACAACACGCACTTCCCCGCCGCACACAGAATTCGAAAATCGCATAAACATTATGCGGAAGATTCTATTTTCAAATAATTTCGGCTCTGTATGATCCATCGACAGGACTGCCATCCGACATCCATTACAAGGCAGCCAGTCCCGGTATGACCGGACCACCAGAGAGGAGACGACATGCAAGTCAAGAAGCTTGCCGGTACAGCGCTTGCGCTGGTGCTGGCGTGCAGCATCGCGCCCGCCGGCGCCGGCAATGCGGGCGACACCATACGCATCGGGGTGATCACCTCGCTCACCGGACCGGCTGCGCAGAGTGGCGAACAGATGAAGGCCGGCATCGATACCTGGTTGCGGCAGAACGGCAGCCAGGTCGCCGGCAAGAAACTGGAAGTGATCTACAAGGACGATACCGGTCCCCAGGCCGATGTGGCCAAGCGCCTGGCCACCGAACGGCTGGTGCGCGAGAACGTGGACATCCTGGCCGGCTTCGTCTTCACGCCCAATGCCATCGCGGCAGCAGCCGTCGCCGAGAAGGCGCGCAGGCCCATGGTGGTGATGAATGCCGCCGCTTCGGGTGTGACCGAGAAATCGCGCTACGTCACGCGCACCTCCTACACCATCGCGCAGTCGGTGCAGCCGCTGGCGGACTGGGCCTACAAGACCGGATCGCGCAAGGTGTTTTCCATCGTCTCCGACTACGCGCCAGGCATCGACGCGGAGACCTGGTTCAACAACAGCTTCGCGGCCCACGGTGGCCAGGTAGTGGCCACCGTGCGGGTACCGCTCAATACGGTGGACTACAGTGCCTACCTGCAACGGATCAAGGATGAAAAGCCGGATGCCATCCATGTCTTCCTGCCCAATGGCCAACCCATGGTGGCCTTCATCAAGGGCTACAAGGAAAAGGGTCTGGACAAGGCCGGCATCCGCTTCCTCGGGGGCGAAGGCTGGGCGGACGAAGATGTGCTCGCCATGGGGGGCGATGCCATGCTGGGCATCTATACCGCCGGCTTCTATGCCTATTCCCGGCCCGGCGCGGAAAATGCACGCTTCCTGCAAGCCTTTTCGCAGACCGTAGGTGGGCGCTTCCAGCCCAATTTCCTGTCGGTATCGGCCTATGACGCGATGAACCTGATCGCCGCCACGCTGACCCGGACCGAAGGCCACGCCGAGGCCGTCCGCTTCATCCAGGCCGCCGCCACCTACAGCGCCACCAGTCCGCGCGGGAGCGTGAGCATCGATCCCGCCACGCGCGATATCGTGCAGACCATCTATATCCGTCGCATCGACAAGAAGGAGGGCAAGTACGTCGCCACCGAAATCGACCGCTACGACGGCGTCAAGGACCCGGCCAAGTCGGCGGCGGCCGCTGGCCGGATGAAGTGAAGCATTCCCCCGTTTCGCAAGGAGAGCAACATGTTTGTACTGAACCAATGGTATGTCGCGGGTTTCATCTGGGAATTGCAGGATCGCCCACTGGCCCGGACCTTGTTGAACCAGCCGGTGGTGCTGTTCCGTACCGGCCAGGGTGAAGTGGCGGCGCTGGAAGACCGTTGCTGCCATCGCAGCCTGCCCCTGTCGTGCGGTACGCTGGAGGAGCAGGGCCTGCGCTGCGGCTATCATGGCTTGCTGTTCGCCCCCGGCGGACAGTGCCTGGATATTCCCGGACAGGCGAAGGTGCCGGGCAAGGCCTGCGTGAGAGCCTACCAGGTGGCAGTACGCAACCAGGTGATCTGGATCTGGATGGGGCAGACCGCAGACGAGCCGGCCCACGGCGAGCCACCGGAAATCGCTGCCCACGACGACCCCCGCTATCGTTTCAAGGGCGGCGTATTCCACTATCAGGCGCCCTACCAGCTGATCCACGACAACCTGCTGGATCTGAGCCACGTCGGCTATGTCCATGGCAAGACCATCGGCGGCAATGCACGAACCCACATGGAAGCGCCTACCCGGGTCAGCAGCCAGGACCGGCAGGTGCGGGTGGTACGGCACATGCTCGACTCGCTGCCGCCAGCCACCTACAGCGCGGCCTGGCCATTCCGGGGACGCATCGACCGCTGGCAGGAAATCGATTTCGAGGTCAGCCATCTCAACATCTTCACCGGTGCGGTCGATGCCGGTAGCGAGCCGGTGGACAATCCCGGGCGCGGCGGCTTTCACATGCGCGGGTTCCATGGCATCACGCCGGAGACGGACAACACGACCCATTATTTCTGGACCATGGCCT
The DNA here is from genome assembly GCF_035644555.1 of Herbaspirillum sp. Lineage (GTDB taxonomy): Bacteria > Pseudomonadota > Gammaproteobacteria > Burkholderiales > Burkholderiaceae_D > Herbaspirillum. The sequence goes on from NZ_DASQOH010000059.1 coordinate 70,296, forward strand.
GCTCCAGCCATCCCGACATGCCGGACAACCTGGAAGATGTCTACCAGCAAACCGCGGCCACCTTCGAGGAAGATCGCATCATCATCGAAGCGCAGTATCGCAACATGCGCCAATTTGCCGGGCGCGACATGATCGACATCCACGTCGATGTCGGCGCCAATCGCGCGCGCCGCATCATCGATGCGCTGACGGCCCCGCAACAGACGGCCTGAGCGATCCCCTTCCCTGCAGCTCCACCGGGCTGGCGGGCGCCAGCCCCTCTCGCTTCCATCCATCCCACTCTGAACCGGCCGCTTTCACGGCGGCCGGACCGCTGCCATGAACGTCGTCATTGATTCCATCATCCCGGGTGCGGCGGATATCCGCATCTTCATTCTCAAGCCTGCCGATGGCGGCGCCTTACCGCCCTACAAGGCGGGGGCGCACATCGACCTCCTGCTGGGCAACGGCCTGCTGCGCCAGTATTCGCTGTGCTGCCGCAAGCCCTCGCCCGACAGCTATCGCATCGCCGTCAAGCGCGAGGACAGCTCGCGCGGGGGCTCGGCCTGGTTGCATGCTCATGCACAGCCAGGCATGCGCTTGCAGATCAGCGCACCGCGCAACGCCTTTGCGCTGGGTGACGCCTCCGATCCGCATCTGCTGCTGGCAGGCGGCATCGGTATCACGCCACTGCTGGCCATGGCCTATGCCCTGCTGGACCAGGGTCGGCCGTTCGTACTGGCCTGCTTTGCGCGCGATGCGATGCTGCTGCCCATGCGGGAAGAACTCTGCGCAGGCCCGCTGGCCGCGCACACCCGGGTCTTCCTCGGCAGGGATCCGGCCGGCACGCGCGCCGGCATCACCGGCATCATGGCCGGCCATCCCAGGGCACAGGTCTATACCTGCGGTCCACACCGCTTCATGGAGACGGTTGCGGAGTTGACCACGCAGCGCTACGGCGCCGGCTGTCTGCATCAGGAATCCTTCCAGGCAGTCCCGGCAGCCACAGCGGAAGACCGGCCCTTCCTGATCCGCCTCAGGGATGGCCGGGAAATTCCGGTGGCGGCGGACCAGACCGCCCTGGCCAGCCTGCAGCAGGCCGGCGTCGACCTGCCCTGCTCATGCGAAGTGGGTGTATGCGGAACCTGCCGCGTGGGATTGTGCGAGGGTGTGCCCCTGCATCGGGACAACGTGTTGAGCGCCGAAGAAAAGGCCTCGGGGAAATGGTTCATGCCCTGCGTTTCGCGCGGGACTTCGGCCGTGCTGGTACTGGATCTCTAGGCGCCTGCCAGCAGGCGAGCAAGGGACAGGCGGCGCGCCAGCGCCCCTGTCCCGGCTGCGCTCAGGCCACCGCCACCAAGCGGTCCAGCTTCTCGCCATCCGCCAGCAGGCTCTGGCTGTCGGAAGCATGCACGATACGGCCGCGATCCAGCACGATGGCGCGCTGCGTGAGCGAGAGCGCCATGCGCGCATGCTGCTCCACCACGATCACCGACATGCCCTCCTCGCTGACCAGGCGGCGGATCACCTTGAGCAGTTCCTGCACGATGATCGGCGCCAGGCCCTCCATCGGCTCGTCCAGCAGCAGGATGCTGGGGCTGACCATCAGCGCGCGGGCGATGGCCAGCATCTGCTGCTCGCCACCCGAGAGCTGGTTGCCCATGTTGTGGCGACGCTCATGCAGGCGCGGGAAGATCTGGTAGATCTTCTTCAGATCCCATTGGCCGCCCCGCTCTACCACCGTCAGGTGTTCTTCCACCGTCAGCGAGGGGAACATGAAACGCTCCTGCGGCACCCAGCCCAGGCCGGCATGCGCGCGCCGGTGAGTGGGCACACGCACGATGTCACCGCCGCGCCAGCGGATGCGGCCACCATGCAGGCGGGTCAGACCCATCAGGGTGATCAGCAGGCTGGTCTTGCCCACACCGTTGCGGCCCAGCAAGGCCAGGCTCTCGCCTTCGTTCATCGCGAAAGACACGTCTTCCAGTACGATGGACTCGCCATAGCCGGCGGTCACTTTCTCCAGTGCCAGCAACTCAGGCATGTTCGGCCTCCCCCAGATAGACTTCCTTGACCCGCTGGTCGGCCGCGATCTCGCTCGGCGTTCCCTCCACCAGCACCTTGCCGCCTACCAGCACGGTGATGCGCTCGGCGAAACGGAACACCAGCCCCATGTCATGCTCGATGAAGACGATGGTGACCTCGCGCGGCAATTGCGCGATCACCTCGAAAAGTTCGCGACTCTCGGCCGAGGGAATGCCGGCCGCCGGTTCGTCCAGCAGCAAGACCTTGGGCCGGGTGGCCAGAGCCAGCGCGATCTCGACCAGGCGCTGCTTGCCATAGGCCAGGCTGCGCGTGAGGCTGTTGGCCTCCTGCTCCAGCTTCAGCGAAGCCAGCAGGGCCATGGCCTCTTCCACCACCTCGGTCTGGCTGGCCACGGTCTGGTACCACTTGTATTGCATGCCGCGCCGCTCCTGGATCGCCAGTACGACTGACTCCAGCACGGTCAGGCCGGCGAACAACGTGTTGATCTGGAAGGTGCGGGTCATGCCGCGCTTGACGCGTTCATGCTGCGGCAAGGCGGTGATGTCTTCACCGCCGAACCAGACCTTGCCGCTGCTGGGCGCGAAACCGCCGGTGAGCAGATTGATGAAGGTGGTCTTGCCGGCGCCGTTGGGGCCGATCAGCGCGTGGCGCGCGCCCGGGGCGAAGGTCAGCGAGACCTCGCTGTTGGCCACGAAACTGCCCCAGCGCTTGCTCAGGCCTTCGGTGCGCAGGGTGGTGTCGCCGGTGGATGGATGCGTGCTCATGCGCGGCCTCCCTTGAAGCATTTGTCACGCAGCACCACCAGGCCACCCAGCAGGCCGCCGCGTGCGAACAGTACGATCACGATCAGCAACAGGCCGATCCAGAATTGCCAGTAGGCCGGATTGAGGCCGGACAGGTAATCCTGCGCCAGCATGTAGACCAGTGCGCCGACCAGGCCGCCATACAGGCGCCCGGTACCGCCCAGCACCAGGATGATCAGCAGCTCGGCCGAACGCGGGAAGCCCAGGACATCCAGGCCCACGAACTGCGTGGTCTGCGCCAGCAGGGCACCGGCCACGCCGGCCACGGCGGCGCCGATGGTGAAGATCACCACCAGCCGGCGGCTGACGTCGGCACCGATGGCAGGCATGCGGCGCCCTCCTTCGCGGATGCCCTTGAGGCCGAGGCCGAATGGTGAATTGACCAGCCGCCGCAAGACCACGAACAGCAGCAGCAGCACCGCGAAGCTGTACACATAGGCCACGCGTCCGTTGAGATCGAACTCGAAGACACCGAAGATCTTGCTCATCACCATGCCTGACAGGCCATCGACACCGCCGGTGAGGAAGGCCGCCTTGTTGGCCGCTTCGAACAGCATCAGGCCGATGCCCAGTGTCACCATCAGGCGCGTCAGGTCGGCGCCGCGCACCACCAGGAAGCTCACCAGGAAGCCGGCGATGGCAGCCACCACGGCTGCCAGCAGCAGGCCGGTGATCGGCTCGCCCCACCCATGCACGGCCAGCAGACCGGCCGTGTAGGCGCCCAGCCCGAAGAAGGCGGCATGGCCCAGGGAGACGATGCCCGCATACCCCAGGATCAGGTCCAGCGAGACCGCGAACAGGCCCACGATCATGATCTGGCTGATCAGCACCAGATAATCGGGGAAGAGGAAATAGGCGGCCACCGGCGCCAGCCAGAACAGGATTTCCAGCGGCGTCCAGCGGTCATCGGGCAGGTGCAGGGCAGGCTTCATGGTCGGCTTTCCCGGGCTGGCAACGGCGGTGGTGGAGGTGGTCGAGGTAGAGGCGGAGTTCACGATACTCATCCACGCCTCCGCATCAGTCCGGCCGGGAACAGGATCAGCAGCACCACCATCAGGCCATAGATGACGAAGGCACCGATCTCCGGCACATAGTATTTGCCGGCGACGTCGAACACGCCCAGGATGATAGCCGCCAGCAGTGGCCCCTTGATGGTGCCGGCGCCCCCCACGGCCACCACCAGCAGGAAGTACACCATGTACTTGACCGGGAAGGTCGGGTCCAGTCCCAGCACGTCGATGCCCAGACCGCCGCCGAGTCCGGCCAGGCCGGAGCCAAGCGCGAAGGTCAGGCTGAACACGCGGCTGACGTTGATGCCCAGGCCGGCGGCGGCCACCTGGTTATCCACCGAGGCACGGATCTGCGCGCCGAAGCGGGTGCGTTCGATCAGCAGACCCAGGGCCAGCGTGACGATCACCACCACGCCGATCAGGAAGACGCGATACGCACCCACATCCAGCCCCAGCAGGGAGATCTGGCCACGCAGCCAGTCCGGCAGCACCACCGGCTGCTGGGTCGGCCCCCATTGCCAGGTAGCGCCGGCCACCGCCATGAAGGTCAGGCCGATGGAAAACAGCACCTGATCCAGATGGCTGGCCTTGTAGAGACGGCGGTAAAGGGAACGTTCCAGCACCAGTCCCACCATGGCAGCTGCGAGAAAGGCCAGCGGCAAGGTCGCCAGGAAGGGAACGCCCATGCGGTTGAGCAGGCTCACGCAGACATAGCCGCCCAGCATGGCGAAGGCGCCGTGCGCCAGGTTGATGAAGTTCATCATGCCCATCGTCACCGACAGGCCGACACTGATGAGGAACAGCAGGCTGCCGTAGGCAATGCCGTCGAAGAGAACGCCGAGGAGGTTGGCTAGCATGGCGCGCCTCCCTCGTGTAGCTCGAAGGGCGCGGCCGCATGCGGCGCGCGATCATGATCGTAATGCATGATGCGATGTGTCTCCTCTGGGCCTGCGGCTCTGTTTTTTTATCGGCCGCTTGGTGTCTGGATATTGTGTGTTGTGGGGTGCTGCGCTTGCCTGTTTCCTCAGGTTTTCCTTGCCTGATGCATTGTTGGTATTGTTACGAAGACCTCTGCAGCCTTCGTGCTGCCTTCATGGATGGCGCGGCGACACCGGTCCGCCACGCCATCGCAACATCATGACACGCGTTCGATCACCATGGCGATACCCTGCCCCACGCCGATGCACATGGTGCACAGCGCGTAACGGCCACCGCTGCGTTCCAGCTGGTAGAGGGCGGTGGTCACCAGGCGGGCGCCACTCATGCCCAGCGGATGACCCAGCGCAATCGCGCCGCCATTGGGATTGACCCGCGCATCGTCGTCAGCCACGCCCAGCTCGCGCAGCACGGCCAGGCCTTGCGAGGCGAAGGCTTCGTTGAGTTCGATCACATCCATCTGCTCGATGCGCATGCCCAACTGCGCCAGCAGCTTCTTGCTGGCCGGGGCCGGGCCCATGCCCATGATGCGCGGCGCGACGCCGGCCGTAGCCATGCCCAGGATGCGGGCACGTGGCTTGAGCCCATATTGCTCTGCCGCCTCGGCACTGGCCAGCAGCAAGGCGCAGGCGCCATCGTTGACACCCGAGGCATTGCCGGCGGTGACCGTGCCATCGGGCTTGACCACGCCCTTCAGGCGGGCCAGCGCTTCCATGCTGGTAGCACGCGGATGCTCATCCTGCGTCACGGTGATGGGGTCGCCCTTCTTCTGCGGGATCACCACCGGTACGATCTCCTGCGCCAGGTTACCGTTGGCCTGTGCAGCGGCGGCCTTGGCCTGGCTGCGCACGGCGAACTGGTCCTGGTCCTCGCGGCTGACCTGGTAGTCGACGGCGACGTTTTCGGCCGTCTCGGGCATGGCATCCACGCCATATTTCTGCTTCATCAAGGCATTGACGAAGCGCCAGCCGATGGTGGTGTCCTGGATCGCGGCCTGGCGCGAGAAGGCGCTGTCGGCCTTGCCCATCACGAAGGGAGCGCGAGTCATCGATTCGACCCCGCCGGCGATCATCAGGCGGGTCTCGCCGGACTTGATGGCGCGCGCGGCAGTGCCCAGCGCATCCATACCGGAACCGCACAGGCGGTTGATGGTGCTGCCCGGCACTTCCTGCGGCAGACCAGCCAGCAGCAGCGACATGCGGGCGACGTTGCGGTTGTCTTCGCCGGCCTGGTTGGCGCAGCCGAAGATGACGTCATCGACCGCGTTCCAGTCCACCTTGGGATTGCGCTCCATCAGCGCGCGCAGCGGTACCGCGCCCAGATCGTCGGCACGCACGTCCTTGAGCGCGCCGCCGTAGCGACCGATGGGGGTGCGGATGGCGTCACAGATAAATACGTCTTTCATGCATTCCTCGCAGTGAAAATTGGGGGATTCGAACCGGCTCAGGCGGCCGGGCGCAGCGGCGCGCCGGTCAGCTCCTGCAGTTGTTCGAAGGACAGGCCCTCGACGATCTCGCGCACCTGCAGTCCTTGCGGCGTCACATCGATCACGGCCAGGTCGGTGTAGATGCGGTTGACGCAGCCGATGCCGGTGAGCGGATAGGAGCAGGCCTGGACCAGCTTGCTTTCGCCGGTCTTGGTCTGGTGATCCATCATCACGAACACCTGCTTGGCGCCGATGGCCAGGTCCATCGCACCGCCCACGGCGGGGATGGCGTCCGGCGCGCCGGTATGCCAGTTGGCCAGGTCACCCGTGGCCGACACCTGGAAGGCACCCAGCACGCAGATGTCGAGGTGGCCGCCACGCATCATGGCAAACGAATCGGCATGGTGGAAATAGGCACCGCCGGTCAGCAGCGTCACCGGCTGCTTGCCGGCATTGATGAGGTCTTCGTCTTCCTCGCCGGGCGCCGGGGCCGGGCCCATGCCGAGCACGCCATTTTCGCTGTGCAGGAAGATTTCCTTGTCGGCCGGCAGGTAGTTGGCGACCTTGGTAGGCAGGCCGATACCCAGGTTCACGTAGGCGCCTTCGGGAATATCCTGGGCCACGCGCGCGGCGATCTGTTCACGGGTAAAGCGATTCATTGCTGTGCCTCCTTGGTTTGCACGATCCGCTGCACGAAGATGCCGGGAGTGATGATGTTTTCCGGATCGAGCTGACCCAGTTCCACCACCTCGCTGACCTGGGCGATGGTGCATTTGGCGGCCATGGCCATGATGGGACCGAAGTTGCGGGCAGTCTTGCGATACACCAGGTTGCCCCAGCGGTCGCCACGCAGCGCCTTGATAAGGGCGAAGTCGGCGTGGATCGGCGACTCCAGCACATAGTGGCGGCCGTTGATCTCGCGGGTCTCCTTGCCTTCGGCCAGCATGGTGCCGTAGCCGGTGGGGCTGAAGAAACCGCCGATGCCGGCACCGGCGGCGCGGATGCGCTCGGCCAGGTTGCCTTGTGGGGTCAGTTCAAGTTCGATCTCGCCGGCACGGTAGAGTGCATCGAAGACATGGGAATCGGTCTGGCGCGGGAAGGAACAGATAATCTTCTTCACCCGCTTGGTCTTGAGCAGCGCCGCCAGGCCGGTGTCGCCGTTGCCGGCATTGTTGTTGACGATGGTCAGGTCGCGCGCGCCCTGGGCGATCAGCGCATCGATCAGGGCCGATGGCATGCCGGCATTGCCGAAGCCGCCGATCATGATGGTGGCGCCATCATGGATGTCGGCCACCGCCTGCTCCAGGGAGTCAGAAATTTTATTGATCACGTTGCTCTCACTTTAGATGCGGCGCCTGGGGCTGCGCCGGCTGGATATCCCGCCATCTGGTTTGCCACGTTGCAGCCGGGCGGGCGTGTTGCACGGGCTCGTCTCGGTCGGTGTCTGCGGACATTTGAGGCTTGCTGCCGGACTGACTTCGGACTGACTTTTTCCGGCACTCAATGTTCGATCACCGAACTAATGTTTGATTTTCGCACAAAAAGAGTTTAGCGATCTGGCTTGACGGCCGTCAAGAAAAACCGGCAGGATGTGTTCGCTTGCCGCACAAAACGTTAAAATCCGGACGCAATCGGCGCCGTCCGAAACCCGAGCCGTCCTGAACCATCCGCCCAGAGAGCCCATCCGAGCCCATGTCCACCGCACCCGCCGCCAAGACCCGCAAGACTGCTGCCAAAAGCAGCGCCACAGCAGCCGCCACCGTCGATGCCAAGGCCGGCAGGGGCAGCCGGACCAAGAGCAAGGAAGTTGCCATCGCACCCACTGCCGCGATCGAGACGGAACGCGAGCCGACCATCGCCGAGGAAATCGACGCCCTCACCGATCCCAGCTTCATGACGTCGCTGGCGCGTGGCCTGGCGGTGATCCGCGCCTTCAGCGATTCGCGCCGCAGCCTGACCATCGCCCAGATCAGCCAGAAGACCGGTATTCCGCGTGCGGCAGTGCGACGCTGCCTGCACACCCTGAAGCAGCTCGGCTATGCCGATTCGGATGTCAACAATTTCTCGCTGCGCCCCAAGATATTGACGCTGGGCTATTCCTATCTGTCCTCCACGCCGCTGACCGTTTCTGCACAGCCCTACCTGAACAACATCAGCCGTACCCTCGGCGAATCCTGCTCGCTGGCCGTGCTGGACGACAACGAAGTGCTCTATGTGGCGCGCTCGGCGACCTCGCGCGTGATGTCGGTGGCGCTCAATACCGGCAGCCGGCTGCCGGCCTACTGCACCTCGCTCGGCCGCGCCATGCTGGCCCATCTGCCGGACGACCAGTTGAAGGCCTACTTCGAGAAGGTCAAGCTGCGCGCACTGACCGATAAGACCGTGGTCTCGCAGAAACGCCTGCGTGACATCCTGGCCGGGGTGCGCGAAAACGGCTACGCCGTCATCGACGAGGAATTGGAGGTCGGCCTGCGTTCCATCGCGGTACCGGTGCGCGGCGCTTCCGGCACCGTGCTGGCGGCGCTGAACGTCGGCGCCCAGGCCGCCCGCGTATCACGCCAGCAGATGGAAGAAGAAATCCTGCCGGTCCTGCTGCGCGGCGCGCAGGAGCTGTCGGTGCTGCTGCCCTAAAAAAACCGGCCCGGTCCCTCTTGCGGGGAACCGGACCGAAGACAAAAACAGACCCTGTCTTTGTCGTGCCGCGGATGTCGGCGCACCCTCTCTGCCTGCGGG
>NZ_DASQOH010000060.1:0-1720 GCF_035644555.1 Herbaspirillum sp.
CGCCAATCGCATCAGCATCACCGCCAAGGAAGAAGTCCTCATCAATGGCGGGGGCAGTTACATGCGCTTCAATGCGGGCGGCATCGAACAAGGCACCAGCGGCAATTGGCAGGCGCATGCAGCGCAGTACAACCTGGATGGTCCCGCCAACGGCCCCCAGGTGAGCTTGCCGGAGCCGGTCAAGTTGGAGGAACTCAAGCAGAAGCAAAGCCTAGCCTTCCTGCTGCGTTCGCACTCGATGCCGGGCCGGATCTTCGCGCACGAACCGTATGCCCTCTACAAGGACGGTGCCAAAGTGGCCGACGGCATGACCGACGGACGTGGACAGCTGGTCGTCAAGGATCACGTCTCTGGTACCACCGATTACGTCGTCAAGTTGAGCAACGGCCATGAGTTCGAATTGCCGGTCAAGGCCGCGCTGGATTCGGAGGACGACATCCTGGCCGCGCGTGGCTATCGCGCCGCTGACGAGGACGTACAAGACCGCCAGCGCAACCGAGAGTTCAGGGAAGGCTGATCCAGCCCGCCTTTTTGATCCACCCCTTATTCATCCAGGCGCATCATGCCCACCACCCACCGCAAATCCCGCGTCCCCCTCAGTGAAGCCTCGCCCATCAGCTGGGGCAGTGTGCAATGGCTGCTCGAAAGCGAGCACGACCGGCACAGCCCCATCCACCGCTGCAACAAGTTGACCATGCTCTACTGCGGCGAGGAAGGCTTTCGCAGCATCCTCAACGACATCAAGCAAGCCCGCGCCAGCGTGGAGATCATCTGTTGGGGCTTCGACCCGGCCATGGAGCTGGAGCGTGAACGAGGTCAATGGCCACGTGGCGAGAGCTGGGGCGGTCTGCTGCGCAATGTCGCCGCAGGCCGCTACAACGGCGGCAAGCCGGTGCAGGTGCGGCTGTTGTCGTGGTACGGCTTCATCGGCAGCTCGCTGGCCAAGAACATGCCGGGGTTCCGGCAGTCCGGCCCTTATGAGCCCAACGTGAGCAACCTGTACCGCATGGGCAGGCAAGAAAAGTTGCCCCCGTCGGCCGACGATCCCCAGGGCATGCGCCAAGCCTTCAACGCCCAGTGGTACCGCGAAGCCGAGCAGGGCCTGATCGAGAATCTGAGTCTGCGCATTCGCGATGGCGACGTCAGTGCGGTACTGGGCAGTTTGTCCGAAGAGCCCGGCAAGCGCGGCCTGCTGGAGACCGTCGGCATGGCCGTGGTCGCCACGGATCACCAGAAGACCATTCTCATCGATTACGAACACGAAGGCGGTGTGCATGCAGTTGGCTATGTGATGGGTCTGAACTCGGTGACCGACTACTGGGATACCGAGGAGCACCTCTTTTACGATCCACGCCGCGGCGAGTCGTGGGAGGGTGGCACCAAGGATGGCCGACCTGGCCTCAAGCCCTACCAGGACTATGCCTGCCGCATCCAGGGCGAGGCGCTGGTGGGTATCAGCAAGAACTTCACCGATGCCTGGAACCGCGCCAAGGGGCGAGGGACCCCGCTCAAGCGTGAGCACGACGTGCATCGGCCGCCTCCTGGCCTGTGGGAACCCCTGAGAGGCCAGGCCACGGTTAATGCCCAGATCGTGCGCACCCAGCCGGAAGAAGGCGACAAGACCATCAAGCGCCTGTATCGCCAGGCCAGCAGCTTTGCGCGCAGTTACCTGTATGTGGAAAACCAGTATTTCCAGTACACCGAGTGGGCACAGGAACTC
>NZ_DASQOH010000061.1:0-51705 GCF_035644555.1 Herbaspirillum sp.
AGAGGGCGGGCCGCGGGATTTCTCGTTTCGTGCATTTTCCCATTGTGTGGGATGAAGAACTTGGTGAGAAATGCGAGAGCGCCGCGACCGTCTGTACGAAAGTGCAGATTTTTTCTGCTTGGCGTTCTCAAATGGTGCGAGTACGGGCGTCATGAATCAAATAAGTGCATAAAACGTGCGATCTGACGGAAGAACTGTACTGGTCGCCGCCAGCCCCTCCCAGCCGCACCATTACGGTGTATTCTCCCCGTCGGGGGCAGGTCGCATCGCCGGAACTGCCCCGCCTGGCCTGGCCTTTCGTCCGGGCCGCTTGCTTCCGGTGGCTCCGTCCCTTTTTAACCGGAAAACACCCGGGGGAAAGCTCCCGAGTCGTGATGCTGTGGGGCATGGCTCGTTTTTTGCAGTAGCAGAGTCCGCAAGCAACATCCAGTCAGCAACTGGGGGTGCTGCGGTGTTGATCCTCCGGTCGTTCGCCTGCGAATGTCAGGATGGGTCAGCGCATATAACAAATGGCACAACGAACTGCGTTTTCAATCACTCTATCGGAAGTAATAGGAGCATTTCATGCAAAAAATTAAAGGGATTCCTGTCGCCACCGCCATCGTGGCAGCGTTCGCATTCGCAGGGGCTGCGCAGGCACAAGAGGTCATCAAGATCGGTCACGTCGCTCCCCTGACCGGTCCCAACGCCCACATCGGCAAGGACAACGAAAACGGCGCCCGCATGGCCGTAGACGAGCTCAATGCCAAGGGCTTCATGATCGGCGGCAAGAAAGTGACTTTCCAGCTGGTCCCGCAGGATGACGCTTCCGATCCGAAGCAAGCCACCACCGTGGCCCAGGCCCTGGTCGATGCCAAGGTCAAGGGCGTGGTCGGCCACATGAATTCGGGCACCACCATCCCCGCTTCCAAGATTTACTATGACGCCGGCATCCCGCAGATCTCGCCGTCTGCCACCAACCCCAAGTACACCCAACAAGGCTTCAACACCGCCTTCCGCGTGGTGGCCAACGATGGCCAGCTGGGTGGCGTACTGGGTCGCTACGCCGTCAATGAACTCAAGGGCAAGAACGTCGCCGTCATCGACGACCGTACCGCCTACGGTCAGGGCGTGGCCGAAGAATTCCGCAAGAGCGCGCTGGCTGCCGGTGCCACCGTGGTGGCGACCCAGTACACCACCGACAAGGCCACTGACTTCAACGCCATCCTGACCTCGGTCAAGTCCAAGAAGCCTGACTTGGTCTTCTTCGGCGGCATGGATGCCGTGGCCGGCCCGATGCTGCGCCAGATGGATCAGCTGGGTGTGTCCGCCAAGTTCATGGGCGGTGACGGTATCTGCACCACCGAACTGCCCAACCTGGCCGGCCCCGGCCTGAAGGACAACGAAGTGGTCTGCGCCGAAGCCGGTGGCGTGACCGAAGCCGGCAAGAAGGCGCTGGATGACTTCAAGGCTGCCTACAAGAAGAAGTTCAACCAGGACGTCGTGATCTACGCTCCGTACACCTACGATGCCCTGATGACCCTGGCCGATGCCATGCAGAAGGCCGGTTCTTCCGATCCCAAGGTCTACCTGCCGGTACTGGCCAAGATCCACCACAAGGGCGTGACCGGCGAAATCGCCTTCGACTCCAAGGGTGACATCCTCAACGGCACCCTGACCCTGTACACCTACAAGGGTGGCAAGCGCTCGCTGCTGAGCGTGGTCAAGTAATCAGCAAAATGCGGTTCTGCTCCTGCCGACCACTGTTATGGTGACGGGCAGGAAGCCAGGGCAGCACAAACCTGGTCAAAGCCCCGGCCCCGTGCCGGGGCTTTGTCGTTTTTCCCATCGAATACTTCACAAGGCTTCATTGGTAAATGAAGCTTTGTTGGCGCACCGTCCTTTACGGATTATAATGAGAACAGTTCTCATTATTTTTCGCCGTCATGACCGACGTCGTCCATTCCGCTCCGCGTCACCCAGACATCGCTGGCCTCTACACCGGTCATCACCAGTGGCTGCTGGGCTGGCTGCGCCGTCGCACCCATGATGCGGATCTGGCGGCCGACCTGGCCCAGGACACCTTCGTGCGGGTCATGGTGTCGCGCCGCAGCTTCTATCTGGAAGAAGTGCGGGCCCTGTTGGCGACCATCGCACGCGGTCTGGTGATTGATCATTTCCGTCGCTGCGCGCTGGAAGCCAGCTTCCTGGAGATGCTGGCGCAACTGCCGCCCGAGCACCTGCCTTCGCCCGAGGCGCAATTGCTGGTGCTGGAAACCCTCAACGAAATCGATGCCATGCTGGCCGCATTGCCGGCCAAGGTGCGCAGTGCCTTCCTGCTGTCACAACTGGATGGCCTGGGCTATGCCGAGATCGCAGAGCGCCTGCAGGTTTCGCTCAGTTCGGTACAGCAATACATGAAGCGTGCCTTCACCGCCTGTTACAGCGTCCAGTATGGCGGCTGAGATCACCGCTCCCGCCGACGACATCGTCAGGACCGCCATCGACTGGATGGTGCGGCTGCAATCGGGCACCGCCACCGCCCAGGAACACGAAGCCTGCCGCCGCTGGCGCGCCGAACAGCCGCAGCACGAACTGGCCTGGCAGCGTCTGCAGTCGTTGAGCGAGCGGGTTGCCACGCTACCGCGCACACTGGCGCATGGCAGCATCGGCGATGGTGAAGCCCGCAGTCGTCATAACCGCCGGTTCGCCGTCAAGGCCCTGTGTCTGATCGCAGGAGTAGGGCTGGTAGCCACCGGCGCCGGCATGGCCATTCCCTGGCCGGCGCTGATGGCCCAGTATTCCACCCGGGTGGGCGAGCGGCGGCGTGTGCTGCTGGCCGACGGTACCGTGCTCGAACTCAACAGCGCCACGGCCATCGACACCGCCTACGACGACCAGCACCGCCTGATCAAGCTGCATCGCGGCGAAGTGCTCATCACCACCGCCCGCGAAGCGGGCCGCCCCTATCGCCCGTTCCTGGTCCACACCCGCTTGGGACAGGCGCGTGCCCTGGGCACCCGCTTCCAGTTGCGTGACAGCGAGGCCGGCATGCGACTGGCTGTCTATGCCGGTGCGGTGGCCTTCACGGCCGGGGATGGCGTCGACAGCGTGCGCATCGATGCCGGGCAGCAGGGCATGTTCGACCGGTATGGCCTGGTCGGCAATCTGGCACCCGCCAATGAACACGCGCTGGCCTGGACCGACGGCGTCATCGTCGCCGACCGCATGCCGCTGGGCGAACTGGTGGCCGAGCTGGACCGTTACCTGCCCGGCAGGCTGCGCTGCGATCCGGCTGTTGCGTCGCTGCCCATCTCGGGCGTGTTCCCGCTGGACCAGCCGGCGCGCATCCTGGCCGCCATCGCGCGTACCTTGCCGGTGCAGATCGATACCTGGACTTCCTACTGGATCACCCTGCGTCCACGGGCAGCCGCCCCACGCAGCACGACGTAAAGATTTTTTGGCCAGCCTCTGCAGTTTTTTGCAGCTCGTTCGGTTTACCTGATAGCAAGCTCGCCCATCACTGTAGACCGACATGAAAACAACGACCCGTTTCCCCTCCCGTCCGACCCTCTCCAGGCTGGCCGTACTGGCCGCCCTGGCAACGCCCATGGCCACCGTCCAGGCCCAGGCCAGCGACGCCCAGCGCCAGGCCTATGATCTGCCCGCCGGCCCGCTGAACCAGGTCTTGAACAGCTTTGCGCGCCGTGCCGGCGTGCTGCTCTCGTTCGACCCCGCCGTGACCCGCGAACGCCAGAGTGCCGGCCTGTCCGGGCGCTACACCGTGGACGAGGGCTTCGCCGCCCTGTTGAGCGGCTCCAGCCTGCAGGCTGTCAAGAATGCCGATGGCGGCTACACGCTGCTGGCGCCCACGGTGGGCAGCAACGCCAATGCCGTCCTGCCCACCGTGACCATCACCGAAAGCGCCGACCCCACCGCCCCCTATGCCGGCGGCCTGGTGGCGCGGGGTGGGAGTCTGGGCGTGCTCGGTACCGCCAGCGTCATGGATACCCCGTTCAGCACCACCAACTACACGTCGCAAGGCATCGAAGACGTGCAGGCGCGCGCCATCGGCGACGTCATCGCCAACGACGCCTCGGTGCGCAACACCAATGGCAACGGTGGTTTCGGCGACAGCTACCAGATCCGTGGCTTCACCATGTCGGCCAACGATGTGGCCTTCAATGGCCTGTATGGCATGGTGCCGCTGACCCGCATGCCCATCTCCATGGTCGAGCGCATCGAAGTGCTCAAAGGCCCGGGCACCCTGATGTATGGCATGGGGCCGGCTGGCGGTGTCGGCGGCGCGGTCAACCTGATTCCCAAGCGCGCCCATGAAGATCCCATTTCCAGCGTGACGGCCACCTATCTGTCCAATTCGCAGTTCGGTCTCAAGGCCGACCTCGGCCGTCGCTTCGGTGAAAACCAGGAGTGGGGCGTACGCGTCAATGCGCTCTATGCCGACGGCAATACCGGCCTGTCCGGCAGCAATCAACAGCAGAGCATGGGGTCGGTCGGACTGGACTACAACGGCGGTCGTGTGCGCTGGAGCCTGGACGCCTATACCCAGCATGAAGATGCCCGCAACTTCCGCCCGCAATTCAGCATCAGCAGCCTGGTCATGCCGGACGCGCCCTCGGGCAAGACCAATCTGTATCCCGGCACCACGCTGCAATCGGACGACAAGGCCGCCACCACCCGCCTGGAATACGACATCAACGACCAGCTGACCGCCTATGGCGCAGTCGGCTACCACGTCGCCAGTTCCGCCCAGAGCTGGCCCGGCGCCACCATCCTCAATGCACGGGGCGACACGGCCACCCTGTACAACGGCTATTACGACCAGCAGGTGACCTCCACCTCTGCTGATGTCGGCATGCGTGCGCGCTTCAATACCGGTGGTATCAAGCACACCCTGATGCTGGGCGTGAACATGCTGGACCAGCAGACCGATTATTTCTACCTCTCCGAACCCAGCAGCGTCACCTCCAACCTGTATCACCCGGTGGCCCTGCCCACCGTCACCGGCAGCCGCGGCCAGCCCACGCCGCAAAGCCAGGTGCGCCTGACCAGCGTGGCCCTGACCGATACCCTGTCGCTGGCCGATGACCGCCTGCGCCTGATCGGCGGACTGCGCCGCCAGCAGGTCTATTCGCACAGCCTGGTTGACGATACCCAGACCTCCAACAAGACCGCCATTTCCCCGGTGCTGGGCGTGGTGGTCAAGCCGATGGAGCGCGTCTCCCTCTACGCCAACTACACGGCAGCCCTCAGCGCCGGCGGCTTCACCTCGGCCAGCGACGGCAATCCCAACCAGCTGTTCCCGCCGTACAAATCCAAGCAGATCGAGACCGGTGCCAAGATCGACTGGGGCCGCGTGACCACCACTGCCGCCGTGTTCCAGATCGAGCAGGCCAATTCCAGCACCACCCTCGTCAATGGCATCAACACCACCACCCAAGATGGTCGCAACCGCGTGCGCGGCCTGGAACTGGCGGCCTATGGCGAACTGCAGCGCGGCCTGCGCTTCAATGCCAGCGGCACCTTCTTCGACGCCAAGCAATACCACACCGACAATGGCACCAACGACGGCAAGGACGTCGGCGCCATCCCCAGCAGCAACTTCAACCTCGGGCTGGACTGGGACGCGCCCTGGCTGCAAGGCCTGGCGCTCAATACCCGCGTGACCCGCACCGGTTCGATGTGGTACAGCAATGAAAACACGCTCAAGGTGCCGGGCTGGACCCGCGTCGATATCGGTGCCCGCTACATCACCAAGGCGGCAGGGCAGGTCGTGACCTACCGCGCCAATATCGAAAACCTGTTCGACAAGAACTACTGGCTGATGCAGAACGGCTATGTGGGCACCTCGT
Source organism: Herbaspirillum sp. (assembly GCF_035644555.1). Classification (GTDB taxonomy): domain Bacteria; phylum Pseudomonadota; class Gammaproteobacteria; order Burkholderiales; family Burkholderiaceae_D; genus Herbaspirillum. Next base: position 5,853 of record NZ_DASQOH010000061.1, read on the forward strand.
CCGGCCGCACCCTGGTGCTGTCGGCGCAGGTCGATTTCTGACCTCACCCGCTTGTGCCGTCAGGCGCAGTTTCCAAGCCTGCAGAAAAGCTCTGTCGCCCTCGGGCGGCAGGGCTTTTTTTCTTGAGCCTGTTGAGCCTGTTCTGGTCCGATGACAAATATTTTTTATACGATTTATATCGCCGCCATCTTCTGCGGGACCAGGGCCGCTTGACACTGCAGCGAGTCAGGCCGCTCAGGTCGCTCAGGTCGCTCAGGTCGGTATAGCATCCATCTCCCGCGCGCTTTCCAGGAATATCCGCCGCAGCCACTCGATGCCCGGATCATTGGTGCGATAGCGGTGCCACTGCATCATCTGATGCATCTCCGCCAGCGGCAACGGACTCTCCTTGATCACCACCGGCCATTGCGGCGCCAGCTTGCGCGCCAGGCGGCCGTGCACGGTGGCAATCCGGTCCGTGCCCTGCACCAGCGCCACCGCAGAGGCAAAGCTGAAACTGGTGACTTCCACGCGCCTGGCAAAACCCAGCTTGTTGGTCATCCACGCTTCCACCGACGAGGCATTGGCGCCCGGCGGCACCATTACGACGTGACCCGCATCCATGTAGCGCGCCAGCGTCAGCTCGCCATCGGCCAGCGGGCTGTCGCGCCAGACCACGCACACGTGGCGTTCGCGAAAGACTTCTTCGGCGGGGTGATCAGGCGTGCAGAATTCCTGCGGCAGGATCAGCAGATCGACCTCGGCACGGTCCAGAGAGCGGGGCGGGTCTTGCACCTGCGGCATCAGCGCAAAGCGGATGCCCGGCCCCTCGGCGTAGGCACGCGCCATCACCCGCGGCACCAGCACACTCAGACTGAAGTCCGAGACCGAGATGCGGAATTCCCGTTGTGAGTGCGCCGGCACAAAGGCAGGCTTGGCGGCGATCGAGCCCTCGATGCGCCGCAGGACATCATTGACCGCGTCGCGCAGCACTTCGGCCCTTGGCGTGGCCTCCATGCGGCGCCCGACCTGGATCAGCAATTCATCGTCGAAATAGTCGCGCAGGCGTGCCAGCGCATTGCTCATGGCCGACTGGCTCAGGTGAATCTTCTCGGCGGCGCGGCTGATGCTCAGTTCGGTCAGCAATGCATCCAGGGCGACCAGCAGGTTGAGGTCGAGTTTGTTGAAGCGCATGGGCGTGTCTCCGTTGTTCGGGGGTGCCGGCCTTCTGTACACAGGGTGTGCGGGCGCGGTCATGTATTGATGTCGCCCATATCATGAATCAAAACAATCCATTTGATCAATATCAACCTCGAACTTAAGCTTCCCTCATCCGCTGCACGGCCCCTCGCAGATCGAAGAAAGGGCCGGCACGGCAAGCCGGCGGCGCCCTCTGCGCGCCGCTTTCGGCCTGGCCCCCAAAAGACGCCGCGATGGCGAGACAACAAGCCAGGCAGGGTAGGAGACAAGGAGACAGAAGTGAAGAGAGGATACGTACCAGTCCAGCGGCTGGCCACATGCGCCGTCCTGGGCATGCTGGGCACGGCGGCCATGCAGTCCGCACAAGCGTTTGAAGGGGGCGTCTCGCCATTCCCCACCGGGTCCACCAGTGAATACATCGCTGCGCTGCCACCCATCCCGGGCCTGTTTGCGGTGGAGCAATTCAATTACAGCAGTGCCGACGGTCTGTATGACAACAAGGGCAACAAGCTGCCCATCCCCTTCAAGTCCCAAGCCTTCTCGGCCACCACGCGTCTGCTGGCCTCCTATGGTGTCGAATGGTTCGGCGCCAAGGTGTATTCGCAACTGGTGCTGCCGGTGGTGTCGCTGCATACCGAAGTGGCAGGCCACGGCGAAAACCACAATGGCCTGTCCAACGTCACCGTCACGCCGCTGCTGCTGCGCTGGGATGTGGCGGCCCACACCAATGTCACGTTCGGGTTCGACTTCGCACTCAAGACCGGCTCCTACAATCCCGCCCGCCCCAGCGTGGCAGTGGGCTATACCTCGTACCAGCCGGTGCTGGCGATACGCCACAACGATCCCGACGGACTGGACCTGGGCATCTCCAGCCGCCTGCTCTTCAACGATAAGAACAGCGATACGAATTACCGCTCCGGCACCGCCTACGTGGCCGATTTCATTGGCGGCTGGAACTTCGGGAAGTGGAAGGTCGGCGTGACCGGTTCCTACCTGAACCAGTTCACCGACGACCGCCAGAACGGCAGCGACATCCCCGGCAATCGCATGCGCAGCTTCGCCATGGGTCCGACCGTCGCCTATAACGCCGGTCCCTTCAGCATCAACATGAATGTCCAGCGCGGTCTGTACGCCGCCAACACGGCCAAGAGCGATGCCATCTGGATCAACTTCGCCATGCCATTGTGGCTGGGCGGCCCGCACTGAGGACCTGGGTCCGGCCATCTCCAAGCATCACTCATCATCAAAGGAGTTTCACCATGTTCCGTTACTTCCCGACGAATTATGTCTGGAATCTTTCCGTCGACCTTGCCATCGAGATGGGGGCGCGCATCGGCGAGATCGAAGCCATGTGCGCACCTCTGCAGGAGGCGGCCAAGCAGCCTGACGCCGAAGGCACGGCCGCCTTCCGCGCCACCTGGGCGGACATGGCAGAAAAGCTGTGCAGCCTGGCCGCCGAGGACGAAGTGCGCGGCCGGCTGCTCTCGGCCGGCGCCAAGTACAAGCGCGCCGCCAGCTATCTGCTGACCTGCGAACGCCTGCAGGGTCACGGCGCGCCGGGCCGGCTGGCACTGTACCGGCGTTTCCTCGAAGTGTTCCAGCGCGGCATCGCCCTGGCCGGCGACAACTGCCAGCGCGTCGAGATCCCCTATGAAGGCCAGGTGATCTCGGGCCTCTATACCCGTGCCCTCGGTGTGCAGGGACCGGCGCCGGTGCTGGTCCAGCTCAACGGCCTGGATTCGACCAAGGAAATGAAATACCTGGTCGGCCTGCCCGGCTGGCTGGCCGAGCGCGGCGTGTCCTCGCTGGTGATCGACCAGCCCGGCACCGGCGAAGCCCTGCGCCTGCACGGCATGACCGCACGCTTCGATGCCGAGCACTGGGCGGCTCACGTGGTGGACTGGCTCGAGCAGCGCGATGACGTGGACCCCAAACGCATCGGTTGCGAAGGCGTTTCGCTGGGCGGCTACTACTGCCCGCGCGTGGTGGCCATGGAGCCGCGCTTTGCCTGCGGCGTGGTGTGGGGCGCCAATCATGACTGGCGCGACGTGCAGAAGCGTCGCCTGGAAAAGGAAGGCGATTTCCCCGTGCCGCATTACTGGCAGCACGTGTGCTGGGTGTGGGGCGCCAAGGACGTCGACGATTTCATGCGCATCGCCGAAGACGTGCACCTGGATGGCGTGGTCGAAAAGATCCGCGTGCCCTTCCTGGTCACCCACGGCGAAAAGGACAGCCAGATTCCGCTCAAGTGGGCGCATCGCACCTACGAACAACTGGTCAACAGCCCCAAGCGCGAATTGAAGATCTTCACCGACCGCGAAGGCGGGGTGCAGCACGCCAGTTTCGACAACTCCATCAATGCCGGCCACGTCATCGCCGACTGGGTGGCCGAGACCCTGGGTGGTCGCACCCGGGGCTGAGGCAGAACGATCACCGATGACACACAGACTGAATCACAAGGAAATCCGCATGAACATCATTGGACCCGATGCCCTGGTCTTTGGCGTGGACGATCTGCCCGCCTGCCGCCAGTACCTGCTCGACTATGGCCTGAGCGACGCCGGCGGCGACCGTTTCGAAGCCCTGGATGGCACCGCCATCGTGCTGCGTGCCCGCGACCATGCCAGGCTCCCGCCGGCCATGGGCACCGCCAGCCTGTTGCGCGAAACCGTCTACGGGGTGGCCGATGCCGCCTCTCTGGACGCCATCGAAACCGAATTGTGCCGCGACCGCGAAGTCAGTCGTCGTGACGGCGTGGTGCGCAGCGTGGACGACATGGGCTTTGCGCTGGCCTTCCAGCTGACCGTGCGCCGCCCCCTGGTCATGCCCGCCGAACGCGTCAACGGTCCGGGCGACCCGCAGCGTGCGCCCAATCAGCTGGGCCTGCCACCGGAACTGCCGGCCCTGCCGCGTACGCTCTCGCACGTGGTGTATTTCGTGCCGGACGCCGCCCGGGCCGAGGCCTTCTACCAGCGGCTGGGCTTCGTCTGCACCGACCGCTTCACCGGCGTGGGGCCCTTCCTGCGCCCGGCCGGCACGCAGGACCACCATACCCTCTTCATGATCCAGACCCCGCCCTTCATGAAAGGCTGCGAACACTTCACCTTCCACATGGGCGGCCCGACCGAAGTGCTGCTGGCCGGCACCCGCTTCGTCGAAAAGGGTTACCAGAGCTTCTGGGGACCTGGCCGCCATCGTTTCGGCAGCAACTGGTTCTGGTATTTCAATTCGCCGCTGGGCTGCCACGTCGAATACGACGCCGACATGGACCTGCATGATGAGGCCTGGGCCGCCCGCGAAGTGCCGATGGGCGCGGATGCCTCGCAACTGTTCCTGTTCCAGTATCGCGAGAAATGGGCACCCAGCGGTCCGCCGCCGCCGGGCGCCGCACACTGACCCCATCGGGAGAGACGGCCATGTACCTGTGTCACGTCACGCAATTGCCCGAGGACGGCGCACGCGGTTTCGATACCGACGGGGCAGGGCAGGCGACCATCTTCCTGCTGCGCCGGGGCGAGCAGGTGCGCGCCTGGCGCGACCGCTGTCCGCACCACGGCACACCGTTGCCGTGGCGGCGCGACGCCTATCTCGACGCCAGCGGGCAGCACGTGGTCTGTGCCGCCCATGGCGCCCTGTTCGATCCGCTCACCGGACTGTGCACGCTCGGTCCCTGCCTGGGCGACACGCTCACGCCGGTCGCGCTGCGCATCGATGACGACGGTGGCCTGCACCTGGCCGGCGACGATCACGTTTAACCCATCAAGAAAAAGATTCAGGAGACACCATGACACTCGCAGCCCAACGCATTCTCATCATCGGCGGCGGCTTTTCCGGCATGTCCGCCGCCATCGATCTGTGCCGCCGTGGCGCCCAGGTCGATCTGGTGGAGCTCGATGCCCAGTGGCGCAACTATGGCGCCGGCATCAGTCTGGGCCCGGCCACCCTGCGTGCACTCAAGCAATTGGGCGTACTGGAAGCCTTCCTGCGCGAAGGCGCGGCCGGTGACGGCGTACGCCTGTGCCTGCCGCACGGCCCGCAGATCGCCGAGCTGCCCACGCCGCGCCTGGCAGCACCCGATGTACCGGGTGGCGGTGCCATCCTGCGCCCGGTACTGGCGCGCATCCTGGCCGATGCCACCCGCGCGGCGGGTGCCGATGTCCGCCTGGGTTGCACCTTCACCGCCCTGCGTGAGCAGGGCGACCAGGTCGAGGTGGAGTTCACCGATGGCCAGACCCGCCGCTACGACCTGGTGATCGGCGCCGATGGCCTGTACTCCAAACTGCGCGCCCAGCTCTTTCCCGACGCGCCCAAGCCGCGCTACAGCGGCCAGGCCGTGTGGCGCGCCATCCTGCCGCGCCCGGCCGAGATCGATACCTGCACCATGTGGATGGGCCCGCGTATCAAGCCCGGCGTCAATCCGGTCTCCCGGGACGAGATGTACCTCTTCGTGACCGAGCCACGTCCGGTCAACGACCACATCGATCCATCCACCTTCGTGGCGCGCCTGCGCGGCTTGCTGGAAGACTTCAGCGCCCCGGCGCTCAAGACCATCCGCGACCAGCTCGACGACCGCGCCCGCATCATCTTCCGTCCGCTGGAAGGCTTGCTGCTGCCGCGTCCCTGGTATCAGGGACGCGTGGTGCTGATCGGCGATGCCGTACATGCCACCACGCCCCACCTGGCCTCGGGGGCCTGCATCGGCATCGAGGATGCCCTGGTGCTGGCCGACGAGCTGGCACGCAACGATAGCGTACCGCTGGCCTTGTCGGCCTTCGAAGAGCGTCGCTGGGAGCGCTGCCGCATGGTGGTGGAGAACTCGGCGCGGCTGGGCGAGATCGAGGTGGAGGGCGGCGACAAGGACGAGCACTCCCGCATCATGCGCGAATCACACGCGGCACTGGTGCAACCCATCTGAATGCCACCATCACCATAAAAAATAGAAACCATGAACGGCTTTGCAATCCGCGTACGACGCGAGGAGACAAGATGATCACGACCTATTCCAAGCGCGCCCTGGCTGCGCTGATGCTGGCGCACTGCGCCGGCATGATCGACCTGGTCGCGCTGCCGGTCTGGGTCGGCACCCTGGTGGCGCATTACCACTTCGATCCCCGCCAGGCCGGCCTGCTGGCCTCGTTGTTCCTGGGTGGCGCCGTGTTGGCCAGCGCCTGGCTGGCGCCACGCTTCGATCCGGATACCGCGCGCTGGAAGGCGGCCATCGGCTTCGCGCTCTCGGCACTGCTGTTCACCGTGGCCGCGCAGACCCAGCACTATCTGCTGCTGGCCTTGCTGCATGCGGTGTGCGGCATCACGACCGGGCTATCCCTGAGTGTCACGCATGGCACCATCGCCCGCGGCAGCAACCCACATCGCGGCTTTGCGCTGGTGGGCATCGCGCTGGGCATGTTCGCCATCCTGTTCCTGGGCAGTGCGCCGCCGATCATCGCCAGCCTGGGTGGTCCTGCGCTGTTCTATCTGTTCGCCGGCGTGATGGCCGTGGGCGCGCTGGCCTGTGCCCTGGCCTTTCCGCGTGCCGAGACCGATGGCACGGCACGCGTCGCCGCTCCCCGGCAGCCGGTGCCACGCCAGGTCTGGTTTGGTATCGCCGGCATCGCCTGCATGGGGCTGGTGCAATCGATGACCTTCAGTTTCCTGGAACGTGTCGGCAGTGATCGTGGCTTCGGCCTGCAGGCGGTGACCGGCGTACTCATCGCACTGGGCTTCGTCAATCTCTTGCCGGCACCGCTGGCGGCCCTGCTGGAAAAACGCCTGCCCGCCCGCAGCGTGCTGATGGCCGGCCCACTGGTCCAGGCGCTGCTGGTGGTGGTGATCATGTCGTCGGCGCACTTCCTGCCCTATGCCGCTGCCGCCTCGGTATTTGCCGCCGTGATGATCTTTACCCATACCTTCGCCTTCGGCCTCATGGCCCGGCTGGACCGCAGTGGCCGCGCCATGGCCGCCACCCCCGCCATGCTGATGACGGGCGCGGCCATCGGCCCCATCCTCGGTGGCACGCTGGTGCAAGGCTGGAGCTACGCCAGCCTGGGCCCGGTTGCGGTAGTGCTGGGCGTGGTCGCATCGTTCTGTTTCTCGCGGCTGCCGCGCGCAGCTGCCATCCAACCCCAGGAGGCCCTGGCATGACCGCATCCCTGCAGACGCGTCGCCGACATCGTTTCGTCGACCTGTCCATCTATCTCGAAAACGACGTGCTCTCCGATCCGCCGCCGCTGGCGCCCAAGATCACCTACCAGAAGCATGCCGACACCTTGCCCGAATTCATGGCCATGCTGCCCGGTACCCGGCCCGAGGATTATCCCGACGGCGAGGCTGCCGCTGCCGAATGGGTCACCCTGACCACCCACAACGGTACCCACCTGGATGCACCCTGGCACTTCCATTCCACCCAGGATGCCAAGAATGGCGGTGCACGTCCTTCCATCACCATCGATGAAGTGCCGCTGGAATGGTGTTTTCAGCCCGGTGTGAAGCTGGACTTCCGCCATTTCCCGGATGGCTACGTCGCCAGCGCCGCCGATGTGGAAGCCGAACTCAAGCGCATCGGTCATGTGCTGCAGCCGCTGGACATCGTGGTGGTCAACACCCGCGCCGGATCGCGCTATGGTCAGCGCGACTATCTCGGCGCCGGTTGCGGCATGGGCTATGAAGCCACCATGTACCTGCTCGAACGTGGCGTGCGCCTGACCGGCACCGATGCCTGGAGCTGGGATGCACCGTTTTCCTATACCGCCCAGCGGGTGGCCGAGACCGGCGACAAGTCCCTGATCTGGGAAGGTCACAAGGCCGGTCGCGACATCGGCTACTGCCATCTGGAAAAGCTCCACAACCTGGAAGCCCTGCCGCCACACGGTTTCACCATCAGCTGCTTCCCGCACAAGATCCGCGGCGCCAGTGCCGGCTGGACGAGGGCGGTGGCGATCTTTGACGCACCCTAAAGGAAACCGAGATGTCCTTCCCTCCCATTCACCGTATCGTCACCGGCCACGATGCGCAAGGCCGTTCCGTCGTCACCAGCGAGGGCGCGCTGCCCACGGTCGTGGAAGTGGCCGCCATCCCCGGCACGCTGTTTCACGAAGTATGGAGTACCGTTGCCACGCCGGCGCCGGTAGACAACGGCCCCGATCCCACCCTGGGTGCACTGGTGCTGTCGCCGCCGGCGCACGGCACGCGCATGCGTTTCGTCGACATCCCGCCCGACACCGAGGAATTCCTGGCCAGTACCAGCAGCAGGATGCACGAGGCCTTCAGCCAGATCGGCGAAGCCGCCGCCTCCACGGTGCAGGCCGACTCCCCGCACCCGCTGATGCACCGCACCGAATCGGTGGACTATGGCATCGTCATCGAAGGAGAGATGACCCTGGTGCTGGAGCGTGGCGAAGTCGACCTCAGGCCCGGCAGCGTGGTCGTTCAGCGTGGCACCAACCATGCCTGGGCCAATCGCTCGGGCAAGCCTTGCCGCATGCTTTTCATTCTGGTGGATGGCCGGTATGACCCGGCCATCGCCGCGCAACTCGCTCGGGGGGATAAGCCATGAAGTTTGCCACCCTGCATGACGGCAGCGCCGATGGCACCCTGGTCCTGGTGGCGCGGGAAGCGCGCAGCGCCCTGCCGGTGCCGCACATCGCTCCCACCTTGATCGACGCCGTGGCGCGCTGGGACGAGGTCCGCGCGCCGCTGGAAGAACACTACCGGGTACTCAACGAAGGCCGCGCCGAGGGCGTGGTCGCCTTCGACCCCCGGCAGTGCATGGCACCGCTGCCGCGCGCGCCGCAATGGCTGGATGCCTCGGCCTTCCTCAATCACGGCAGGCTGATGGAAGAAGCCTTCAAGACACCCCCGATCCCGCATTTTGATACGGTGCCGGTGATGTACCAGGGCGCCAGCGATGACTTCCTTGGCCCGCATCAGGATGTGCCCCTGTGTTCGGAATCCGAAGGCATCGATTTCGAAGGCGAGTTCGGTGTGGTGGTCGGTCCGGTGGCCATGGGCGCCAGCCCGGAACAGGCGCAGCAGGCCGTGCGCCTGGTGCTGCAGCTCAACGACTGGAGCCTGCGCGCGCTCGGCCCGCATGAGATGAAGACCGGCTTCGGCTTCCTGCAGGCCAAGCCTTCCACCGCCTTCGCGCCCATCGCGGTCACCCCCGACGAACTGGGCGAGGCATGGCGCGACGGCCGGGTACAGATGCATTTGCAGGTGCAATGGAACGGCGTGGACTTCGGCCAGCCACATGGCGGCGAGATGAATTTCTCCTTCGGCGAGCTGATCGCGCATGCCGCGCACAGCCGCCGTCTCACCGCTGGCTGCATCATTGGTTCCGGGACTGTCTCCAATGTGGCGCGCGCCGCTGGTTCCGCCTGCATCGCCGAGCGCCGCGTGATCGAAAAGATCGACCTGGGCGAGATCCGCACCGGTTTCATGCGTTTCGGTGACGAGGTGCGCATGCAGGCCCGCTACGCCGACGGCCGCGAAGGTCCCTTCGGCGTCCTGCAGCAACGCGTGGTGCAGGCGCCATGAAGGTGCTGGTGACCGGTGCCGGCGGCTTCATCGGCGCGACCCTGATGCAACTGCTGCAGCAGGCGGGGCAGGTCGGGGCGCAGCGCATCACGCAGCTGGCCGCCATGGATCGGCACTTGCCGCCGACATCGGCTGACATCGTGCGCATCGAAGGCGAACTGCAGGATGCTGCGGTGCTGGAGCGCATCGCCCGCTTCGGCGCCGATCTCTGCTTTCACCTGGCCGCTGTGCCCGGCGGGGCGGCCGAAGCGGATCCCGCATTGAGCCGTCGCGTCAACCTGGATGCCACCCTCGACCTGTTCGAGGTGCTGGCAACCAGGCCGCCAGCTGCCGCTGCGCCGGTGGTGGTATATGCCAGCACCATCGCCGTCTATGGCACACCCTTGCCCGACCCGGTCACCCCGTCCACGCCCACGCAGCCGGCACTGGTCTATGGCGCCCACAAGCGCGCCTGCGAAATCCTGCTGGCTGACGCCACGCGTCGCGGCCAGCTCGATGGTCGTTCCTTGCGGCTGCCGGGCATCGTGGCACGCCCCCGCGCCGCCTCTGGACTGGTCTCGGCCTTCATGAGCGAACTGCTGCATGCGCTGGCTGGCGGCGCCCCGGTGACGCTGCCGGTCGGCCCCCAGGCCACCGCCTGGTGGATGTCGGCGCAGTGCTGCGCGGAGAATCTGCTGCATGCCGCCACCATGGACCCGATGCGCGATACCGAAGGTCATCGCGAGCGCTGCTGGGCCTTGCCGGTGCTGCGGCTCGCCATGCAAGAACTGGTGGGGACGCTCTCGACGCTGTATGGCGTGGATGGCCATGCGCTGGTGCGCTATGCGCCGCAGGAGGGCGTGGAAGCGGTCTTCGGGCGATATCCGGTGCTCGATGACCGCATCGCGCGACAACTGGGACTGCGCGATGACGGCGACGCCGCGACCCTGGTCACGCGCGCCCTGGCACCCTACCGCTAGCCGTGGCCGCCAGCGCCACGCTCAGGCCGCCAGGCCCAGTTCATCGTTGGCTGACGACGGACGCTGCTGCAGCACCTCGGCCAGCTCCAGCGCCTTGCTGAACAGCCAGCCCTGGGCATGGATATCGGGGGCGATGCTGCGAATGAGCTGCAACTGTTCTTCGCTCTCGATGCCTTCGATGACCACCTGCAGGTCCAGCTCGTCGGCCAGGCGCAGCAGGTTGGGCAGGACCTGGCGCAGCGGCGAGCCGGTGCTCAGGGCATTGGTGAAGAGGCGATCGATCTTGATGCCGTCGAAGCGGGCGTACGACAGGTGGGAGAGATTGGCGCTGCCGGTGCCGAAGTCGTCAATCCAGATGGCAAAACCGGCCCGGCGCAGCAATTCGATATTGTGGGTAAAGGTGGTCGAGCGGATATCGGCGCGCTCGGTCACCTCCAGGTGCAGTTGCGGGCGCAGCGCCGCAAGCGGGGCGGTGAGGTTGAGCGCGAAACGGATGAAATCGGGGTCTTCAATATCGGCGACTTCGGTATTGACTGCCAGCATCAGCGTCGGATCGGCCTGCAGCAGGTCCTGCATCTCGCGCAGTGCGCGCGCCAGTACCGCCTTGGCCAGGGCGCTGCTGAGGCGATTCTGGGCCGCCAGCGGAACGAAGATATCGGGTCCGATCTCCGGCTCGTCAGCCGGCCGCCAGCGCGCCAGCGCCTCGTAGCCCTTCAGGCGGCGGTCGCTGATGCAGACGATGGGCTGGTACATCAGTGCGATTTCATCGTTGGCGATGCCATGGCGCAGCCGGTCCAGCACGCTATGGTGGCGCCGGCTGCGCAGGTGCAGCAGGCAGGCCAGGGCACCCACCACGAAGCTGCCGGCCAGTACCGCCAGCAGCCCCAGCGGATAGAGCACCGGATACCAGTGCAGACGTGCGGTGGCCTGCGCGCACAGTGCCATGGCGGAGTTGCAATGGGTCACATCGACGGCCGGCAGCAGGCCGATGGCACCGGCCGGGTTGTAGCGTATGCCCTCGCGCTCGACCAACACCCGTGTGCCATCGCCATTGGTGATGCGCAGCGAGACATCCTGATAGAAGCGGTTCAGGTCGAAGGTGGTTGGCGCGGTCAGCGCCAGGCTGCGACGCAACGCGACCAGGTTGCTGGGTGAATGGGTGTGGACGATTTCCTGTCGCAGCCAGATGTCGAAGCCGGGACCAGCCTGGTAATGCGGGGCCGGCAGCTGGAACGGCTGGGCCAGCTTGCCCCACAGCGCCGTGCAACGTACCTTGCCCTGGTCGATCCGGGCCAGGTCGGCCACGTAGCTGTTGGCATAGGTGATATTGCGCAGGACCGTCAGGTCGGCTTCCGAACAATGATCGAAGGGGCTGGCCTCGGCCCGCCGCAGCGCCTGACCGGTGGCCCGCGCCGCATCTTCCGCACGCTGCAGCGCCTGCACCGACGAGGCATCGATGTGGCGCAGCTCGGCGACGGTGAGCGCCAGCTGGGCCAGGAGCATCCCGCCGAGCATGCTGAGGCAGGCCCAGAGCAGGATTTTCCATGCCGAGACGCGACGGAAGATTTTACGATTCATTGATTAAAAAATAACTAATTTGGCGCAAGCTTAATTTAAAACCGAGGCAGCTTATTCGCTTTTTTTTCACCTGCTGTTGTTTTGAATCGTTTTTCGTTCCGATTTCCCGGCCGGCGATAGCAGGCGTGTCGCCAGGCTGTCACGGCCCGACCGCGATCCTCGTCATTCCTCCTCAAACTTCATGGGCAGGCCCGCGCTGTCCTCCGGTGCCAGCGCCACTTTCAGGAACTGATCTTGACCGCACGTCCGATGTAGAGGATGGGGCCGGTCGGCCGTCCGGTGGGCGAGCCGCTGCCCGGTTCCAGCGTGATCTCGAAGAGCTGGTCGGCCTGCAGCGGCGGCAGTTTTTCCAGGGCCACCTCCTGCGCCTTGCCCGGCTTGACGATGCCCAGCGAGACCGGCGCGCTCCAGCTGGCACCCTTGGTCCAGAACTGCAGCGCCTTTTCCTGGGGCACACTGACCACCCCCAGCGGAATCAGGTTCAGGCGGCCGCTGCCGCCGGTCTGTACCACCCAGCCGGGGGCCTTATCCTGCGGTGCCACCAGCACCACCATGTAGGCCGGCGCACGGGCCGGCGGCTCGCTGCGCAGCACCAGCATGGCCAGCAGGGCCGAGCAGGCCACGGCGCCGACGGTGCTCCAGCGCCAGAAGTGCAGGCTGTTCCACCAGCTGCGCCAGCCGCCCTGGCGGCGCACCGGCGCCGGCATCGGCAGACCGCGTTCGATCCGCTGCCACAGGCCCGGCGAGGGTTGTTCAGGCGGCGCCAGTGCAGTCAGTGGATGCAGTCTGGCTTCCCATGCATCGACAGCCGCGCGCAGGGCAGGCTCTTGTGGCAGGCGTCGCTCCACCGCCTGGCGCTGCGCCAGGTCCAGCGTCCCCAGCACATACTGGCCCGCCAGCCCTTGCAGTTCGTCGTGTGATTCGTTCATCCGATACACTCCCGCAGCGAGGCCAGGCCGCGCTTGATCCATGCCTTCACCGACCCCAGCGGGGCCTTGAGCCTTTCGGCGATCTCGCTGTGCGTGTAGCCGTCGACATAGGCATAGACGATGCTGGCGCGCTTGGCATCGCTGAGCTGGTCCAGGCAGTCTTCCAAGGGGCCGAGATCGGCTTGCCATTCGGGGGCCGCGACGGCGGGTTCCTGGGCGTCGGCCAGGTCCTCCAGGTCGTCGCCGGCATTGACTTCATGCTGCATGGCGCGGATACGGTTTAGTGCGGTGTGCCGCACCACCGTGAAGATCCAGCCGCGCGCGGTGCCGCGCGCAGGGTCGAAGCTTGCCGCGCGGGTCCAGATGTTGAGGAAAGCATCGTGCAGCACATCCTCGGCCAGTGCCCGGTCGCGCAGGATACGCAGTGCCACGCCCAGCAGATAGCGTCCCTCCTGCTCGTACAGCGCCTGCAATGCGCGGCGCTCGCCAGCGGCGCAGGCGAGAAGGGCGGCTTGATGGTCGAAGGGAACGGCGTCTGTCACATGAAGGCTTCCGGCGCGGGTTGCCCGGCCGGAACGTCCGGCCGGGTGGCGTCGATTATAGCGATAGCCGGTCCGGCATCAGGAGGCTTTCCAGAAAATATAATCGGCCTGGTAGCCTACCTTCTGCTTGGCGCCAGCCTGGCCCATGTCGCAAGTCGCGGCCGGTGCCACCCCGCCGCGCGTGGCCACGCGCTGGATGTAGGTGGTCTGGGTCATGGCGCCCATGCCGGTGGCCGGATTGGCCTTGACCAGCTGGTGCGGGATATTGCCGTTGCCTGCCGGCGCCACGGCGACCTGGGCACCGGTCACCTTGGAGCCGTCGCTGCTTTCCCAGGTGGCCGGCGGCCCGTAGTAGCGGCCGACCTGCATGCCGCTGCGATCCTTGAGCACCGCATCGGGGCCGACGAAGGTCCACTCGAACTGGCCGGGCATGTCCTTCTTGGCACGGCATTCGTAGAGGATTTCGCCCACGCCCACCGTCTGCAGCACGACCTTGTTGCCGGCCGGGACCTTGACCGCATCGGGAAGGCCGTCCTGGGAAAACATCGGTGACATCGGGGCACAGGCCGCCAGCGTCAAGGTGGCGGCGATGGCGGCCAGGCCGAGGGCGGGACGGATGGCGCGCAGGGAAGAGATGGATTGTTGCATGACGGGCTCCTATAGGTTCTTGAAATGGGGGGTACCGCGATCAGCTTTTTCGTGCTGACTCAGGTACTACCCGCCAGGAACCCGAACGGATGCAGTCCGCTGCAAATTTTTTTTCGTACCGGCTGCGGGCGTGGCCACCCGCATCGAGCGGCCCGATTCAGCTGCGGGTGGCGATGGCCGGATACGCCCCCGGCCCTTCCGGCCAGGGCGTGAGGATTTCATACCCCTTGGCCGTGACCACCACCATGTGTTCCCACTGCGCCGACAGCGAACCGTCGGCGGTCACCACGGTCCAGCCGTCGTCCAGTTGCTGTGTATGGCGCTTGCCGGCATTCAACATCGGTTCGATGGTGAAGATCATGCCTTCCTTGAGTGGCAGGCCGGCATTGCGCTGGCCGTAGTGCAGCACCTGCGGTTCGTCGTGATAGACGGTGCCGATGCCATGGCCGCAATATTCCCGTACCACCGAAAAACCATCCCGCTGTGCCACCGTCTGGATCGCGTGACCGACGTCGCCCAGGGTGGCACCCGGGCGCACCGCGCGGATGCCCGCGCACATCGCCTCGTAGGTCGTGTTGACCAGCTTGCGCGCCGTGGCATTGGGCGAACCCACGAAATACATGCGGCTGCAGTCGCCATACCAGCCGTCCTTGATGACGGCCACATCGATATTGATGATGTCGCCATCCTTCAGCACCTGGCCACCGGGAATGCCGTGGCAGATCACTTCGTTCACGGAACTGCAGATGGTCTTGGGGAAACCGTGGTAGCCCACGTTGGCCGGCGTTGCCTTCTGCACGTTGACGATATGGTCGTGGCAGATGCGGTCCAGTTCGTCGGTACTTACCCCGGCCCGGACGTGCTCGGCCACGATGTGCAGCACTTCGGCCGCCAGTTGCCCGGCCACGCGGGCCTGGGCGATTTCTGCGGCGTTGCGCAGCTTCACTTTTCTCATGCTTGTCTGATCTCGGTGTGCCACGCGCTGCGTGGCGGTCGTTCGGCCGTGTATTTTATCCGTCTCGTGCGCCGCCCGCCTCGGGTTTGCGCGATCGTCGGGATTTTTCGACAAGTAATGGGTATTTTCGACCCCCAGCCTGGCCTCATTCACTTATGGGTAAAATCGATAGTTTGTACTTGATCCATCCATTTCACAGATAAACCAGATTCTCTCAACAGCAGATTCTCTCAACAGGATTTTCACCAGAGGCCGTATGGAACTGAGGCAACTGCGCCAATTCGTGGCGCTGGCGGAAGAAAAGAGTTTTACCCGGGCCGCTTCGCGCTGCCATATCGTGCAATCGGCGCTGTCGTCTTCCATCCGCCTGCTGGAAGAGGAACTGGCCGCACCGCTGTTCGTGCGGACCACGCGCCGGGTCGAACTGACTGCGGCCGGCGAAGCCTTCCTCGACAGCGCCCGGCGCGCATTGGGTGCGCTGGAGCAGGGCGCCACCGATGTGGCCGATGTCAATGCCATGCGACGCGGCCGCCTGTCCATCGGCACGGTGCAGAGCCTGCCTTCCTTCGTCGACCTGCCGGCCGTTCTGGCACGCTTCCATCGTCGTCATCCTGCCGTGGAGGTCCGGCTGTGCCAGGGCGCGGCAGGCGAGTTGAACGAGAAGGTGGCTTCGCGCCAGCTGGACCTGGCCGTCCTGCCCATCGAAGAAAGCGGCCAAGGGCTGCAGAGCCATATCATCGCCTGCGAAGACCTGGTGCTGGCCTGCACCCCGACCCATCGCCTGGCCAAGGCGCGCTCGGTGACACTGGAACAATTGGCCGGCGAGGATTTCGTCGATTTCGAGACTGGCCTGGGTACGCGGGCCCTGGTGGATCGCGGCTTTGCCGAAGCCGGCCTGCGGCGCCGCCTGGCCTTCGAGGTCAGCGATCTGGTGACCTTGCTGGACCTGGTGGTGCACGGACTGGGCGTGGCCCTGTTGCCGCGCGACGTGGTGCGCTCGCGCCGGGGCAAGCTGGCCACGGTCAACCTGCGCGGCGTGGAGCTGTGCTGGGAGCTGGTGGTCACCCACAAGGGTGCTGCCCGCAATGGCGCACCGGTGCTCGACGCAGCACCGGCGGCGTTTCTCGAATTGCTGATGGAACAGGCGCGGGAGCAGGGAAGGGCGTGACTTGGCCGCTACCGCTGCAGGGAATTTATTCGGCGCACCAGACCGCCAGCTCATAACCATCCAGGTCACTGAAATGGAAACGCCTGCCGCCCGGGAAGGAGAAGGTGGGGCGGGTGATGGCGGCGCCGGCCGCCAGCAAGCGGCCCTGGATGGCATCCAGGTCGTCGCCGTAGAGGATCACCAGCGGGCCGCCCGGGCGCACTGCTTCGCCGGTGGTGAAGCCACCCTTGAGGCGGCCGTCGCTGAATTCAGTGTAGGTCGGGCCGTAGTCGGTGAAGGTCCAGCCGAATACGCTGCCGTAGAAAGTCTTGCTGCGGGCGATGTCGGTGACGTTGAATTCGATGTTGTCGATTCTTAGTGCAGCAGGGGCGGGGCTCATGGTTTGCGTCATCCTGATTCAGTGGCAATGGGTAGGCCGGTAAGGCGGGCAGCACATCGCGATGGTGCCCCGCGTCAGCCGGCAGGGACCGCCACCTTAGCATGCCGGCCGGGCAGCCCCTCAGATGAAACGCCGTACCGCCTTGCCGCCGAACAGTGCCGCCACCACCATCACCAGCGATACGCCCACGAAGCTGACCCGCAAGCCCAGATGTTCGGCCACGCCACCGATGAAGACCGGCCCCAGCAGCATGCCCACATAGGCGAAGCGCGCCACGGCGGCAATGCTCTCGGCGGCCGCCATGCCCGGTACCCGGGCCGCAGCCAGGAAGAAGATCGGCATCAGGTTGGCAATGCCCAGGCCCGCCAGCAGCAGCCCGGCCATGGTGGCCAGGGGTACCGGCCAGGCCGCCGCCAGGGCGATGCCGGCGGCACCGGCCGCGCCGCTCCAGGCCAGGGTGCGCAGGCCGCCGATGCGGGCACGGATGCGGTCGCCGGTCAGCCGTCCGGCCGCCATGCCGGTGGAAAACGCCGCATAGCTGTAGCTGACCCAGGCCGCTGGCGACTGCGCCACGTCGCGCATGTACACCGCCGCCCAGTCATACATGCCACCTTCGCATACCAGCGCCAGGAAGGCGATGCCACCCAGCACCAGTACCATGCGGCGCGCCCGGCCATCGGCCCCGCCAGCGCCCGTGGTCTCGTCATGCGTGGCGTCGGGCAGGGCGAAGGGGCCGATGGACAAGGCCACTGCCAGCGTGCCGGCCCCGACCAGCGCCGCATGGGCCAGCGGCGACAGCCCGGGCAGGGCGCCCAGCGCCGCGCCGGCGATGCCGCCGATGCTGAACATGGCGTGCAGGGTGGACATGATGGGCCGCGTGCGCTGGCCCTCCACCAGTGCGGCCTGTACCGACATGGCCACATCGAAGGCGGCCATGGCGCTGCCGAACACCAGCAGCAGCGCCACCAGCATCCAGAACTGCGGTGCCAGCGGGATCAGCAACAGCGTGGCCGCATACAGGATGCCGACCTGGCGCAGGGCACGGGCACTACCGACGCGCGCGATCCACTTGCCGGACTGGCCCATGGTCAGCAGCGCGCCCCCGGCCACGGCCAGCATGGCCAGCGACAGTACCGCGTCGGACAGCGCGAAACGCTCCTTCACCGAGGGAATCAGCACGCCCCAGGTGGCGAAGGTGGCGCCGTTGACGAAGAACTGCGCCATCGTGGCGCGGGTGGCGTTACGGCTGCGGACGGATTCGGCAGGGGAAGTGGAGCGGGGAGAGGTGCCGGGCGTCATGAAGAACCTGCAGGAAAAATCAAAAAGCGTGACTTTGCCAGCATTTGATTCATCTGTTAAATGGAATATTCAGATCAACTCCATCGATTTGGTAGATGAATCTTCCGGCCCGTGCCAGTCGCTTCAGCCGTACGACCGAAAAAAAGCCCGGCCAGCTTGCGCTGGACCGGGCTGAGGGACTACCGAGGAGGATGGTTTGGCTTACTGCATTACCACTCGGCAAAGCTGCCATCCTTGTGGCGCCAGATCGGGTTGCGCCAGCGGTGGCCGACTTCGGCGCGCTGACGGACATATTCTTCGTTGATCTCGATGCCCAGGCCCGGGCCTTGCGGGATCTTGACGTAGCCGTCTTCATAGGCGAACACATTCTTGTCGCGGATGTAATCCAGCAGGTCGTTGCTTTCGTTGTAGTGGATGCCCAGGCTCTGTTCCTGGATGAAGGCGTTGTAGCTACCGGCGTCCACCTGCAGGCAGGAGGCCAGGGCGATCGGACCCAGCGGGCAGTGCAGCGCCAGCGCCACGTCGTAGGCCTCGGCCATCATGGCGATCTTGCGGGTCTCGGTGATGCCGCCGGCGTGCGAGACGTCGGGCTGAATGATGTCCACGTAACCCTCGGAGAGGATGCGCTTGAAGTCCCAGCGCGAATACAGGCGTTCACCCAGGGCGATCGGGGTCGAGGTCAGGTGGGCGATTTCCTTCAGGGCTTCGTAGTTCTCCGACAGCACCGGCTCTTCGATGAACATCAGCTTGTACGGCTCCAGTTCCTTGATCAATACCTTGGCCATGGGTTTGTGTACGC
Organism: Herbaspirillum sp.; assembly: GCF_035644555.1. Classification (GTDB taxonomy): domain Bacteria; phylum Pseudomonadota; class Gammaproteobacteria; order Burkholderiales; family Burkholderiaceae_D; genus Herbaspirillum. Next base: position 24,820 of record NZ_DASQOH010000061.1, read on the forward strand.
GGCCGTGGAAGTCCACGCCGATGCCCACGTTGGGGCCGACCGCTTCGCGCACGGCCTGGACGTTGGCCAGGGTCAGTTCGATCTTGTCGTGGCTGTCGATGAATTGCAGTTCTTCTGTACCGTTCATCTTCACGGCGGTGAAGCCGCGTGCCACTGCGTTCTTGGCCGCCGCAGCCGTATCGGCCGGACGGTCGCCGCCGATCCAGGAATACACGCGGATGGAGTCACGCACTGCGCCACCCAGCAACTGGTGTACCGGTACACCCAGGGCCTTGCCCTTGATATCCCACAGGGCCTGGTCGATGCCGGCCAGGGCGCTCATGTGGATGGCGCCGCCACGGTAGAAACCACCGCGATAGAGCACCGTCCAGTGGTCTTCGATATTGCGCGGGTCCTTGCCGATCAGGTAGTCGGCCAGTTCGTCCACGGCGGCCGAGACGCTATGGGCGCGACCTTCGACGATGGGCTCGCCCCAGCCAACGATGCCTTCGTCAGTCTCGATCTTGAGGAAGCACCAGCGCGGCGGCACGATGAAGGTGGTGATCTTGGTGATTTTCATTGTTCTGTCCGGTTATGCGTTTAATCTGTTCAGGCGAAAAATGATCGCGATGCGATCTGTTGCAACGATGAATCCCGTGGTGTAGGTGTCAGGCCAGCGCCTTCCAGGCGCTGACGAAGGCCACCGCGCGCTGCCGTACCTCCTCGGCTGACAGGCCCGGGGTGTACAGGGCCGAACCCAGGCCGAAGCCCGATGCACCGGCTGCGCGGAACACCGCCATGCCCTCGGGCGTAATGCCGCCCACCGGCAGCAGCGCGATGTCGCGCGAGATGACGGCACGCCAGGCCTTGACCACCTGGGGGCCCAGCTGTTCGGCCGGGAACATCTTGAGAACGTCGGCACCGTTGTCCAGGGCGGCAAAGGCCTCGGTCACGGTGGCTACACCCGGTGCGCTGTAGAGGCCGGCATCACGGGCTGCGCGGATGACGGCGCCATCGCTGTGGGGCATGACGATCAGTTCGCCACCGGCATCCTTGACCTGCTGCACCTGCGCGGGCTTCAAGACCGTGCCGGCGCCGACGATGCAGTCGGCCGGCAGGCTCTTGCGCAGGGCGCTGATGCTCACCAGCGGGTCGGGCGAATTGAGCGGTACTTCGATGATGCGAAAGCCGCTGTCATAGAGGGCCGCGCCGATGGCTTCGGCCTCGGCATTACGCACGCCGCGCAGGATGGCGATCATGCCGGTGTTGCGCAGGGCGTCGTTGAATCGTTGGGTCTGGAGTTGCATGTTTTCTTCCGTGATGCGGTTGATGGTGACGACCTTGGCCTCAGGCGACCAGTCCGGCGTGGCGTGCCAGCACCCACAGCCCGACTTCGGTGGCGGCGTCGGCCTGGCTGACCGGTCCCAGCCCGAACAGGTCCAGCGCGAGCTGGTAGCGGCGGCACAGACCGGCGTCGCCGATCAGGACGATGGCCGGCGCTTGGGCCGGGTACAGGGTTTTCAGCGCGGCCAGTTCATGGCCGATCAACAGGCCCGACAGGTAATCCGGCTGTGCCTCTGCTGCCAGTTCGCCGGTCAGCCCGAGGGTACGGCTGCTGAAGATGTTGGAGAGCACACCGCTCTTGCCTTCCGGCGCCAGCGCCACGCGCGCGCCGCGCAGGAAGGCGGCATCATCGGCGGCATCGGGCTTGTGCATGGTGCGACCGAGGATGGTGTGGGCACACAGGGCGCCATAGACCTCGCCGGTCATGAAGGTATCGAAATGCTCGATGCGGCCAGCGACCACGCGCACCCACTTCGAATGGGTGCCCGGCAGGCCGATCAGCAGCTCGCGTTCATGGCGTGTCTGCAGGGCGCCGATGACCTGGGTTTCCTCGCCGCGCATCACGTTGGGCAGGGTCGAGGTCTGCAGCAGGCCCGGCACGATCCACAGCGGACGGCCCAGGCCGGTATCGACCTCGGTCAGCTTGCTGCCGATCAGGTCGGGCGAGAGCGGCACGTTCAGGTAGGCGGCTTCGCGCCAGCCCTGCTTGCTGCCGACCATGCCGGCGGCAATCAGCGGCGCCTGCGGTGCCGCCTCCAGCCAGTCGCCACAGGCGGCTTGCAGCGCGACGCGATAGGGCGCGTGCGCGTCCTCGCCATGCTCCACGGCGGGCAGGTTCATGATGCCCCAGGGATGGGCGCGGCGCTCGATCACCTGGCCGTTGCGGTCGAAGCGGTAGCAGCGCAGCGAGGAAGTACCCCAGTCGAGGGCGATCAGGGCGCAGTCTGTTTGGATGTCTTGGTGAGTCGTCATGTTCGGTGCCGGGCGTCAGCGCGCCAGGCTGGTATGGTTCGTTTCGCTGCGCGCCTGTTCCTGGGCGATGTCGCAGACCGTGAAGCGGGTCAGCAGCACCATGTCTTCGCCCGGGGCCAGCGCGATCAGGCCGGGCTGGTTGGGCTGGTGGAAGGCATCGATGGGATGGGTCACCGGCTCCAGGCAGAAGTACGGCAGGCCATTGGGCCGGAACATCAGCACGTAACCGCTGCGGTCAGTGGTGTGCATCTGCAGGCGCAGGCCGCGGGTGGGGTCTTCGATCATGGCCAGGCCGTCCCAGCCCTCGAAGCAGTTATCGATCAGGCCGCCCTGCAACAGCGCCGGGCGGTTGTAGTCCCAGCCGGCCGGCAACTGGCGGCTGAAACCGGTGGGGATGCGATCGGGTCCGGACAGCCATACGCCGCGTGCGCGGAACTGCAGACGGGTGTGAGCGTCGTGCAGGAAGTAGGGATGCAGGCCCAGGCCATAGGGCAGGGTCTCTTCGCCGGTATTGGTCACCCGCAGTTCGATCTCCAGTGCATTCTCGCGCAGCGTCAGCACCTGGCGCGCATGATAGACATAGGGATTGCCGTCGCAGCGCGCCGAGTCCAGCGCCAGGGTCATGCGGTCTTCGCTCTGGGCCACGATGCTCCAGGCCTGGCGCCAGCTGTCGCCATGGATGGGAAACGGTTCGCCAGCGCGGTTGGGCTGCAGCGGGTAATGCTTGCCATCGAAATCGAAACCGCCGCCGGTGATGCGGTTGGACCAGGGCAGCAGCGGGAAGCAGGCCGTCGCGTAGAGGGCCGCCGGGTCGGCGCTCCAGGGGCGCAGCAGCGGCAGCCACTTGCGCTCGCGCTGCCATTCCCACCCGGCCAATGCCCCACCCAGCGTGGGGAGCACGTGCAGACGCTGACGCCCTGATTGCAGGGTATGGATTTCCGGCAGCCCCTTGGAGCCTGCGCGGTTGGCATCGGTTGCTCGGGATGGCATGGTGTCTCGTATCTTGTTATGGAGTGCGGCGCGCATCAGCGTTGCGGTGGTGCGGCGTCCCGTCGTGGGGACAGCGAAGTCGTCGGCAGGAAGAAGGAGTGGGCTCACGTGGATTCGCGCTCGGTCTTCAGGCTTGCGCTTCTAAAAAAATCTGGCTGATCCTATCACCGCCCTCCGATAGGGAATAATGAAAAAAACATCGCAAACGATATCAAAATTGCGCGCCCCGCGCAGCGCCCTGCAAGGGCCGTCCGGCCTGGGCCGGTGACACGCGCCTGTGCGAGGTTTCAGCTCAACGATGTGCGAAACGGTATCGAAAAACATTAAAAATTCATTGGATACCTATTGGTCGCTTGCCTAATATGGAGCGCGAATCAGGGACTTCACGGCCTTCAGGGAGTACAGGGTCGTCCAGGATTTCAGCCGCACCGCGCCGCTTCCCGACTTCATACTTATAAATCAAACGCATTCCGGCGCAGCGCAACCCACGCATACAACAAAGGGAAGTCCACAATTCCCTGCCAACGGAGACTGACAATGAACTCGAAAAGAAGAGCGCTTCTGGGCGCAGCCATTTGCATGAGCCTGGGTAGCAGCGCCATGAGCCTTTCGGCTTTCGCTGCCGACAAACCGCTGACCATGGGCTTCTCCCAGGTGGGCGCCGAGAGTGAATGGCGCACCGCCAATACGGTATCGATCAAGGAAGCCGCCAAGCAGGCCGGCGTCAACCTGAAATTCGCCGATGCCCAGCAGAAGCAGGAAAACCAAGTCAAGGCGATCCGCTCCTTCATCGCGCAAAAGGTGGACGTGATCGCCTTCTCGCCGGTGGTGGAATCGGGCTGGGAAACCGTGCTGCGTGAAGCCAAGGCCGCCAAGATCCCGGTCATCCTGACCGACCGTGCCGTCAATGTCACCGACAAGTCGCTGTACGTGACCTTCATCGGTTCGGACTTCGTCGAAGAAGGCCGCCGCGCCGGTCGCTGGCTGCTGGAAAAGGCCAAGTCCATGCCGGCAGGCGACATCAACATCGTCGAACTGCAGGGCACTGTCGGTTCGGCTCCGGCCATCGATCGCAAGAACGGCTTCGAGGAAATCATCAAGAGCGAACCGCGCCTGAAGATCATCCGCTCGCAGACCGGTGACTTCACCCGCGCCAAGGGCAAGGAAGTGATGGAAGCCTTCCTCAAGGCCGAGGGCAAGAAGATCAACGTGCTCTACGCTCACAACGACGACATGGCCATCGGCGCCATCCAGGCCATCGAAGAGGCCGGCATGAAGCCGGGCAAGGACATCATCATCATCTCCATCGACGGCGTGAAGGGTGCTTTCGAAGCCATGATGGCCAGCAAGCTCAACGTGACGGTCGAGTGCAGCCCGCTGCTGGGCCCGCAACTGATGCAGATCGCCAAGGACATCAAGGCCGGCAAGGAAGTGCCCAAGCGCATCACCACCCAGGAAGGGGTGTTCCCGGCCGAGGTGGCGGCCAAGGAATTCCCGAACCGCAAGTATTGAGATCGGCATGAAGGCAGCGCACCCGTCCCGGACTGGCGGACGGGTGTGCTGCCGGCCGGGCCTGGTGCGCACGCTGGCGCATGAGGTGTTGCGATGGTTTTGATGGAGTTGCGATGACGATGTCTGTCGGGGCGCAGGCGCGTCCCATGCTGGAATTGAGTGGTGTACACAAGGCATTCGCGGGCGTGAAGGCGCTCACCGATGTCGGCTTGCGGCTGTTCCCGGGGGAAGTGCATACCCTGATGGGACAGAACGGCGCAGGCAAGTCCACGCTGATCAAGGTACTCACCGGCGTGCATGAGCCCGATCAGGGCAAGATCGAACTGGATGGCCGCGCCATTGCGCCGGCTTCCACGCTGGAGGCCCAGGCGCTGGGCATCAGCACGGTCTACCAGGAAGTCAATCTGTGTCCCAATCTGTCGGTGGCCGAGAATATCTTCATCGGCCGCTATCCCAAGCGCTTCGGTCGGATCGACTGGAAAAGCGTCCATGCACAAGCCAGGCTGCTGCTGCAGCAGCAATTGCAGATCGATATCGATGTGGCGGCGCAGCTGTCATCCTATCCGCTGGCGATCCAGCAGATGGTGGCGATCTCGCGTGCCCTGTCGGTATCGGCCAAGGTGCTGATCCTGGATGAGCCCACCTCCAGCCTGGACGAGGCCGAGGTGCAACAACTGTTCAAGGTGCTGCGGCGCCTGCGCGAGCAGGGCATGGCGATTCTCTTCGTGACCCATTTCCTGGACCAGACTTACGAGATTTCGGACCGCATCACGGTATTGCGCAATGGCGTACGCGAAGGCGAATACCTGGTCGCCGACCTGTCGCGCCTGGAGCTGGTCAACAAGATGGTGGGCGTGACCGCAGTCGATCATCGCAAGGTCGAAGCCGGTGCCGAGGCCCTGGCCGCGGGGCTGTCGGCCGATACGGCAGAGCAGGGCGAAGTCTTCCTGCAGGCCGACGGGTTCGGTCGGCGTGGCGTATTGGCGCCGCAGGACCTGGAATTGCGGCGCGGCGAAGTGTATGGCCTGTGCGGCCTGCTGGGCTCGGGACGGACCGAGATGGCGCGTCTGCTGTTTGGCGCCGACCGTGCCGACAGTGGGCAACTGCGCATCGAAGGTCGCGCCGTCAAACTCAATGTGCCACGCGATGCGATTGCGGCCGGCATCGGCTTCTGTTCCGAAGACCGCAAGAAGGAAGGCGCGATCCTGGAATTGTCGGTGCGCGAAAACATCATCCTGGCGCTGCAGGCAAGGCAGGGTCTGTTCCGCGTACTGCCGCGCAAGCGCCAGAACCAGATTGCCAGCGATTACGTGAAATGGCTGGGCATCAAGACTGCCGACCTGGAAACCCCGATCGGCCTGCTGTCCGGCGGCAACCAGCAGAAGGCCTTGCTGGCGCGCTGGCTGGCGACCGACCCGGGCATGCTGATCCTGGATGAACCCACGCGCGGTATCGACGTGCGGGCCAAGCAGGAGATCATGGATTTCGTCATCGCCATGTGCCGCAAGGGCATGGCCATTCTTTTCATTTCCTCGGAGATTCCCGAGGTCCTGCGCTGCAGCGACCGTATGCTGGTGCTGCGCGACCGTCGCGCCTGTGGAGAATACCGTCGCGGTGAACTCGACGAGCAGACGGTCCTGCAGGTCATCGCGGGAGAGGCCGCATGAGTGCTTCCATGGATTCCAAACTGATTCCCGACAGCGCCACCACCGGTAGCGTGCCGGTGCTGGGGGTGCTGCTGCGCCATCCGCTGGTGCGCCCGCTGGCGGCGCTGGCCTTGCTGCTGCTGATCGATTTCCTGCTGGTGCCAGGCTTCTTCAAGCTGGAGATCAAGGACGGCCACCTGTATGGCGCGCTGATCGATATCGTCAACCGTGCCGCGCCGCTGATGCTGGCGGCGCTGGGCATGACCCTGGTCATCGCCACGCGTGGCGTGGACATCTCGGTGGGTGCGGTGGTCGCCATCTCCGGCGCGGTGGCGGCGATCCTGATCGGCGGCAAGATGGTGGTGGTCAACGGTGTGCCGGAATACGTCAGCAATGTGCCGATGGTCTGGGCGCTGGTCGCAGCGATGGGGGCGGCGTTGCTGTGCGGCGCCTGGAACGGCGTACTGGTGGCCGGGCTGGGACTGCAGCCCATCATCGCCACGCTGATCCTGATGGTGGCCGGGCGCGGATTGGCGCAGTTGCTCACCGATGGCCAGATCGTGACGGTCTACTACAAGCCCTTCTTCTTCCTCGGCGGTGGTTATCTGTTCGGCCTGCCGTTTTCGCTCTACATCGCCGTGGGGATGTTCCTGCTGCTGGCGCTGCTGATGAAGAAGACTGCCCTGGGCCTGTTCATCGAATCGGTCGGCATCAACCCGGTGGCCTCGCGCCTGGCCGGTATCCGCACGGCGGCCCTGATCTTCTTCGTCTACATGTTCTGCAGCGCCTGTGCCGGGCTGGCGGGCCTGATGATCGCGTCCAACATCAAGAGCGCCGACGCCAACAACGCCGGCCTGCTGCTGGAACTCGATGCCATCCTGGCCGTCACCCTGGGTGGTACCTCGCTGGCCGGTGGCAAGTTCAGCCTGGTGGGCAGCGTCATCGGCGCGCTCATCATCCAGACCCTGACCTATACGATCTATTCGCTGGGGGTGCCGCCCGAGGTCAATATGGTGGTCAAGTCCATCGTGGTGTTCCTGGTCTGCCTGTCGCAGTCGCCGCAATTCCGTCGCATGTTGAGGATGTCAAAATCATGATGCTCGTTTCTTCCTTGCGGCGCGCTTCCCATGCGCCGTGGTTTACCTCCATGGTAACCGTGGTGTTGCTGGTGATCATGCTGCTTGCAGGAGCAGCAGGGTACGACGGTTTCCTGGCGCCGCAGGTGATGCTGAACCTGCTCATCGACAATGCCTTCCTGCTGGTGGTGGCCATCGGCATGAGCTTCGTCATCCTGTCCGGCGGCATCGATCTGTCGGTCGGTTCGGTGCTGGCGCTGACCACCATGGTGGCGGCCTTTCTGCTGCAGCACTGGCACTGGCCGCCGCTGCTGGTGATCGCCACGGTGCTGCTGATGGGGGCCGGTTTCGGCGCCGCCATGGGCGCCATGATCCACTACTTCAAGCTGCAGGCTTTCATCGTCACGCTGGCCGGCATGTTCCTGGCGCGCGGCCTGTGCTACCTCATCAGTATCGATTCCATCACCATCGACGATCCCTTCTTCACGGCCATGTCACAGACGCGCATCGAGTTCGCCGGCCTGTTCATCTCGCCCAGCGTGGTGATCGCACTGATCGTGCTGGCCGTGGCCATCTGGATGGCGCATGGCACACGCTTCGGGCGCGCCGTCTATGCCATCGGTGGCAGCGAAAGCTCGGCCATGCTGATGGGCCTGCCGGTGGCGCGCACCAAGGTCTTGGTGTATGCCTTCAGCGGTTTCTGCGCCTCGGTGGCCGGCCTGCTGTTCTCCTTCTACATGCTGTCCGGCTACGGACTGCATGCGCAGGGTGTGGAACTGGACGCGATTGCGGCCGTGGTCATCGGTGGCACCCTGCTCACCGGCGGCTATGGTTATGTGGCCGGCACGCTCACCGGCGTGCTCATCCTGGGCGTGATCCAGACCCTCATTGCCTTCGATGGCAGCCTCAGTTCCTGGTGGACCAAGATCTTCATCGGCGCGCTGTTGTTCGTCTTTTGCGTGGCGCAACGTGTCATTTCCCTGGGTGCCCTGCGCGGCAAACCGGCCGGATCGGCGAAAGCCGCGCCAGTCGGGGCTTCTGCGGGATTTTTTAAGCTTAATTAAGATAACTTTACATAGAGGGAGTTATACCGAAAAATATATCCATTACGCTCAAAAAATCATTAGAAATGTATTGGTAAAGCAATTAATGTAGAGCCCGCAAAACAGTTGCTCTGCATGACATTCATCAGAAATCGCGGCGCTGTTTTAGAGATAACTACAACACGCCATTCCATAAATAGAGACTGGAGACTCGAAGCATGAAAATCAAATCGGTATTGACCGGGATCGCACTCGGCCTGGGCGTCACCCTCATGTCCATCAGCGCACAGGTGAGCGCACAGAGCAAGGCCCTGGTCGGCGTGGCCATGCCCACCAAGTCCTCGGCACGCTGGATCGCCGACGGCAACAACATGGTCAAGGTCCTCAAGGAAAAGGGTTACCAGACCGACCTGCAATACGCCGAAGACGACATCCCCAACCAGCTGTCCCAGATCGAGAACATGCTGACCAAGGGCGCCAAGGTGCTGGTGATTGCCGCCATCGACGGCACCACCCTGACCGACGTGCTGCAGAAGGCTGCCGACAAGGGCGTCAAGGTCATCGCCTATGACCGCCTGATCCGTGGTTCCAAGAACGTCGACTACTACGCCACCTTCGACAACTTCCAGGTCGGCGTGCTGCAGGCGCAGTCGCTGGAAAAGGCCCTGGGCCTGAAGGAAGGCAAGGGTCCGTTCAACATCGAACTGTTCGGCGGCTCCTCGGACGACAACAACGCCTTCTTCTTCTACAACGGCGCCATGTCGGTCCTGAAGCCCTACATCGACAGCGGCAAGCTGGTGGTGCGCTCCAAGCAGATGGGCATGGACAAGGTCGCGACCCTGCGCTGGGACCCGGCTACCGCCCAGGCCCGTATGGATAACCTGCTGTCGGCCTTCTACACCAATGCCAAGGTCAATGCCGTGCTGTCGCCGTATGACGGCCTGTCCATCGGCATCCTGTCCTCGCTGCGCGGCGTGGGCTACGGTACCCCGCAACAGCCGTTCCCGTATGTCTCGGGTCAGGATGCGGAAGTGCCTTCGGTCAAGTCCATCATCCGTGGCGAGCAGTACTCCACCATCTTCAAGGACACCCGCGAACTGGCCAAGGTCACGGTCGGCATGGTTGATGCCGTCCTGGGTGGCAAGCAGCCCCAGATCAACGATACCAAGACCTACAACAACGGTGTGAAGGTCGTTCCGTCCTACCTGTTGAAGCCGGTCGTGGTCGACAAGTCGAACTGGAAGGAAATCCTGGTCGGCAGCGGTTACTACACCGAAGCCCAGCTGAAGTAAGCACCATCCGGGCGGCGTCGATGGCATCTGCTCCGCGCCGCCCGCTGAATCTTTCGCAATACGCATACACACAAGATCAGCATAGTCCCGCCCTGTGCGGGACTAATACTTTCAGGAAGATGTGCTTGCATAGCGGCAATGCACACGAGATAAAAACTCCGGCTTGGCAGAGCGTCGCAAGACCGGTAGAAGAGAGGTCAGCATCATGAGCAACATTCTGGAAATGCGCGGCATCGAGAAGAGCTTCCCGGGTGTGAAGGCGTTGAACAACGTCAACCTGGCGGTGCGCGAAGGCGAGATCCATGCCATCGTCGGCGAGAACGGCGCCGGCAAGTCCACGCTGATGAAGGTACTCTCGGGCGTGTACCCGCACGGTAGCTACTCGGGCGACATCGTCTACAAGGGTGAGGTGCGTGCCTTCAAGGATATCCGCGACAGCGAACACCTGGGCATCATCATCATCCACCAGGAGCTGGCACTGGTGCCGCTGCTGTCGGTGATGGAAAACCTATTCCTCGGCAACGAGCAGGCCAGTGGCGGCGTGATCGACTGGGAGCAGTCCTATGTGCGCGCCAAGGCACTGCTGGCCAAGGTCGGCCTGAAGGAATCGCCCCAGACGCAGGTCGGTGACCTGGGCGTGGGCAAGCAGCAGCTGATCGAGATCGCCAAGGCGCTCTCCAAGGAAGTCAAACTGCTGATCCTCGACGAGCCCACCGCCAGCCTCAACGAAAGCGACTCGGACGCCTTGCTGGAATTGCTGCTGGAACTGAAGCGCCAGGGCATTGCCTCGATCCTGATCTCGCACAAGCTCAACGAAATTTCCAAGGTGGCCGATTCCATCACCGTGCTGCGCGACGGCACCACGGTCGATACCTTCGACTGCCGCGCTGAACCCATCAGCGAAGACCGCATCATCCAGCACATGGTCGGTCGCGAGATGGCCGACCGCTATCCACAGCGTGATCCGCAGATCGGCGACGTGATCTTCGAAGTGCGCGACTGGCGCGTGCACCATCCGCTGCACAGCGACCGCCTGGCCATCAAGGACGTCAACATGACGGTACGCGCCGGCGAGATCGTCGGCATCGCCGGCCTGATGGGTGCTGGCCGTACCGAGCTGGCCAAGAGCATCTTCGGCCGCGCCTACGGCAAGAAGATCAGTGGCAAGGTCTTCCTGCATGGCAAGGAAGCAGACCTGTCCACCATCCAGAAAGCCATCGACAAGGGCATCGCCTACGTCACGGAAGACCGCAAGGGCGACGGCCTGGTGCTGGAAGAGGACATCAAGAAGAACATCTCGCTGGCTAACCTGGGCGGCGTTTCCGAGCGTACCGTCATCGACGAGGCGCGCGAGTACAAGATTGCCGCCGACTTCAAGGCGCAGATGCGCATCCGCTGTTCCAGCGTGCTGCAGAAGGTGGTCAACCTCTCCGGCGGCAACCAGCAGAAGGTGGTGCTGTCGAAGTGGCTGTTCTCGCAACCCGAAGTGCTGATCCTGGATGAGCCCACACGCGGCATCGATGTGGGCGCCAAGTTCGAGATCTACAACATCATCAGCAAGCTGGCTGCCGAGGGCAAGTGCATCATCATGATCTCGTCGGAAATGCCGGAGCTGCTGGGCATGTGCGACCGCATCTACGTCATGAACGAAGGCCAGTTCGTGGGCCATCTGCCCAAGGCCGAGGCCAGCCAGGAAAACATCATGCGCGCCATCATGCGCAACAAGCGCATCGACGATTCTGGCCTGTCCCGGGCCGCCTGAATACCTGACACCAAGCCGGAGCCAAACCGGCGGCAACTATCATAAAGACCAGAGAGCACCAGAGGAGCAAGACAATGGAAAGCATTGACGTGAGCAAGAAGCCGGCCGTCGCCGGTGGCGCCGCCGAAAAGAAGGACTACGGCAGCTTCCTGAAGAACAACATGCGTGAATACGGCATGCTGATGTCGTTGGTGGCCATCATGGCCTTCTTCCAGATCATGACCGACGGCACGCTGATGCGTCCGCTGAATCTGACCAACCTGGTGCTGCAGAACAGCTACATCGTCATCATGGCGCTGGGCATGCTGATGGTGATCGTGGCAGGTCACATCGACCTCTCGGTGGGTTCGGTGGTGGGCCTGATCGGCGCGCTGGCGGCGGTGCTGATGGTGGACTATGGCTGGGGCTTCGTGCCGGCCTCCATCGTCTGTCTGATCGCCGGTGGCCTGATCGGTGCGGCGCAGGGCTACTGGATCGCGTATTTCAAGATTCCGTCCTTCATCGTCACGCTGGCCGGCATGCTGGTCTTCAAGGGCATGGCGCTGGCCCTGTTGCAGGGCCAGTCCCTGGGCCCGTTCCCGCCGACCTTCCAGATGCTGTCTTCCGGCTTCATCCCCGAACTGACCGGCAACACCACCTTCCGCACCACCTCCCTGATCGTGGGCGTGGTCGCTGCCGTGGTGCTGGTACTGGTCAAGCTGCACGGTCGCCGCAAGCAGACCAAGCACGGCATGGAAGATGAACCGGTGCTGTTCTTCCTGCTCAAGAACGGTATCTTCGCTGCCGCCATCGTGGCCTTCAGCTACCTGCTGTCGACCTATCGCGGCATGCCCAATGTGCTCATCATCATGTTCGCGCTGATGGTGCTCTACACCTTCATCACCAGCCGCACCACCCTGGGCCGTCGTGTCTATGCGGTGGGCGGCAACGAGAAGGCGGCCAAGCTGTCCGGTATCAAGACCGAACGCGTGTCCTTCTTCACCTTCGTCAACATGGGCGTGCTGGCCGCGCTGGCCGGCCTGATCTTCGCAGCCCGCCTCAACACCGCCACTCCCAAGGCCGGTCTGGGCTTCGAGCTGGACGTGATCGCGGCCTGCTTCATCGGCGGCGCTTCCGCCTCCGGTGGCGTGGGCAAGGTGATGGGCGCGGTCATTGGCGCCTTCGTGATGGGCGTGATGAACAACGGCATGTCCATCATGGGCATCGGCATCGACTACCAGCAGATGATCAAGGGCTTCGTGCTGCTGATGGCTGTTTGCTTCGACGTCTACAACAAGAACAAGTAATCCGGATGAGCAGGGCGGGCAGGGTTGCCCGCCTTTTGCATTCGGGACCACCAGATCCTTTCGTTTTCTTCAGTCAGGAATTCAACAATGAGTAGCGACAAAAAAGACAAGAGCCGCACCCTGCGCTCGGCCGGCTGGTTCGGCACTGCCGACAAGAACGGCTTCATGTACCGCAGCTGGATGAAGAACCAGGGCATCCCCGATCACGAATTCCAGGGCAAACCAGTCATCGGCATCTGCAACACCTGGTCGGAACTGACGCCCTGCAATGCGCACTTCCGCAAGATCGCCGAACACGTGCGTCGCGGCATCATCGAAGCCGGTGGCTTCCCGGTGGAGTTCCCGGTGTTCTCCAATGGCGAATCCAACCTGCGCCCGACCGCCATGCTGACCCGCAACCTAGCCAGCATGGACGTGGAGGAATCGATCCGTGGCAATCCCATCGACGGCGTGGTACTGCTGACCGGCTGCGACAAGACCACCCCGGCTCTGCTGATGGGCGCGGCCAGCTGCGACGTGCCGGCCATCGTCGTGACCGGCGGCCCGATGTTGAACGGCAAGCACCAGGGCCGTGACATCGGTTCCGGTACCGTGGTGTGGCAACTGTCGGAGCAGGTCAAGGCTGGCGAGATCACCATCCACGACTTCATGGCCGCCGAAGCCGGCATGTCGCGCTCGGCCGGTACCTGCAACACCATGGGCACCGCTTCCACCATGGCCTGCATGGCCGAGTCGCTGGGCGTGTCGCTGCCGCACAATGCAGCGATTCCCGCCGTCGATGCGCGCCGCTATGTGCTGGCGCACCTGTCCGGCATGCGCATCGTCGACATGGTCTGGGAAGGTCTGACGCTGTCCAAGATCCTGACCCGCAAGGCCTTCGAGAACGCCATCCGTACCAATGCCGCCATTGGTGGTTCCACCAATGCCGTGATCCACCTGAAGGCCATCGCCGGCCGCATCGGCGTGGACCTGGAACTGGAAGACTGGACCCGCATCGGCCGTGGCACCCCGACCATCGTGGACCTGCAGCCCTCGGGTCGCTACCTGATGGAAGAGTTCTATTACGCCGGCGGCCTGCCCGCCGTGCTGCGTCGCCTGGGCGAAGCGAACCTGTTGCCGCACCCCGATGCGCTGACCGTGAACGGCCAGACCATGTGGGACAACGTCAAGGATGCGCCGATCTATAACGATGAAGTGGTGCGGCCGCTGGCCAAGCCGTTGATCGAAGATGGCGGTATCTGCATCCTGCGCGGTAACCTGGCGCCGCGCGGCGCGGTGCTCAAGCCCTCGGCCGCGACCCCCGAACTGATGAAGCATCGCGGCCGCGCGGTGGTCTTCGAAGACTTCGCGCACTACAAGGAACGCATCAACGATCCGGACCTCGATGTCGATGCCTCCTGCGTGCTGGTGATGAAGAATGTCGGTCCCAAGGGTTACCCCGGCATGGCCGAAGTGGGCAACATGGGCCTGCCGCCCAAGGTGCTGGCCACCGGCGTTAAAGACATGGTGCGCATCTCGGACGCCCGCATGAGCGGCACCGCCTATGGCACCGTGATCCTGCACGTGGCGCCGGAAGCGGCCGCTGGTGGGCCGCTGGGCATCGTCCAAGACGGTGACTTCATCGAACTGGACGCCTATGCCGGCAAGTTGCAGCTCGACATCAGCGAGGAGGAGATGCAGCGCCGCCTGGCTGAACGCGCCAAGGTACTGGCCGAACGCAAGCCGGAAATGGCCGGCGGCTACCAGTCCCTGTACGTGGACCGTGTGCTGCAGGCCGACGAAGGCTGCGACTTCGACTTCCTGGTCGGTTGCCGCGGTGCCGCCGTTCCCAAGCACTCGCACTGATCCATCACGACAAGACAGCGCCGGTGTCGGCATGACACCGGCCAGCAAGGAAACCTCATGAGCAACACTCCCCAGAACGTGCAGCTGGCGACCTTCCCCAGCCTGAAGGGCAAGCGCGTCTTCATCACCGGCGGTGGCACCGGCATCGGCGCGGCCATCGTCGAAGCCTTCGCGCAACAGGGCGCCCACGTGGCCTTCGTCGATATCGCCCGCGAAGCCAGCGAGACACTGTGCAATGAGCTGTCCAGCGCCGGCTATCCCAAGCCGCTGTTCCGCCACTGCGACCTGCGCGACATCCCGGCATTCCAGAAGACCATTGCCGACCTGCAGGGCGAACTTGGTGACTTCGATGTGCTGGTCAACAACGCCGCCAATGACGAACGTCACAAGCTGGAAGACGTGACCCTGGAGTACTGGAACGACCGCATCGCCATCAACCAGCGCCCATCCTTCTTCGCCGTGCAAGCGGTGGTGGACGGCATGAAGCGGCGTGGCGGTGGCTCCATCATCAACTTCAGTTCCATCAGCTGGCACCAGTCCAGCGGCGGCTTCCCGGTCTATACCACGGCCAAGGCCTCGACCCTGGGCCTGACCCGTGGCCTGGCGCGCGACCTCGGTCCGCACAAGATCCGCGTCAACACGGTCACGCCGGGTTGGGTCATGACCGAGCGTCAGATCAAGTTATGGCTGGATGAAGAAGGCAAGAAAGCCATCGCCCGCAACCAGTGCCTGCAGGAGGATCTGCTGCCCTGGCACCTGGCGCGCATGGTGTTGTTCCTGGCCGCTGACGACAGTGCAATGTGTACCGCGCAGGAATTCATTGTCGATGCTGGTTGGGTCTAATGCCGGCCTGCCTCCGCTTTTGCGGTGGGAGCATGAAAAAGAGTCGCCAAATGGCGACTCTTTTTTTGTGTCTGTTTCCTGTCGCGCTGAAAAGTCGAGAGGTCTGTCATACAACTCGGAAAAACTTAGTTTTTTGAGAGATTGAAGTGTTGTTTTTTTACAGCGATTTTTTAATTAATTGATGCGCCTGAAATTGTTTCGAGCAGGCCTTGATTTTGATTTTTCAGATCGGCTTACTCTTCCTTACATTTCTTAATAAAACTCGGCGCAGTCCGGCGACCCCGGCGCCGCATAATGCCCGGGTTGGCGAGATGCCGGCTCAGTAGATCATTTTGGCCACTTCGCGGATGGCCTGCAGCACCAGGTTGGCACCCGGCGAGAGCAGGTTGTCCTGGCGCGTGATGATGCCGAAGCCGGCCATGCGGCAGGGCAGTTCGATGGGCAGGATGTCCATCAGGCGCGCCTGGGTGTAATAGCGTGCCACTTCGGTTGGCATCGCATAGAGGAAATCGGTCTGCTGCAACAGGCTGGTGATGAACAGGATGGCGGTGGTGTCGACCACGTTGGAGGGCGGCGCCAGGCCTTGCTCGCGGAACATCTGGTCGCAGCGCGCACGCAGGATGCTGCCCTTGGGCGCCATGATCCAGGCCTCGCCGGCGAGGTCGGCCAGGGTCAGGTCGTCGCGGGTGTGGAAGGGATGTCCCACGCGCGCCACGGCGCACACCGGCTCGTCGGCCAGTTCCTCGTAGAGCAGGCCGCTGCGGGCTTCCTCGTCGAGGATGCGGCCGATGATGAAGTCCAGCTCGCCGTGCAGCAGGCGCGAGAGCAGAATGTTGCTGCTTTCCACTTCGACGCCGATGCGCAACATTGGCGCCTGTTCCTTGACGCGGGCGATGGCCGGCGGCAGCAGGGCCATGCCCGGCGAAAGGATCACACCCACATCGACCTGGCCGGACAGGCCGGACTTCAGCGCCACGATGTCTTCATGCGCCTTGGACAGGCTGGTCAGGGCCATGCGCGCATGGCGGATCATGGCCTCGCCATAGATGGTGGGCCGCATGCCGCGAGGCAGGCGCTCGAACAGCGACACGCCGAGCATGTCTTCGAGGTCCTTCAACTGCTTGGAGGCGGCCGGCTGCGTCATGTTGAGCTCGCTGGCGGCGCGATGGATGTTGCGGGTGTCGTCGAGGGCGATCAGCAGAAGGAGTTGGCGGGTCTTCAATCGCGCCCGCAGAAACCAGTTCGGGTCACTGTTTTTCATAAGTCTCCGGGGACGGTGTTCTAAATTTTTTCAATGATTTTTTTCTTAGAAATTCATGATATCAAATCGCATATCGGAATTGCTAAAGATTTCATTGGAAAGACATGAACCGAATACTTAGTATCTAGCCACATTCCGGACTGTACAGGACAACGACCATAGGGCCGGAATGAAAGAAGAGAAGGTCGGGCAGCATCAAAACAAAAAGTTGGGAGACCGTCAGGAGTCCGTCAGGATTCAAGGGGTCTGAAGTGCAACGCTGCACGACCAAGCCCACCGACGACAAAAATTTAAACGGCAATATCCACGGAGACTATTCATGAAGCAAGTGAAGCCATCCTTTATTGGAGCAAAGACCCTGTGCGCGCTCGCGCTGATGGGAGCGTTCTCGGCACAGGCGCAGGCGCAAAGCAGTGTCACCATCTACGGTCGCGTCGTGGCCGGCGTCGATTTTCTGACCAATGCCGGTAGCAATGGCCAGGGTACCCGCTGGAGCGCTGCCAACAACCAATGGGGCACCAGCATGATCGGCTTCAAGGGCACGGAAGACCTGGGCGGCGGTACCAATGCCTTCTTCCTGCTGGAATCCGGTTTCAACTCGACCAAGGGCAGCTTCAACGGCTCCGATACCAGCAACGGTACCGCGCTGTTCAATCGTCGCTCCTACGTCGGCCTGTCTTCGGCCACCGCCGGCTCCGTCAAGTTCGGTAAGAACCTGTTCATCAACAACGATGTCTGGTTCCTGGATCCGACCGGCCAGCAGGCCATCGGCACCGCCAGCCTGGTCAACGGCCGCAACTGGCCTGGCGCCAGCAACATCATCGAATACAACAGCCCGGATATGGGCGGTTTCACCGTCAACCTGCAGACCAGCCTGGGCGAAAAGCCGGGTTCGTTCAGCGGTGGCGTGCCTAACGCCGGCAGCAGCGATGGCCGCAAGGACGGCATCTCGCTGGCCTACCAGAAGAACGGCCTGGAACTGCGCGTGATCTATGACACCGTGCGTGACGCCAACGGCAACTACAGCGACATCTGGAGCCATTCCAAGGAGCTGATCGTCGGCGGTACCTACAAGTTCGACAAGCTGAAGATGTTCGCGGGCTGGGAAAACCTGCGCGCCAATGCTGCAGCTGCCGGTGCACCGGACCGCGCGAACCACTACTGGATCGGCGCCAACTATGACGTGACTCCGCAATTCCAGCTGGTCGGTGGCTGGTTCCACGTCAACGCCAACAATGCCAGCGTCGACGCTGCGGGTAACGGCAACGGTGGTGGTACCGCCAACATGTACATGGCCGGTATCAACTACTTCCTGTCCAAGCGCACCCTGCTGTATGTTGACATCGGTACCGTTCGTAACGGCACTGGTGCCACCCACGCACTGGAAAACGGCGGCAACGTCGGTCCTTCGGGCCTGAAGCAGAACGGCGGCTACTTCGGTATCGCCCACTCGTTCTGATGTAACGATCCAGTAGTATCTGTAATCCTTCCTGAGGTGGTCTTGATGTAGTTGAGGGTGGGCGCAAGCCCACCCTTTTTTGTCTTGTGGCCGGCGCACAAGGGCGTGGCCGGGACACTGATATTGTTTTATATCGTTTATTTCATTTACTTGATTTGCGGGCGGAAATCCGATGAATGCGCAATTGCTGGTCGACGGACATCATGAACTGGGCGAAGGTGTGCTGTGGTGCGAACGCTCGCAAACGGTCTTCTGGACCGATATCCACGCTTCACGGCTGTGGAACCACGATCCGCAAAGCGGCGCCACGCGCAGCTGGCCGATGCCGGAGCGGCTGTGCTGTTTCGCCTTCACTGCCGATCCCGACCGCCTGCTGATCGGACTGGCCTCGCGTCTGGCTTTTTTCAACCTCACCACTGGTGCCGTCACGCCGATCTGTCGCATCGAGGATGACCTGCCGACCACGCGCCTGAACGACGGTCGTTGCGACCGTCAGGGCCGCTTCGTCTTCGGTACCCTCAACGAGGACGCCGGCCGCGCGCCCATCGCCAGCTTCTATCGTCTCAATGCCGACCTGAGCCTGGAGCGCCTGCCGCTGCCGGGCATTGCCATTTCCAACAGCATCTGCTTCAGTCCCGATGGCACGCGCATGTATCACTGCGATTCCATGGAAGGCAAGATCATGGTCTGCGACTATGATCCGGCTTCCGGTACCGTGGCCAACCAGCGTGTCTTCGCTGACCTGGCGCAGCAGCCGGGCGGACCCGATGGCTCCACCGTGGACGCCGACGGCCATGTCTGGAATGCGCAATGGGGTGGGGCGCGGGTGGTACGCTTCGCGCCCGATGGCCGCATCGATCGCATCATCGACATGCCGACCGCCCAGCCTTCCTGCGTGGCCTTCGGTGGCGCGGCGCTCGATACGCTGTTCGTCACGTCCGCCCACGAAGGCATGACCGCCGAGCAGCGCGAGCAGGATGCGCTGGCCGGCGCCCTGTTCGCAGTACCGGAAACGGGTGTGCGCGGCCTGCCGGAAGTACGTTTCGCCGGCTGAGGCCGGTTCAGGAACCGAAACTCGAATCGCCCATCAGGCGCGACAGCCGCGCCGAAATCTCCTGGACGATGCCTTGCACCTCGTCCAGGCTGGGATTGACCTTCTTGTCGATGCGTTCGATATAGGGCACGTTGAGGGCAGCCAGCATGCGGTTGTTGGCCCCCATCACCGGATAGGACAGGTTGATCACGCCCCGGATCTGCCGGCTCTCCATGCGCGAATGCCCGCGCTTGCGGGTGTCCTCGATCTGCCGCATCAGCTGTGCCGTCTCGATCTCCTGTTCACCATCCATGCGTACGTGCGCGGCCAGCATGCTGGCCTGTTCGGCGTGGTCGCGGAAGGCCAGCAGCACATGGCCGGAAGCCGTATCCGTCAGGCTCACCAGCGCGCCCACCTTGAGCCCGAAGGCCCAGCGTTCGGGGCTGTCCACCTGAGCCACCACGATCACCCGTCCCGCCTCGTAGACCGTCAGATGCGTCGATTGCATCGAACGGTTGGCCAGCTCGCGCATGTGGGGCAGGGCGGTGCTGACCAGCGAGCGGATCGGCTGGTGATGGTGCGCCAGTTCGAACAGCTTCAGCGACAGCCGGTAATGATCGTTGTCGGCGATCAGATAGCCGCGCTGCTCCAGCGTCACCACCATGCGGAAGATTTCGTTGACGCTGCGACCCAGCTGGCGCGAGATCTGGTTCAGCGTCAGCATCTGCTCCGAGCGGCTCAGCAGTTCCAGGATGTCCAGGCCCTTGTCCAGCGCCGGCGCCGCATAGCGCGTCTTGCCGCTGCTGCTGTCGTCATCGTTGGTGGCGGCGGGCTGCATCGCGGGCTCGTCGGCGGGCTGGATTTTCCTGGTTCTGGGCATGGCGGCCTGGGTCATGTTGGCGGGCGGGAGGCGGAAGGGGAAAGCGGGCGCGATTCCCGACGTTCTGGGGCCGGATTGTAGGGGATTTTCGGGATGGGACACATTTTATGTGTAAAAATATTTTTCATATGTCTATTTCCCTTGTGGGCAGGACATCCACAAATCGATATCGATCGATACCGAAACTTCATCGGGCCGGCCCGGCAATAAGAGGATAATCAAGGTTATGCTTTGTCGCTCACAGATAAAATTAAATTTTATTTGTGAATAAAAAGAGGGGCCTGTCCCCGGAGACGATGACAATGGGTGGCCATTCCGCCCCGCCGGCCAGCGGCAGCAGAGGCAGCGCCCAGGGCGCGACCCGGACCGCAGCGGCATTACGCTAGAGACCGATGACCAAGATTACCGCCATGCGCGTGCTGGACGTGCGCTTTCCCACTTCGCAATCGCTGGATGGCTCGGATGCGATGAATCCGGATCCGGACTATTCCGCCGCCTATGTGATCCTCGATACCGACCATCCGCAACTGAAAGGCCACGGCCTGACCTTCACCATCGGTCGCGGCAATGAAATCTGCTGCGCCGCCATCCGCGCCATGGAACATCTGGTGGTCGGCCTGGAGCTGGAATGGATCGCTGCCGACATGGGCCGCTTCTGGCGTCATGTCACCTCCGACAGCCAGCTGCGCTGGATCGGTCCGGACAAGGGCGCCATCCATCTGGCCACCGGTGCGGTGGTCAATGCCGCCTGGGACCTGTGGGCCAAGGCTGAAGGCAAGCCGGTATGGAAGCTGGTGGCCGACATGACGCCCGAGGAGCTGGTACGCACCATCGACTTCCGCTACATCACCGATTGCATCACCCCCGACGAAGCCCTGGCCCTGCTGCGCGAAAAGGAAGGGGGCAAGGCCGAGCGCCTGCGTGTCCTGCAGCAGGAAGGCTATCCCTGCTACACCACCTCGGCCGGCTGGCTGGGCTATGACGATGCCAAGCTGCGCCGCCTGTGCCAGGAAGCCATCGACCAGGGCTTCAACCATGTCAAGCTCAAGGTCGGGCGCGACCTGGCCGACGACAAGCGCCGCGTCACCATCGCCCGCGAAGTGCTGGGCCCGCAGCGTCATCTGATGATCGACGCCAATCAGGTCTGGGAAGTGGATCAGGCCATCGATTGGGTCAAGCAGCTGGCATTTGCCAAGCCCTGGTTCATCGAGGAACCGACCAGCCCGGATGACGTGGAAGGTCACCGCAAGATCCGTGCAGGCATCGGCGCAGTCAAGGTCGCCACCGGCGAGATGTGCCAGAACCGCGTGCTGTTCAAGCAGTTCATCATGCGCGATGCCATCGACGTGGTGCAGATCGACTCCTGCCGTCTGGGTGGCGTCAACGAAATCCTGGCCGTCATGCTGATGGCCGCCAAGTACGGCAAGGTGGTCTGCCCGCATGCCGGCGGCGTGGGTCTGTGCGAATACGTACAGCACCTGTCGATGATCGATTATCTGTGCATCTCCGGTTCCAAGGAAGGACGCGTGACCGAATACGTGGATCACCTGCATGAGCATTTCGTCGATCCCTGCGTGATCCGCAACGCGGCCTACATGCCGCCCAGCCTGCCTGGCTTCTCGATCGAGATGAAACCGGAGTCGCTGGAGCAGTACCGCTTTCGCGGCTAGCCGCAGGCAAGTGGCGGCACCAGGAAATAATATAAAACATTACGGAGACTGAAGTGGATCTGAACCTGCAAGACAAGGTCGTCATCGTGACCGGCGGTGCCTCCGGCATTGGTGCGGCGATCAGCATGCAACTGGCCGCCGAAGGCGCCATTCCGGTGGTCTTTGCGCGTAGCGAACCGGAGCCGCAATTCTGGACCCGGCTGACCGCGCTGCAGCCGCGCGCCACCCTGTTCCAGCTGGAATTGCAGGACGAAGCCCGCTGTGCCCAGGCCGTGGCCGAGACGGTGCAGCGCTTCGGTCGTCTGGACGGTCTGGTCAACAATGCCGGCGTCAACGACAGCGTCGGCCTGGACGCCGGCCGCGACCAGTTCGTCGCTTCGCTGGAACGCAATCTGATCCATTACTACGTGATGGCCCATTACTGCGTACCGCACCTGAAGGCTACGCGCGGCGCCATCGTCAATGTCTCGTCCAAGACCGCGCTCACCGGCCAGGGCAATACCAGCGGCTATTGCGCCTCCAAGGGCGCGCAGCTGTCACTCACCCGGGAATGGGCTGCGGCATTGCTGGCCGACGGCGTGCGTGTGAATGCGCTGATCCCGGCCGAGGTGATGACGCCCCTCTATGAACGCTGGATCGCCACCTTCGATCACCCCGAGGAAAAGCTCGCCGCCATCACCAGCAAGATCCCGCTGGGCAAGCGCTTCACAACCTCCGAGGAAATGGCGGACATGGCCGTTTTCCTACTCTCGGGGCGCTCGTCGCATACCACCGGGCAGTGGATTTTCGTCGATGGGGGTTACACCCATCTCGACCGTGCCCTGAGCTGAGGCCCGTATGCGTACCGTGCTGGCACTGGACCTGAAGGACGACCCGGCGCTCATCGCCGAGTATGAGCAGCATCACCGACGCATCTGGCCCGAGATCGCGCAGCACCTGAAGCAGCACGGGGTGACCGGCATGGAAATCTACCGTCTCGGTACCCGCATGATGATGGTGATGGAGACCGATGACGCTGTCTTCGACGCAGCAGCAATGGCAGCGGCGACCGATACCGATCCCCGGGTGCGCGCCTGGGAAGAACTGATGTGGCGTTTCCAGGCGCCCACGCCCTGGACGCCGGCCGGACAGAAATGGGTGCCGATGACGCGCATCTTCGATCTTTCCACCCAGGTCGGCTAGGTCCGGCGGCAGTGCCGGACCGACCGGCATGGACAGGGCGAACGCAGTAGAGGGCAAGCAGCAGGCAGCGACCGCAGAGTCGCGCACGCGACGGCCATGAGATTCATGGCCGCCAATGCATCCGCATCCGAGGTGAGCATGCAACAACATAACGAGACATCGAAACACACCGCGTCGGCGCCCCCGCTGATCGCCTTGCGCAACGTCAGCAAGCGCTTCCCCGGCGTACTGGCGCTGGACAACTGCCAGTTCGACCTGGTCGCCGGCGAGGTACATGCCCTGATGGGCGAGAACGGCGCTGGCAAGTCGACCCTGATGAAAATCCTTTCCGGCGTCTACCAGTGCGACAGCGGCGAGATCCTCCTCGACGGCAAACCGGTGCAGATCGGTGAGCCGCGCCAGGCGCAGGCGCTGGGCATCGGCATCATCCATCAGGAACTGAACCTGATGAACCACCTGTCGGCGGCGCAGAACATCTTCATCGGCCGCGAGCCGCGCAAGGGCTTCGGCCTGTTCATCGACGAAGACCAGTTGAATCGCCAGACCGCTGCCATCTTTGCCCGCATGCGCCTGGAGATGGACCCGCGCACACCGGTCGGCGAACTGACCGTGGCGCGCCAGCAGATGGTGGAAATCGCCAAGGCCCTGTCCTTCGATTCGCGCGTGCTGATCATGGACGAACCGACGGCGGCCCTGAACAACGCCGAGATCGCCGAACTGTTCCGTATCATCCGCGACCTGCAGGCGCAGGGCGTGGGCATCGTCTACATCTCACACAAGATGGACGAGCTGCGTCAGATTGCCGACCGCGTCAGCGTCATGCGCGATGGCCGCTACATCGCCACCGTGCCGATGCAGGGCACCTCGATGGACAGCATCATTTCCATGATGGTCGGCCGCTCGCTGGAGGGCGAGCAACGTACCCCGCCGGATACCTCCGCCAACGAGGTGGTGCTGGAAGTACGCGGGCTCAACCGCGGCCGCGCCATCCGCGATGTCAGCTTTCAGTTGCGCAAGGGCGAGATCCTCGGCTTTGCCGGCCTCATGGGCGCCGGCCGCACCGAGGTGGCGCGCGCCATCTTCGGTGCCGACCCGCTGGAGTCCGGCGAGATCATCATCCACGGGGGCAAGGCCGTGATCCGCCAGCCGGCCGATGCCGTGGCGCATGGCATCGGCTACCTCTCGGAAGACCGCAAGCACTTCGGGCTGGCCGTGGGCATGGATGTGCAGGCCAACATCGCGCTCTCCAGCATGGGCCGCTTCACCCGCGCCGGTTTCATGAATCAGCGTGCCATGCGTGAAGTGGCGCAGGGCTATGTGCGGCAACTGGCGATCAAGACGCCTTCGGTGGAACAGCAGGCGCGCCTGCTCTCGGGTGGCAATCAGCAGAAGATCGTGATTGCCAAGTGGCTGCTGCGGGACTGCGACATCCTGTTCTTCGATGAACCCACGCGCGGCATCGACATCGGCGCCAAGAGCGAAATCTACAAACTCCTCGACGCCCTGGCCGAGCAGGGCAAGGCGATCGTGATGATCTCTTCCGAACTGCCGGAGGTCTTGCGCATGAGCCATCGCGTACTGGTGATGTGCGAAGGTCGCATCACCGGCGAACTCACCCGCGCCGAGGCGACCCAGGAGAACATCATGCAACTGGCCACGCAGCGCGAACCGGCGGTGGCGCACTAGCCGGTCGGGCCGCACTGCGATCCAACCCCTATCAGAGACCAGAACCATCATGGCAAACAACATTCATTCCGCAGCGTCCGCATCTACCATGGCCAATACCGCTTCCTCCTCGGGCCTGCGCGCCCGCCTGTTCAACCCGGCCGCGCGCCAGAAGCTGCTGGCCTTCGCCAGCCTGCTCTTGCTGATCGTGTTCTTCAGCGTCGCCTCGCCCAATTTCATGGAGGTGGACAACCTGGTCAGCATCCTGCAATCGACCGCCGTCAACGGCGTGCTGGCCATTGCCTGCACCTACGTCATCATCACTTCCGGCATCGACCTGTCGGTGGGCACCATGATGACTTTCTGCGCCGTCATGGCCGGGGTGGTGCTGACCAACTGGGGCATGCCGCTGCCGCTGGGCATCGCCGCCGCCATCTTCTTCGGTGCGCTCTCGGGCTGGGTCTCCGGCATGGTGATCGCCAAGCTGAAGGTGCCGCCCTTCATCGCCACGCTGGGCATGATGATGTTGTTGAAGGGGCTGTCGCTGGTGATTTCCGGTACCCGGCCGATCTATTTCAACGATACCGAGGGTTTCTCGGCCATTGCCCAGGATTCGCTGATCGGCGACCTGATTCCGGCGCTGCCGATTCCCAATGCGGTGCTGATCCTGTTCCTGGTGGCCATCGGCGCTTCCATCATCCTCAACAAGACAGTGTTCGGCCGCTATACCTTCGCCCTGGGCAGCAACGAGGAAGCGCTGCGCCTGTCGGGCGTGAAGGTGGATTTCTGGAAGGTCGCGGTCTACACCTTCTCCGGCGCCATCTGCGGCATCGCCGGCCTGATCATCGCGTCCCGCCTGAACTCGGCGCAGCCGGCGCTGGGCCAGGGTTACGAGCTGGATGCCATTGCCGCCGTGGTGATCGGCGGCACCTCGCTCTCCGGTGGCACCGGCACCATCATGGGCACCATCATCGGCGCCTTCATCATGAGCGTGCTGGTCAATGGTCTGCGCATCATGTCGGTGGCGCAGGAGTGGCAGACGGTGGTGACCGGGGTGATCATCATCCTGGCGGTCTACCTCGACATCCTGCGCCGTCGTCGTCGCGCCTGAACCGGTATCCACATAAGCCACCGCAGCAGTATTCGCAGTAGCAATGCAAGCCCCGCCGGGCAACGCCAATGTCCGGCACTCCATCATCGATAACAAAAGGAGACTTACCGTGTTCAAGAAACAACTACTGGGCGCTGCCCTGGGCCTGGCCTTCGCTGTCGGCGGTTCGGCCGCACAGGCGCAGGAAGTGTATGTGCCGCTCATTTCCAAGGGCTTCCAGCACCAGTTCTGGCAGGCCGTGAAGGCCGGTGCCGACCAGGCCGGCAAGGACCTGAAGGTGAAGGTCACCTTCGAGGGCCCCGAGACCGAAGCCATGGTCGACAAGCAGATCGACATGCTCTCCGCCGCGCTGGCCAAGAAGCCGCAGGCCATCGGCTTTGCCGCCCTGGACAGCAAGGCCGCCATCCCGCTGCTGAAGAAGGCGCAAGCCGCCAAGATCCCGGTGGTGGCCTTCGACTCGGGCGTGGATAGCGACATCCCGGTCACCACCGCCACCACCGACAACCGTGCCGCCGCCGCACTGGCAGCCGACAAGATGGCCGAGCTGGTCGGCAAAGAAGGCGAAGTGGCCGTGGTCGCCCACGACCAGACCAGCCGCACCGGCATCGACCGCCGCGACGGCTTCCTGGAACGCATCAAGGCCAACTATCCCAAGATCAAGGTGGTCAGCGTGCAATATGGTGCGGGCGACCAGTTGAAGTCCACCGAAGTGACCAAGTCCATCCTGCAGGCCTATCCCAAGATCAAGGGCATCTTCGGCACCAATGAAGGCTCGGCCATCGGCGTGGTCAATGGCGTCAAGGAAATGAAGCGCAAGATCGTCATCATCGGCTATGACTCCGGCAAGCAGCAGAAGGATGCGATCCGTGAAGGCGTGATGGCCGGCGCCATCACCCAGAACCCGGTGGGTATCGGCTACAAGACGGTGGAAGCGGCGGTCAAGGCGATCAAGGGCGAGAAGCTGCCCAAGGTCATCGATACCGGCTTCTACTGGTACGACAAGAGCAACATCGACGACGCCAAGATCGCGGCCGT